>JANOWT010000305.1:0-2354 GCA_031418115.1 Gemmatimonadota bacterium
AGGTGTGCAACTGCATGCGATCCAGCCCACCGGGCGACTCGACCTCTTCGCGGGTCAGGAGCTCACGGTGCTCGCGCGCTACCGTCGCAGTGCGATCCCGGTGGGGTTCGGGCAGGAGAATGGTGGGCGCATCACGATCACCGGCGAGACGCCCGATGGTCCAGTGACCTGGGTGGCGCAGGCGCAGTTCCCTGCTCGCCGCACCGGCGATGCATTCGTCGGCCGTCTCTGGGCGACGCAGCGTGTGGGGTGGTTGAGTGCGGAGCGCCGCAAGAACGGTGCGTCGTCGGAACTCGACAGTGAGATGCGAGAGCTCGGCGAGAAGTGGGGGATCCCCACGGAACTCACGTCGTACCTCGTGCTCGAGCCTAGCATGCAGGTGCCACAGCGTCAGAACGGACAGCGTCGCATCGCGCCGGAGCGCATCTTGGACTCGCCGAACTCGATCTCGACCATAACGCCGCGCAGCAGTGATGCGCGTTCGGGTGGCGGAGTCGCTGGTGGAGTTGCGAGCGGCGCAACGAGTCCGTCCCCGACAACGGGCGCGGTAGGCGCTGAGCGGAAGGAGACCGAGTTCGATCGTGCCAAGCAGGCGGCGAGCATGCGCGAGTCACGCTCTGTGGCGGACCTCGTCGTGGCCAACACCGAGACGTCGCGCCGTACGGCGACGCGCAGCTTCACGCTCGTCGACAGCACTTGGGTCGATTCGCGTCCCGCGGCGACCGGTGCGCGCGTGGTCACGGTGAAGGCCTTCTCACCAGCGTACTTCACGCTCATGGAACGGGTGGCCGAGTTGCGCGAACTCTTCGGCGTCGGTGAACGGATGGAGATCCACGGGCGTGCGGTGACGATCCGTCTCGCGGCGGACGGTGCGGCGCGACTCGACGATGCTGCACTCACCGCCATCACCCGCGACTGGTAGGGCGCGTGGACCAGGCCGAACGTCTCTTCCGCGAGTATCACGCAACGCTCGTGCGGTATCTCACCCGCAGGTTGGGTGACCGCGATTGGGCGGAGGAGGTCGCGCAGGAGACGTTCGTCCGGGCCCTGCGTCAGGACACGATCGTGAACGAACGCAGCTGGGTGTTCGCGGTGGCGCACAACCTGGTGCGCGACGGAGCGCGGCGCGATGCGCGCAACCGTCGGCACTTGGAACTGCTCGCCGAGGAACAGCGCGACGCGCACGAGCCGGCGCCTGATCTCACGATCGAGCGTGCGCAGAGTGCGGCCTTCGCACGAAAAGCGCTCGACGGGCTCACGGAGCGTGACCGGCAGGCGCTGTTGCTCAAGGAAGAAGGACTGGACTACGGCGAGATCGCCGAGATCCTGCAGATCGAGAGGAATTCGGTGGGTACGACACTGTCGCGGGCGCGGAAGCGTCTCGCCGAGTCATATGAGGCGCTGGTGGCTCTGCGCCGAGGAGGATCGAATGCCGCGTCGTGATGAGCGACCTGATGAAGGGCTGATCCACGCCTGGCTCGATGGTGAGCTCGGCGCGGAGGAGGCTGCGCGCGTGGAGCGGTTGGTGGCCGAGGATGCCGAGTGGGGGGCGGCGGCCGCGGAGGCGCGAGGGCTGGTGGCGGCGAGTACGCGGATCCTTGGAGCGCTGGATGTGGTGGCGGGGGATGTGATCCCACGGGTGCCGACGGTGCAGGTCAGGCAGCAGGTCAGGCGGTGGCGTGTGCCGACGTGGCTGAAGGTCGCGGCGGGGTTCGTGTTCGTCGCGGGCGTCGGGTACCTCGGGCTTGATCGAACGGAAACGATGACCGCGCTGGTCGAGGGAACGCAAGCCGCGCCGACGGTCGCGTCAGCAGTCTCGCCAGTTGCCGAGTCGCTCGCGGACCAACCGGTTGCGACAACCGTGACAGTGAACGCCTCGCCGAGCCCTGCGCGAAGCGTTCGTCAGAGCGCAACAGCGAAACAGAGCGCAGCGGATCTCTCCTCGCGAGCGGACGCAGACGTGGCGTCATCAGTGGTCGCGGCGGTGGCCGTTCCAGCCGTAGCCGTCCCAGCGGCGGCACCCGCGCCAAGTGCGCTGCAGCCCGCGCCGACACTGGCACCGGGCGCCGCTGTTGTCACCGGTGTCGCCGGAGGTATCGCCAGTGGCGCCGCCTCGCGCATTGCCGCCGAACAGAAGGAGATGCTCGCCGCCGCCGCAGGTAGCGCGGACAGTAAGGCGCGCATGAAGTCGCTGTCGCTATCGAGCACCGCGGCGGCGAGCGCACGGCCGGAGCGCATCCTCGACAGTCCGAACTCCGTCAGCGAAGTGACGATGGACCGTGTCGCCGATACTGCCGGAGGGCGAACGATCGTCGCGGGCTGCTGGCGCACGCAGACCACCGCGCGCGTGGACT
>JANOWT010000306.1:0-3968 GCA_031418115.1 Gemmatimonadota bacterium
GTTGCTGGCGAAGTACCGCATCAATCCTGGCAACGTTGGAACGAGACATCGCGACGACAACTTCCGCACGATCGTCGAGGTGGCCGTCGAATACCAGAAGCCCGTGCGCATCGGCGTGAACTGGGGTTCACTCGATCAGGATCTGCTCACGCAGATGATGGACGCGAACGCCGCGAGTTCCGAACCGGTCGAGGCCAAGGAGGTCTACTTCGAGGCCATGCTCGAGTCGGCGCTACGCTCGGCGGCACTCGCGGAGGAGACCGGTTTGCGCCACGACCAGATCCTGATCTCGGCGAAGATCTCACAGGTTCAGGATCTCGTCACCGTCTATCGTCGTCTTGGCGCGCGGTGTGACTATCCGCTCCACCTCGGACTCACGGAAGCCGGGCTCGGCACCAAGGGTGTCGTTTCGACCACGGCCGCGCTCGCGATCCTCCTGAGCGAAGGCATCGGCGACACGATCCGCGTCTCGCTCACGCCGCGTCCCGGCGGCGAGCGCACGGAGGAAGTCGTCGTCGCACAGCAGATCCTGCAGTCATTGGAACTGCGGTCGTTCACACCACAAGTCACGGCCTGCCCAGGATGCGGACGGACCACCTCCACCTTCTTCCAGAAGATGGCAGAGGACATCCAGAACTATCTCCGAGATCAGATGCCGATCTGGCGCGGATCTCACCCGGGCGTCGAGGAGATGAAGGTCGCGGTGATGGGGTGCGTCGTGAACGGTCCCGGTGAGTCGAAGCACGCCAACCTGGGCATCTCGCTTCCGGGTACGTTCGAGGATCCCAAAGCGCCGGTCTACGTCGACGGGAAGCTTCGCGTCACCCTCAAGGGGGATCGGATCGTCGCTGAGTTCCTCGAAATTCTCAACGAGTATGTGGTGCGGACCTACCCGGCGGACACCAAAGCCTGAGGCCTCGAGTCAGACGGACTCGAGTTGGTCGACGAGTTGCGAGAGCTCCGCCATGATCGGCGCGTCGAATCCCAAGCTCGTGAGCCGGTCGCGAACGCCACGATACCACGTCATGGTACCGGCGCGTCCGCCATTGAACCGGCCCCACACTGAGTCGGGGTCGATCGTCCGACGCAGGTCGGCGAGGATCGATCCCGCATTGTGCACCTTGTCCGCGGCGCAGACCCAGCGGGCAAGGTCGCCCGCGATCGCCAGCCGGGTGAGGTAGTCGTCACGCGCATCCTCGCGCGAGAACTCCACGCCATCGTCATCAAGGCGGCGCTTGGTCACGGCGAGAACCGCAGACAGTACCTCGGTCCCGAACTTGGCGGCGATCCGATCCTCGAGCATCTCGCGCGTCCAGCCTTCGCGCACGCAATCCTCGATCACGTCGTGCAGGATCCCGGCGATCACCGTCTCTTCGTCACGCCCATAGCGCGTGAGGATGACCGCGACGTTGGCCGGATGCGTGAGATAGGGCAACCGCGTGCCCTTCCGCACTTGGCGGTCGTGATGCTTCGCGGCGAACGCGAAAGCGTGGTTGATGCGGTCGGAGTAGCCTGTCATGGGGCGCGTGAGAGGAACATAGCCGTTGGTGATGGCTGGCGCACTAACGCACGATCGCGGCAGCCAACTGGAGATCGAGCAGCGCGAGCGCGCAGCCTTGCACGATCACGCCGGCGCCCGCACCGACGAGCCCAAACCGCCGACCCAGGGTCCAGCCGGCGATGACGAGCGTCGCACCAACGGCGACGTACCCCACGTCGAGCCCGACGTTGAGCCAGACGAACCGATCCAGCGCGACGGCCCCGGCCAAATCGCGAAGATGAAGCCCCTGCTTCGCCCAGATCGCGATTCCGATGTCGATGAGTCCCCAGGCCGTTGACTGGATCGCGAAGTGTTGCAGTAGCGGGGAATCGATTCTCCGCACGCGGACGAAGGCGAACAGCGCCGTACCCACTGCGACCGAGAGCGCCCCCCACACAAGGATCTTCAGCACGTGAAGGCGCTCAAAATCAAGAAGTGTGTCGGCCCACTGTCCTTGTACTGTCATCTTGAGGGCTTATTACTGCCACTTTTATGAGGGCTAATTGCCCGCTGAACCGCCTCAAATGATCCGCCTGGAGTGCGACCCTTCCGCCTTGAGAGAGTGGCCGCGAGCTCGGCGCGCGACGGCAACTCCGGGCGGGGAGCGTCCCACAGCACCATCCCCTGCAATCGGCGATCGGCCGCTCGCACCTGACGCACTTCGCGTTCGAGATCGGCGAGCGCTGTCTCGCCAGCGGCTACGGTGAGTATGACCGGACCGGCCTCGACGAGCTGAGCCGCGAGCGCAATGCGCTCGGGCGGCGTTACGATGATAGTGAGCTCGTAGCCGCTCCGCAGTCGGACGAACGACTCCAGTAGTTCCTCGAGCTCCGCCCCGGAGGCGAGGTCATCCCGCTCTGTGCCCGCCGGCAGCAACGTGATCGTGAGTCCGTCGCTCGACCCCACCGGCCGAGCCACCTCGCGCCAGGTGAATGCGCGTGCGAGCGCGTCACTCATCCCGGGTTCAGCGCGCTCGCGAAACGTGCGCGAGAGAGGGATGTTCGCGACGTCGAGATCGACGACGAGCGTCTGCCTGTGGTCTGCCGCCGCTGCGATCGCGAGTCGCGCGCCGGTCGCGGCGACGATCACGGGGTCGGCTCCGGTCACGATGGCCGTGCGCACGCGTGTTCCCGTCGCGGTGAGTCCTAGGTAAAGGATGCGGAATGGGTCGATGCCGCTCGGGTGGAATCGAGCGGGTCCGTCAAGCATCGCCGCGCGCACGGTCGTCAGCACCGGCGCACGAGCAACGCGCTCGGCCTCGCCGGCGTCGGCGAGCGTCGGAGCGTTCATCTCCCGACTCATCGCGGTGGCGAATCGCACCAGCAGACCTAGCAGGAGCAGCGCCGCCATGGCGATCGCCAGCGAGGCCCGCGCGAGTGTGGGACCGCGGTCGCGAGGGACGCTCGCCGTCGTTTGCGCGACCAATACCGCCGTGAGCGAGTCGTGCGCACGTCGTGCGTCCGCGAGGGACTCCTGCGCCACGCGCAACGCTGAGAGCGAGGTAGTCGTGTCGGGAGCGCGCTCGGTGAACGATGAGCCGGCGACCGGCCGTGGAGCGGGCTCCGCCAGCACGACCGGTACCCCGACGAGCGACCTGACCGAAATCGAGTCCGCCGCGGCCAGCTCCGAACGCCGGTTCTCGGCGATAGCGACGATGGTCCGACCCGCGCGGCCGGCGCGCTGTTGGAGTTCGTCACGTTGGGCCGTGCTCTCGGCGCCGGTGGTCAGGGCGCTCGCGCGCGCATCGAACGAACGAAGCGAGTCCATCAGGCTTCGCACACGTGGACCTCGATTCAGGCTCGGGTCCTCTGACAACGCGACCCAGGCTGCGACCGTGCGCTCGCGCTTCGCACGCTCGATGCTCGCCGAGAGTTGAGCGAGCGCCCGAGAGAAGGTACGATCTGCTGTGCTGACCGGCGCTGCTGGAGCCGCCGCTCTCGCCAAGGGGGTAGGAGCGGCACGCGGTGCAGTCAGCTGCGCGCGCGCGTCGAGATGCAGTGAGTCCGCCACAGCCACCGCGGACAGGGCGTCGCGCACGCGTTGCGCGCTGCGCAGCGTATCGGCAGCGAGCTGACCGTTCGCCGCGCGATCGGCAGCGGCGGGGTCACGCCCTAGGAGCGGGACAAGGAACGCCAGTAGCGTGAGCGCACCGAAGGTGATGCTCCATACCTTTGCGAACGGCGCCGATCGTCGTGCCGCGAGCGAGGCGCGCGCTGCGAGCCAGACGTTCCCGCGAGTCTGCGGCAACTCGGCGGGTGGAGGGGTTTCGCTCGGCGGGGTCGGCATTCGCTTGAAGTATCGCCGTCAAGAGCTCGAATGCGAAGCGGGGGGGGGGGGATGGAGCACCCCCCCCCCCCCCACGGCCGGGGCGGCGGGCGGGGGGCCCCGCGGGGGGGGTTGTGGGCGGGGGTGAAGCCCAGAAAACCCC
>JANOWT010000307.1:0-9511 GCA_031418115.1 Gemmatimonadota bacterium
AGGGCTTCGATCTGTGCCTTGGCGGTGCGGGCGTCGAGGCGCGCCTGAATGAGCGCCTGCCGGGCCGTGATGAGCGTGGACTGCGAGGTGATCAGGTCGAGCAACGTGCCGGCGCCGAGATTGTAGCGCTCGGTCTGGACGCGGAGGTCCTCCTCGCCAGCAGTGACCGACTGCCGCTGGATCTCGACGCGGGCTTCGGCGGTGCGGAAGTTGCCGAGCTGCTGGATCAACTGCTGACGCGCACTGAGGCGCACGTCACGCAGTTGTGCTTCGGCGTTGTCCTCAGCGATGCGCGAGTTGACGACCTGCTGTTCACGACCGAGCCCGCTGAAGATCGGGAAGCTGAGGCGGACGCTCGTGGCGAGATTCTTGTTGCGGTTGTCGCCGAGGAAGCCGAACCCGCTCTCGGACGATGCGAAGCCCTCGGAGAGGCTGAGGGAGAGCGTCGGCAGATAGGGCGAGAGTGCCGAGCGCTTGGCCTGCTTGGCCGAGGCGAGCTGACTCTGGGACAGCTGCACCGTGGGCCCGCGTTCGATGAGGCCGAAGAGTTCGGTCTCGGTGAGCGCGATCGTCGCGACGGTCGCCGTGTCGCTCGCGACCGCGGTGACGACGGTGAGTGACCCGACGAGCCGTGAGAGGCTGGCATCGGCCGATGCGAGCGCGTTGTCGGCCGTGAGGGAGGCGAGACGGGCGTTGCCGACCTGGATGACCGAGCGAAGCGAGTCGGAGCGCGTGGCGGCGCCCGCGGCGACGCGGGCCACTGCGGCGCGCAGTTGCTGTTGCGCCTGCTCCAACTGCACGCGCGCCGCGGTCTGCTGTTCACGGGCCGCGAGGATGGCGAAGTACTGCTGCTTGACGTCGCGGGCGACGGCGAAGTTCTGCGAGATCTCGGTCGCTTCGGCGGCGTCGACGTTGGCGCGTGCGGTGAGGAGGTCGAAGTAGCGGCGACCACCGGAGAAGAGGTCGAGGTTGGAGCTGAGGCTGTGGTTGGCGCGCCAGGGCGCGTCGTTGGGCAGAATCGTGTCGAGGTCGACGAGGTAGCGCGTACCGTTCTGCTTCTGAGCGCCACCGCCGAACGAGAGCGTCGGGAGGAAGGCGCCGTAGCGGGTGCGCACGACCGCGGCGGTGGAGCGCACCTGATTGCGCGCCTGCACGGCCGCGGGCGCGTTCTGGCGTGCGAGGCGGACGGCCTCGTCGAGCGAGATCGGGCGCGCGGCGTCCTGCGCGAGGAGAGCTGCGGGGACCACGAGAGTGACCAACACCTTCACCACCACCTTCATTGTCTCTTCTCCTGCCGGCGAGCGTCTTCGCGCTCGCGCTGCATCTGGTCGTAGACGGTCTGCTGCTCGGGCGTGAGCAGGTCGCGGATCTGCTTGCGGGCATTCACTGTGACGGAGTCGAGTAGCGGACGCGTGGGCGCCATGAGCTCTTCGAACCGCCGGTTGCGTGTGTCGAGGATCGAGTCGAGCCGAACGCGCTGGGTTGCGTCGAGCTTGAGGTCGTCAGCGAGCTTCGCGCGCATCGCACGCGGATTGGCCCACTGGTTCACCAGCCGTTCGCGCAGCACCCAGCGGTCGACGGTGACGCCGATGGCCGCACCGGCGGCCATCGCCAGCACGTAGAACGCCAGGGCCATCCCTTTGGTTCGCGTCATTGCTCAGTCCTCAGCGGCCGGTCGCGGCGCGCATGGTCTCTGGGCGCTCATCGAGCGCGTTCCGGCGAGCGAACACGGGCTGGTCCATCCCCGGCGTCTCGATCACGCTCTCGTACGCCATCCGCGTCTCGACCGCGCGCGAGCGAAGGAAGACCGACCCAGCGACGATGAGGATGAGGCCGGCGGCGATCATGCCAAAGCGATACGCGCGCTCGGACAGGGCCCACCAGCGCCCGTCCTCCTGCCCGCGTTCGATGCGCGCCATGATGCGCAGCTCGAGCGCGTCCCAGTAGCCCGGGTCGCTCGGCGGCGCCACGATCGCGCGCAGTTCATTGGTGAGTGCGTCATCGCGCACGAGGGTCGGGCCGTTCAAGTGGTCAGTCATAGTCCGCTCCGTACATCACCGAGGATCCGGCGCAAATGAGATCTGGCGTAGTGGAGATCGGAGCGCGCCGTCCCTTCCGGGATGTCGAGCATCTTGCCGATCTCCGAATGTTTGAATCCTTCCACGTCATGGAGCACGATCACCGAGCGTTGCCGCGCGGGAAGCGTGTCCAAGGCGTGCGTGAGCCGCGTCCGCAGTTCGCTGGACTCGGCGGGATCCCGGAACGGCGACGCGACCGTCTCGGGGAGTTCGTCGGCGTCACGTACCTTGCGGCGGCGTGTGACGTCGAGCGCGGCATTGGCGACGATCCGATGCAGCCAGGCACCGAACGCCTGATCAGGGAGGAACCGGTCGATCGCCTTGAACGCATGCAGGAAGGCGTCCTGCACGGCATCCTCAGCATCCTCGTGATTCATCACGATCGACCGCGCGACCACATACGCACGCCGCTGATGCCGGCGCACGAGCTCCGAGAACGCCTCGCGCGTGCCGCGTTGTGCGGCGACGACGAGGTCGCGCTCGTCCGCCGGCCGCTCAGTCACGAGCGATCGGGGAACACTCGCCCAAGGCAGGGCGATCGCGGTCACTGCAGGTGCTCACTGGTCACGTCCTCCCATACGCGGGATCGGCGCTGGGCGTTGGGAAACGTTGGGCTATCAGAGAGCCGGTCAGGAGGGGGTGGGACCGGCGAGACCGAGCGCGGGCGCGCTCAGGCGCATCGCCTCGATCACGAAGGCGATGTGCGCGTCGAGTTCGACGCCGAGGTCGGCCGCTCCGTTAATGACATCATCGCGCGAGACGCCGCGTGCGAAGCCCTTGTCCTTCATCTTCTTCTTCACTGAAGAGGCCTCGAGATCCATGACGCTGCGCGACGGACGCACGAGCGCGGCGGCGGTGATGAGCCCGCAGAGTTCATCGACGGCGAAGAGCACCTTGGCCATGCGGCTCTCACGCGCCACGCCGGAGTAGAGGGCGTGGCCGAGGATCGCAGTGCAGATGTCGTCGGGGTAACCGAGCGAGCGGAGGTGGCGCACGCCCTCGAACGGGTGCTCGGCGTCGGCAGCCTGCGCGGCGTTGGGGAAGCGCTCGTAGTCGAAGTCGTGCAGGAGGCCGGTGAGGGCCCAGCGGTGCTCGTCCTCGCCGTAGTGGCGGGCGTACGCGAGCATGGCCGCCTCGACCGCGAGCATGTGCTTGCGGAGGGACTCGCTGGGGGTCCAGGACTGCATGAGCGCGAGGGCGTCGTCGCGGGTGGGTAGAGGGGCAGCGGACATTGGCGCGGGGGCGAGGGTGACGCGCGAACGGGTCGGCCGCGACTGTGCGGTCGACCCGTCCTGTTGGACAGTTGGGAATGTAACGCCGGCGGGGCTGGGGCCGCCTGCGGCCGACTCCCGGCGTGCACGTCAGAGCAGGTAGAACGGGGGGAGCGCAAGGTTCGGCAGTGCGGCAACCGCTCGCAGCACGTCTCCGCGATCACGTGACTCGCCCTGTCCCCAGCGTCGCTCTTTCGGTGTCGCGTTGCCGATGAAGGCGTAGTGCGATCGAAGTTTCGCGTCCAGGTCGGCCAATGTCGGTGGTGGCTGCGTCAGTCGTCCGATCTGATGAGTCGCCGCCTGGATCTCCCTGCGGCCGTCTCGGCGATCAGGCGCGCGGCCGTCTCGCGATCATCGTCCATGCCTCGAATCGCAAAATCGAGATCCGTCGAGAAACGACCGGCGTGCCCAGCGAACAGCTTGCGGAGCGCGGTCCCGCCCTTGAAGGCCACCAAATCGCGAAAGAGGCCTTCTGCCTTGAGATGCGCGAGGAGAAAGTCCTGCGCGATGTCCAGCAGGATGATCCCGATGCCGACGTTCGCCTGAGGTGGTCGGTGCCGGTGCACGTACCCGACGGTCAATCGATGCTGATCCCCGACGGTGCTCATCTCGGTTGCACGTCGGTCGGCGACATCGGAAGGAGGGTGTCGGCTATTCCGCGCGCCGGGTCGTAGCGCCGCACGCGCCGACGAGGTCCGAACCACACACGCTGGGTGCCGGCTGGCATGATCGCCTTCGCCAGCGCGGGGGCCATGCCGCTCAGCAAGTATGAGAGCCGGACGGCAGTGGCGCGCGGTCGCCCGGAGAGCTCCCGAACGAGTGCTGCGGAGTCGACGGACGCCACAGTTGCCCCGATGACTTCGAGAAGTGCCTCCCAGCTTCGGACGTCCCTTGGACGATGTGCCGCGTGGACCAGCACGCTCTCGAGTCGGTGCACTGGGAGTTCGCGAACGAAATCGGTCGAGAGCTGGGCGACGAAACGGGTGATGCGACAGGCAGACAACCCGCGAGGCGGCACCTGGCCGAGCGGAAGAGCTACCTCGAACTGGTCCGGTCCACGATCGGCGAGTCCGCGCAGGTAGAGGGCGCTGCCGAGTGCGACGGCCACGGTTCGTGACGGAGCGGCGGCCAGCACAGCCCGCACCGTGTTCGCCGGGTCCCCGTCCGGATACGCCCCAGCTCGCTCCGCGGGCGCAAACTCCCAGACACTCCGAGCAGCAGTCGGGAGCAACCAACCGTGCGCCACCAGGCGATGCGCGATCACGCGCGTCGGCGTGCGGAGTCCTGCCTTTGCTGACAGGTCGGCCAGTTGCTGGCTCGTCACCAGGCGAGGGCGTTCCAGTTCAAGCGCCGCGACGATCGGCGCGAGGGAGGGTGGGATCGATCGGGCTGTGGCGGTGGTCATTTGGGAGTTCCGGGGTGGACAGTCTCAAAGTGGCCCCTTCTGTTCTAGTGTCAATAGTAGCTGCTGTATATCATTTTTAGCAACAAAACCATGAATATTGACATTCTCCAAAGCCACTGACTTCAGTGAAGGAATCCACCACAGCGGTGAAGGAACTTGGCTGACGGAGATTCCACGTAGGCCCCGACTGCCGGGCGCCCCGCTGCGGCCGATTTTGATGGGCGGCCTTCACGGCCGAACCTCTCCACCCCCGCCGGTTGGAGCGGCCTACCCCCATCCCGCCGGAGAAGGGCATGAGTACTCACGTCGACACGTTCTCGTACGACGACGCCATCGTACGAAAGTTCCTTTGGGCCACCTTCATCTGGGGCCTCGTGGGAATGCTCGTCGGCCTCTGGATCGCGCTCGAGTTGGCGAACCCCGCCTTCAACCTCGGGCTCGAGTGGCTCTCGTTCGGCCGACTGAGGCCGCTCCATACGAACGCGGTGATCTTCGCGTTCGCCGGCAACGCGATCTTCACCGGCATCTATTACTCCAGCCAGCGACTGCTCAAGACGCGGATGTTCTCCGACGGCCTGAGCAGTTTCCACTTCTGGGGCTGGCAGGCGATCATCGTCGCCGCGGCGATCACGCTCCCGCTCGGCTTCACGCAGGCCAAGGAGTACGCCGAGCTCGAATGGCCGATCGACATCGCGATCGCAGTGGTCTGGGTCGCGTTCGCGATCAACTTCTTCGCCACGCTGGCCAAGAGGCGCGAGCGACACATCTACGTCGCGATCTGGTTCTACATCGCGTCGATCGTGACCGTCGCGGTGCTGCACATCTTCAACAACCTGAGCGTGCCGGCGGGACCGCTCAAGAGCTATTCGATCTACGCGGGGGTGCAGGACGCCTTCATGCAGTGGTGGTACGGGCACAACGCGGTCGCGTTCTTCCTCACGACCCCGTTCCTCGGCCTGATGTACTACTTCATGCCCAAGGCGGCCGATCGGCCGGTGTTCTCGTACAAGCTCTCGATCCTGCACTTCTGGACGATCGTCTTTCTATATATCTGGGCCGGTCCGCATCACCTGCACTACACGGCGCTCCCCGACTGGGCGAGCACGCTCGGCATGCTCTTCTCGGTGATGCTCTGGATGCCGAGCTGGGGCGGCATGATCAACGGGCTGCTCACGCTGCGTGGTGCATGGAACAAGGTCGCAGAGGAGCCGGTGCTCAAGTTCTTCGTCGTCGCGATCACGGCGTACGGCATGAGCACGTTCGAGGGCCCGATGCTCTCGATCAAGAGCGTGAACTCGCTGGCGCACTACACCGACTGGATCATCGCCCACGTGCACACGGGCGCGCTCGGCTGGAACGGCCTGCTCACGTTCGGCATGATCTACTGGTTGGCGCCGCGGCTCTTCCAGGCGCCGCTCTATTCCAAGAAGCTGGCCGAATACCACTTCTGGATCTCCACGTTCGGGATCCTGCTCTACGTGGCGGCCATCTACTCGGCCGGCATCACGCAGGGATTGATGTGGCGCGCGTTCGACGAGACGGGGCGGCTGGCGTATCCCGACTTCGTCGAGACCGTGATGAAGTTGATGCCGATGTATTGGGTGCGAGTGGCGGGCGGCACGATGTACATCATCGGCATGTTGATGTTCGGTTACAACATCTTCAAGACCTGGGCGGCGAGGCCGGCGACGTACGATGTGCCGGTGATCTCGGCGCCGCCGTTGACGAAGGCGTATGTGGATCCGCATCCGGTGCCGGCGGGCACGGGCGTGTGGGCCCGGTTCACCGGCGTGCACTGGCACCGCAACTGGGAGCGGATGCCGTTGATCTTCACCGTGATGGTGGTGCTCGCCGTGGTGGTGGCGTCGCTCGCGGAGATCATCCCGACCTTCCTGATCAAGTCGAACGTGCCGACGATCGCGAGCGTGAAGCCGTACACGCCGCTCGAGCTCGCGGGGCGCGATCTGTATATAAAGGAGGGGTGCTTCAACTGTCACTCGCAGATGGTGCGCCCGTTGCGCCACGAGACCGAGCGTTGGGGCGAGTACAGCAAGCCGGGCGAGTTCGTCTACGACCATCCGTTCCTGTGGGGCTCGCGCCGGATCGGGCCCGATCTGGCACGCGTGGGCGGGAAGTACCCGGACCTCTGGCATGTGCGGCACTTCCAGGAACCGAAGGCGGTCGTGCAGAACTCGATCATGCCGACGTACGCGCACCTGCAGAAGCGGGCGCTCGACTTTGATGGCATCCAGAAGCGCATCGACGCGATGGTCATGCTCGGCGTGCCCTACGGCGATGCAGTGAATCGTGCGCCGGCGATGGCCCGAGAGCAGGCCACGGCGATCGCAGCGGGGATCGAGGCATCGGGCGGTCCGGCCGGGCTCGGCGACCGCGAGGTGGTCGCGCTGATCGCGTATCTGCAACGGTTGGGCAAGGACATCAAGTCGGCGCCGGTCGCGGCCGCAGGGGGGACCCCGTGAAGCTCGTCGATGTGATGAGTGCGTCCGGCCTCTCCATGTATGCCATAGTCGCGCTGCTGCTATTCGTGATCGCGTTCCTCGCGATCGTGCTGAGGACCTTCGCCCCCGGGTCGACGGCCCGCTATGACGCGGACGCCCGGATCCCATTCTCCGACGATGAATCAGGGCCCGCCGCGCGGGCTCGGGAGTGACCGTGGCCAACAACGACGAGGACCGTCTGCTCGAGCACGAGTACGACGGCATCAGGGAGTACGACAATCCGCTGCCGCGGTGGTGGCTCTGGATCTTCTACGCGTCGATCGTCTTCGTGCCGCTCTACTACGTGCTGCCGGGTCGGCTGGGTGAGAATGGCGGCAATGTGGCGGAGTACAACGCTGAAGTGGCCGAGTATCGGGCGTCGCAGCCGGCGCCGGCGCCGACGATCTCCGGTGAGCGCCTGCTGGCGCTCTCTAAGGACCGCGAGGCGTTGGAGGAGGGGAAGGAAGTGTTCGTGAAGAACTGCGTGGCTTGCCACGGTGCGGACGGCGGCGGTGTGATCGGACCCAACCTCACGGACAATGCGTGGATCCATGGTGGTGCACCCAGTGCGATCCACAACACGGTCGTCGTGGGTGTGCTCGCCAAGGGCATGCCGGGGTGGGAGCGGCTGCTCAAGCCGGAGGATCTGGACCACGTGGTCGCGTACGTGATCTCATTGCAGGGCACCAAGCCGGCCACGCCGAAGGCGCCGGAGGGCACAGTCGACACCGTGGCCGCGATGGCACCCGCACCCGCGCCGGCGAAGTAGTGCAGAGGTGACCGCCCCGGCCGTCGCATCCGGTCGCGTCCTCGCGACGCTGAACGAGGACGGCTCACGCCGCTGGATCCGCCCCAAGCCCAGTTCGGGCAAGTGGCTGATCCGGCGGCAGTGGGTGGCGTATGCGTTGATCGCGCTCTTCCTGGCGATCCCTCACTTGCGGATGAACGGCAAGCCATGGATGCTGCTCGACCTGCCGCGCCGTCACTTCACCTTCTTCGGGACGACCTTCCTCCCGACCGACACGCTGCTGTTGATGTTGCTGTTCGTGAGTGCGTTGATCGGGATCTTCCTGCTCACCGCGCTCTTCGGTCGCGTCTGGTGCGGCTGGGGCTGTCCGCAGACGGTGTGGATGGAGTTCATCTTCAGGCCGATCGAACGGTTGGTGGAGGGTGGCTTCAACGCGTCGCGCGCGCTTGACCGCGAGCGAAAGCATCTCGCACCGCAGCGGCTGCTCAAGTACGCGATCTATGCGGTGCTCTCGCTCACGCTCGGCAACACCTTTCTCGCGTACTTCGTCGGGACCGACACGCTCTGGATGTGGGTGCTCTCGTCGCCATTCGATCACCTCACGGGCTTTCTCGTGATGGCGGTGACGGCAGGGGCGGTGTTCCTCGACTTCACCTGGTTCCGCGAGCAGACCTGCCTCGTGGCCTGTCCGTACGGGCGCTGGCAGTCGGCGCTGCTCGACCGGCAGTCATTGATAGTCGCGTACGATGCGACGCGAGGCGAACCACGAGGTCATGGCACCGGCGCACGCACCGGACTGGGTGATTGCATCGCGTGCAACGCGTGCGTGACGACCTGCCCCACTGGGATCGACATCCGCGATGGTCTGCAGATGGAGTGCATCCACTGCACGCAGTGCGCCGACGCCTGCGACGAGATCATGGTGAAGGTCGGAAAGCCGGTGGGGTTGATCCGGTACACCTCCAAGGATGCGCTCGCCGGCAACCCGCCGCGGATGCTTCGCGCGCGCACGGTGCTCTACCCGTTGGCGTTCACGCTCTTCTTCGGCAGCTTCCTCTTCGCGCTGGCGACGCGCTCTCCGGCGGACGTGACACTGTTGGGCGGGCAGGGCGCGCCCTTCACGCAGGACGCCGAGGGGCAGGTAGTGAACCAGGTGCGTTTCAGAGTGGCCAACCGCACCGGCGAGGACCGCGCGTACACGATCACGTACCTCGACACTGATGGCGCGAAGCTCATCGCACCGGAGAATCCGATTCGCGTGCCGACCGGTGGCACGACCACCGCGACCGTCTTCGTCGTGCAACCCGCCGACCGATTCGCCGACGGCGAACGATTGGTGCGATTCAGACTCAGCGACGGTGAGTCGTTCACGCGCGAGTTCAGCTGGCGACTCCTCGGACCTCAGGACTGACGATGACCGAACGTGGGTGGTACTGGCCCTGGTTGCTCGCAGCGGGTCTGCTGGGGGTGGTGGGAGTGAACGTGACGATGCTGTTCGTCGCCAACTCCGA
>JANOWT010000308.1:0-3677 GCA_031418115.1 Gemmatimonadota bacterium
GAACGGACACGCCGAACGCGGCCACGCTTCACGGTGAGCTCTACACGTATGTGCTGGCGGGCATGACGCCCTACGAGGCGTTGCGGACGGCGACGGTGAATGCGGCGGCGCAGCTCGGGATCGATGCGGGCGTTCTTGCACCGGGGAAGCTCGCCGATCTCGTGATCGTGGATGGGGATCCGCTCGCGGACATCACGGCAACGGCGCGGGTGCGTGGTGTCATGGCGAATGGGCGGTACTTTCGGACTGAGGAGTTGCTCGCGCACCCGCGGCGGTGAACCTCAACGGGCGCGATCGCCTAGAACTTCCAGCTGTACCCCACCCGGATGACCTGCGTCTCGAGATAGTCCGTACTCACGAGATTGAAATCCGTGCCCCGGATCGTCCGCTCCGCCTGCATCGTGTTCAACAGGTCCGTCGCGTTCACCACGATCTCGCCTCGGCCCTGCCGCACGGCCTTCTTCATCCCCAGGTCAACGCCGTAGCGGCTCCCAATGCGACCCTGCGGCAAGAGGTCGGGTGCGAGATAGACCATCGACACCTGCGTCTGCCATTCGTGCGGAAGCTTCGCGATCGCGTTCAGCTTGACGTTCCCCGACGTCAACTGCTGCCGCGCCGACGAATACGGGACGGGGACGGGATACTGATTCACCACCGTGAACGCAGCGATCGCGCGGCGATACGCATTCGCGTTGGCGCTGAGCGAAAGCGCCGGAGAGACCGACTGCTGCCACACCAACTCGGCGCCCGTGCTCCAGCTGCGCCCGCCATTCTGGAACACATTGTAGAGCAGCACACTGCCTGGCGCCTGCGTCGCGATGCGCGTGATCGTGCCGTCCACGACCCGGTGATACGCGGCGGCGTAGAGGCTTCCCTTGGTCCAGCTCGTCTTGTATCCCAACTCGGCCGACGTCGAGTACTGTGGCTGCAGGCCCGGATTGCCGACCTTGATCAGCTCCGGCTCGTCGTACTTGGGGAAGATGCGGATATCGACTTCGTTCGGCCGGTCGACGCGCCTGTTGAGGAGCAGCGAGAGCTTGTTGGATTCGTCGAACTTGTAGGCCGCACGGACATTGGGGAACGGCCGAAAGTAGCGGTACCCGTCACTCCGGTACGTGTTGTGGTCCGGGTTGACGTCATAGGCCAACTGCACGCTCTCCAGTCGCACACCGCCTTCGAGCTCCACGCGCTGGCTCTCGAACACATAGTTGCCGTAGAACGCCGGGATCGTTTCGCGATACTTCGCCCAGCCGCCCGCGCCGGTATCGATCTGGGAGTTCAGGCCCGGGAAGAACCGCATGTTCACGGGGATCGAGCGGTAGCGTCCCTTGAAGCCGGCCTCGACGCGCCCCTGCCTGAGCGGCTTGGTGTAGTCCACGTTGAGATCCACGACGTGTTCGTCGGAGAGCAGCTTGAAGGCATCGGTCCCCGTGAACGCGGGTACCGTGTTCGTGAAGAAGTACTTCTCGTCCTCGCGATGGAACGAGTAGTTCCCCGTGAGGAGGAGCGTGTGCCCTGGCTGCGTGAACCGGTGCGTGAGGACAGCGGTGCCGAATGCGGTGTACTTGACCTCGTCCTCCAGGAACTGCCAGAGCCGGTAGCGATTCTGCAGTGAGCCGTCGAAGTATGGGTTGTCACCGTCGTCGAGGATCTTCTCACGATTGAGCAGCCAGGAGACGCTCAGGGCGTCGTTGTCACTGAACGCGTGATCGACGCCGGCATTCAACGTGGCGTAGTCGGTGCGCCGGTTGCGCTTGATCTGCTGGCGGATGACCGTGCCGTCGTCGTATGTGCGCGTGGAGAACTCGTTCTTGTTCAACGTCGGCGAATGGAGCCAGTCGCCCCGCACGAAGGTGTTGGTGGCTCCGCGGCGATAGTTCACGGCGAGCGACGGATTGAACTTCGGCGTGCCTTGGAACTGGGGGCGGATGCCGGGCAGGTTCTCCTTCTTGACCCACAACGCGCCCGCACCGCCCATGAGTCCGACCCTGCCGTTGAACCCCTGCTGCTCCTGTTTCTTGAACACCAGGTTGATGATGCCGGCGCTGGCATTGGCGTCGAAGCGCGCCGAGGGGTTGTTGATGATCTCGATGCGTTCGAGCGCCGACGCCGGGAGGTTGTCCAGACCATTCTGGGAACCGAAGCCGGTGAGCGCGGTCTGCTTGCCGTCGATCAGCACCGCCACCTTATCGCTGCCGCGCAGTTGCAGCTTGCCGTCCTGACCGACGGTCACGCCCGGAAGGGTGGACATCGCCTGCAGCACCGAGCCACCTGACTGGCTGATGTTGTCGGACACGGTGAATGTCTTCTTGTCCATCGTCGCGGAGACCGCGTCCGCCGCCGCCGTGACGACGACTTCGCCGAGCGTCCGCGTCTCCTTGTTCATCAGCAGAACGCCGAGGTCGAGGAACGCACTCAGTTCGCCGATCAGCACGCGTTGGCGGATCGGTTGATGACCGATCGAGCGTACCTGCAGCACGTAGACGCCCTTCTTGAGGCCTGAGAAGGTGAACGCGCCGGTCTCGTTGGTGAGTCGTCCTCCCACGAACGCGCTGTCCGCGCCCATGAGCAGTTGGACGGTCAGGAACGGGAGTGCGATCTTGGTCTGCGCGTCCTGGATCCTGCCGAAGAGCGTGACGCTGCTGGCCGGCGTCTGTGCGTGCGCGATGGGCGCGAGGCAGAGCGCGAGGCAGAGCGAGAGCAGGCACGGCACGAGTGAGCGAGACGTCACGAGAGATACACTTGGGTGGGCGACTGTGCCGGGCTCGGTGCTAGCCAAAGAAGGCCTTCTCCGGATTCCCGGTTCGGATCGCCTGCACCGCATCAGGACCGAGCCGCTGTCCGAACGCGTCCGGATTCAGGCCGGCGGCGCGGAACCCGGCACAGAACAGGTGGTCGACTCGCGCGAGTTCCAACACGTGACCGTTCGGGCCACCGAAACGCGTCTCAGAACGAAGCCCGCCGGCGAGTTCGCCAGCCGTGAAGGAGAACGACGCCGCTTCAGTCAGGATTCGGTCCGGGAATCTCAACTCCCACAACTCGTGGAGCAGCGATGCCGTTTCACGGTGCTCGACCGTCCGCAACTCCGAGCTTCGTGCCTCCGCCGCGACGAACAAGTCGGGCAACCGATGACCGGACTTCTTCATGTCCGAGAGCGTCGTGTGTCGGGCGAGCGTCGCCTTGAGGACGAACTCAACGGCATGATGAAGGATATGTGCTGAGGCGAGCGATCCCGCGCCTGCACGAAATGCGAGTCGTCCCGACGCGTAGTAACCGAGCGCCAAAGCCGCGAACTCGTGCCTGACTTTGTCGGGCAGTGGTGGCAAATCGTTCCTCGAAGAAGTCCACTAACAATCGTTATACATCGCAATGCAAATCTATGGCCGCTCCGGGAGCGGCGCGACGACGGCCGCCGATCCCGACGACCCGACGAGCAGCCCCGCACAGTGCGGATCCAGGGTTGGCAAAGCCTCCGCCCGGTAGCATCATCTCTGAATGCCTCCTTCAACATTCCGAGTGATCGACGGCGGTGTCGCCACCGAGTTGTCGCGCCAAGGCCTCGACCTCAGCGACGGACTCTGGTCGGCGCGTGTGCTCATCGAGGCGCCCGATGCGATCGAACAAGTACACACGGACTATTTCTTGGCGGGAGCTGACATCGCCATCACGGCGAGCTA
>JANOWT010000309.1:0-5628 GCA_031418115.1 Gemmatimonadota bacterium
GACCCGGCATTGCGCATCCTCGAGAGCGACGAGGACGTGCTGCTCTACGACATGGGACACATCCCCGGCGCGCAGAAGATCGACTGGCATGCCGACCTGAACGATCCCGTGCGTCGCGACTATGTGTCGCCCGAGGCATTCGGCGAGTTGCTGCGCGCGCGCGGGATCGACTCGACCACGCCGGTGATCCTCTACGGCGACAAGAACAACTGGTGGGCGGCGTACGCGCTCTGGGTGTTCGAACTCTTCGGCTTCACCAACGTGCGCCTGCTCGACGGCGGTCGCGCGAAGTGGGAGGCTGAGGGTCGGCCCATGGGAACGGAGGTGCCGACGTACGCGCGCACGGCGTACGCTGCTCCCGCGCGCGACGATACGCGGATCCGCGCCTTCATGCCCGAGGTGCTGGTGCACCAGCGCGCGCATGGGCCCATGATCGACGTACGTTCGGTGCCCGAGTTCACCGGTGAGCGGACGCACATGCCGGACTATCCGCAGGAGGGAACGCTGCGCGGCGGGCATATTCCAGGCGCGCGCAATATTCCGTGGGCGCGCGCGGCCAATGCCGACGGGTCATTCAAGGGCGCGGGCGACCTGCGGGCGATCTATGAGGGCGAAGCAGGGCTCGCACCGGGCCAGGAGGTCGTGACCTACTGCCGCATCGGCGAGCGATCGTCACACACCTGGTTCGTGCTGACGTATCTGTTGGGCTACGACAGGGTCCGCAACTACGACGGCAGCTGGACCGAATGGGGCAATGCCGTTCGCACACCGATCAAGCTGGGGAGCGAGCCATGACGGAGGGAGCACCGAAGAAGGTCAACAACGTGGTCGTGCGCTGGGATGGCGAGCATCGGTTCGACGGCAGTCGACTCGGGAGCCAGCACAGCATCCGGATCGACGCCGACGCGACGACCGGTCCTGGTCCGGTGGACACGCTGCTCTGCGCGCTCGCGGCGTGTACGGGCACCGACGTCGTGGACATCCTCGAGAAGCGTCGCACGCCAGTTCAGGGGCTCACCATCGAGGTACGTGGGGACCGGGCTGGCGCCGTTCCGGCACGCCTCGAGCGGATCCACATCACGTACAAGCTGCGGGGCGTGGGGATCGAGCGCGTGCATGCCGAGCGGGCGATCGAACTCGCGGTGACGAAGTACTGCTCGGTGCGCGACAGCCTCGACGCACAGATGCCGGTGGAGTGGACGCTCGACCTGGCGTGACGCGCGATCTGGCGTGACGTGCGACCGGCCGCGGCCGACCGGGGCCACGTCGACCGTCAGTAGTCCTTGGTCCAGACGAGGATCAGGCCGCAACGCCGGTCCACTCCGCTGAACTGCGCGGGAGCAGTCGCCGGTCCGTTGTAGATCTCGATGCCAGCGATCTCCTTGGGCGTCGGGAGCAGCTCGAGCGGAAAGCGCGGAGGCATCGGGACGCCGTCGATCAGCACCTGCATGGCGCAGGCACCAGCACCATCGCCGTAGATCGACCCGCCCTCACGCTTGCTGATCGCGACGAGCTCCGGATTGCCCGACGCCTGAGGCGAGGGTGCGAGCGAGATACTCGGCGCAAAGCGCAGGTAGTCGGCAGCGACGGGGAGATTGCGCTGCTCGATCAGCTCACCCGTGATGAAGAACCCCAATCCCTGCTTACGGCGCTGCTCGAACTCGAGCATGCGGAGCGAACGGCGTTCCTCGACCACGGTGACCGTCTCGAGCGTCTGGACGGCTGATTCCATGGTGAACGAGAGGCGCAACGTGTCACGCACTGCGACCTGGATGATCGAGGAGACGGGGCGGTAACCGATCCGGCGCACGATGAGCAGGTACTGCCCCGCGGGGACGTCGAGGAAGCGGAACCGGCCGCCGGCGTTCGTCTGCAGCTTGATGTCGGTGCGGAGGATCGTGATCTCGGCGAAGCTGATCGGACGGAGCATGCTGTCGGTGACCGCGCCGTCGATCACCCCGGTCGTCCTCGGGGCCTGCGTTGCGCGCAACTCTGGCCGCGCCGGGGTCACCCGTTGCGCCGTCGCGGGAGCAGCTGCCGCGAGGAGTGCGCCGCACGCCACTCCGAGAATGAGGGTTCGATTCATCGGCGCATGGTACACCCGTGGCGGCGGGTGGTTCAACTCAAGTATCGCGCCCGATTGCCGATGCTCACTGACCGTTAGGTCAGTATAATCATATAAGCGTGCCTTGCGGTGAGGCGGCGAATGTGGCCTTTTGTGGCGGGTCACATCGCCCGGTCCATCCGCGCAACAGGTTCCGAGGAACCGCGGCGCAACGGTGACGTGCTGATGTGATGCAAGGTACAGTGCGGTACACCCTTCTCAATTTTTTGGAGGTAACGTGGGAACGAGGAAACTCGTCGTCGCGGTCCTCGCATTCTGCCTCGCGCTCGGTGGGACCGAAGCGCGGGCGCAGGGTACGCGAGAGATCACAGGTAAGGTCACGCAGGTGGGCGGATCGCCACTCGCCGACGCCAGTATCACGGTGCTCGGCCAGGCGATCGGCGCTCGCACCAACGCGGGCGGTGAGTACCGTCTCCGCGTGCCCGCTGGCGAGGTGACACTCCTTGTCCGCGCGATCAGCTACAAGCGCGTGAGCATGAAAGTCGCGGCGAACGCCTCGACGCAGGACTTCGCGCTCGAGAAGGACGTACTGCAGTTGGAAGGTGTGACGGTCACGGGTGCGGCGACGACGATCGACCGCCGCAACGCCACGACGGCAGTCGCCGCCGTGAACACCGACGAGCTCAACAAGGTGCCGGCCCGCTCGATCGAGAATCAGCTCTCGGGCAAGATCCTCGGCGCACGCGTCTTCGAGAACAACGGAGCTCCCGGCGGCGGTGCGCAGATCCAGATCCGCGGCTCGACCTCGATCATCGGCCAGGGCGACCCGCTCTACGTGATCGACGGCGTGATCGTGTCGAACGCCGCGATCCCGAATGCGGCGAACTCGATCTCGCGCGCTGGCGGCGGCATCGGCGGTGGCCAGGACAACCAGGTCAACCGTCTCGCCGACATCAACCCGTCGGACATCGAGAGCGTCGAAGTGCTCAAGTCGGCGGCGGCCTCGGCCATCTACGGCTCACGCGCGACGAACGGCGTCGTGGTGATCACCACCAAGCGCGGCCGCTCCGGCGCGCCGAGCTGGAACATCACGCAGCGCGTCGGTACGGCAGCGCTCTACCGCAAGATCGGCTTCCGCCAGTGGGATACGTTCGCCGACCTCGTCCCGGGCGGCACTGACGCTCAGTGGGTGGGCAATGCGGCGGCGATCCCGATCGCGCAGGCGCTCTGCACCCCGAAGTGCACGAACTACGACTACGAGCAGCAGATCTTCGGCCGGACCGACCCGACCTTCGAGACGATCCTCTCGACGCGCGGTGGATCGGGCAACACGAAGTACTTCGGCTCGGTGAGCGACAAGCAGGAAGCGGGCATCATGCTCCGCACCGGCGCGCGCCGCACCTCGGCCCGCCTCAACCTCGACCAGACCGTGGGCGCGAACTTCACGATCTCGGCCGGCTTGGGCATCACGCGCAACTTCAACCAGCGCGGCATCACCAACAACAACAACGCCGGCATCTCGCCTACCTATGACCTGGGCTACATCCCCCACGTCATCGACTTCCGTCAGAAGGCGGACGGATCGTGGCCGGTGAACCCGTTCTACGCCGGCGGCTCGTCGGTGTCGAACCCGATCGCCAACACCGAATACATCAAGAACAACGAAGAAGTCTGGCGTCAGACCGGCAACGTCCGGTTCGCGTACCAGGCGTACACGAGTGCGCAGCACAACGTGAACGTCTCGTACTCGGCAGGTCTCGACCGCTTCCACCAGGACGGCCTCGGCTTCTCGCCGCCGTTCCTGCAGTTCGAGCCCAACGACAACTTCTCGGGCACCTCGTCAGTCTCGACGTCGCAGGTCTTCCAGATGAACCAGGGCGTGAACGTCGTCTGGACCTGGACGCCGACGATCTCGTGGATCAACAACATGACGACTTCGTTCGGCGGGACTTCCGAGAATCAGTCGACGAAGACGTACCGCACGCGCGGGCGCGGTCTTCTCCCGACCGTTGGACTTTCGTCGGGCGCCGCGGAAACTGTGGTCGAGGACGGCCGCACCGCGTTCAAGGACCAGTCGATCTACCTGAACGAACAGGCGCTGTTCCTGAATGAGCGCCTCTCGATGGCCGCGGGCTTCCGCGCCGACCGCTCGTCGGCCAACGGTGACCGTGAGAAGTACTACTTCTTCCCGAAGATCTCGGCGGCGTATCGCTTCGAGAAGCCCTTCTGGGCGACCGAGTACACCGATGAGATCAAGCTCCGCGGCTCGTGGGGCCAGTCGGGCAACCGTCCGCGCTGGGCGGACCGCGACGTGCTCTTCGCGAACGGCGGCATCATCGACGGTCGCGGCTCGCTCGTTTCGGCCGCCGCGCTCGGCAACCCGCAGATCCGGCCGGAGACGATGTCCGAGGTCGATTTCGGCATCGACGCGTCGTTCCTGAGCCAGCGCTTGAACGTCGAGGTGACG
The DNA here is from genome assembly GCA_031418115.1 of Gemmatimonadota bacterium. Lineage (GTDB taxonomy): Bacteria > Gemmatimonadota > Gemmatimonadetes > Gemmatimonadales > Gemmatimonadaceae > Pseudogemmatithrix. The sequence continues at coordinate 4,533 of JANOWT010000309.1, forward strand.
CGGTATCAGCGCATCATCTCCGAGCTGCTCCTCACCTTCCCGCTGCCGCCCTCGTCGGGCCTCGGCAACCAGGTCGTGAACGGCGGCCAGTTGTCGGTGAAGGGTTGGGAGCTCGGCATCACGGGGATCCCGGTGCAGCGCGGTTCGTTCACCTGGACCTCGCGCATCAACTACACGAACAACATCCAGAAGGTCGACAACATCACCGTCGACGGCCAGCGCGTGCCGGACTTCGCGGTGCCGGGATCGTTCGGCGCCACGTACGGCCGCAACCGCATCGCGTCGGGTCTGCGTTCCACGTTGATCTGGGCGAACGCCCCGCTCGGCGTCGGTGGCGCGGTGCGTGACACGATCGTCGGCGATGCCAACCCGTACCACCAGACGCAGTTCACCAACGACTTCACGTACGGCCGGTGGACGATGTCGACGCTGCTCGACTGGCGTAACGGTGGACTCGTCTCGAACATGACGAACAACCTCTGGGACGAGGGCGGCAACTCGCGCGACTTCGACGAGCCGATGCCGGGCACGAACACGACGAAGGGCCTCTACCGCTACTATGACACGTTCTCGGCGGGCGACAGCCGCGTGTACATCCAGAGCGGCACGTACCTGAAGCTCCGCGAAGTGACGGTGTCGTACTCTGCGCCGGCGTCGTTCACGGCCAAGTATCTCCGCGGTGCGAAGGACCTCCGCGTCAGCCTCTCAGGCCGTAACCTCTGGGTCAAGACCGAGTACTGGTCGTACGATCCGGAGTTCAACAACTTCGGCAACACGAACTTCAACCGGTTCATCGATCTCGCGCCGTTCCCGACGAGCCGTCAGTTCTTCTTCAGCGTTGATGTCGGCTACTAAGTCCACGCGACCATCCACTGACGACACTCGATTCCCATGAGTAAACCAATGAAGAAGGGACTCTATCTCGGCCTGGCCGGTGCGACGATGTTCGTCGCCGCCTGCAGTGCCGATCCCCTGTCCGTCCCGACCCTGAACTCGCCGACGGTGGCGGGGGCTTCGGCGGACGCCGCCGCACTGCAGTTGCAGGCGACGGGTGTGGTCCGCCAGCAGCGCGGCGGACTCGGCGCGTACATCACGG
>JANOWT010000310.1:0-2058 GCA_031418115.1 Gemmatimonadota bacterium
AACAGAAGTCGGCGAAGCGCTAGGTGGGGCAGTGGTCGCGGCACGAAGCGTCCTCTGCCCCGTCGCCAGCAACTCCCGGGCATGCTCCCGACTCGTCTCGCTCTCCGCGTCGCCGCCGAGCATGCGCGCGATCTCGTCCACACGGCTCTCGTCAGCGACCACCGTCACGTCCGACGTGGTCACGCCACCCTTCGGCGCCTTGCGTACCACGATGTGGTGATGCCCCCGCGCCGCGATCTGCGGCAGATGCGTGATCGCGAACACCTGGTGATGCGTCGCAACGTCCCGCATCGCATCACCGACCATGAGTCCTGTGCGCCCGCCGATCCCGGCGTCGACCTCGTCGAAGATCAACGTCGGCACGCCGTCCAAGCGCGCAAGGATCGTCTTGAGCGCGAGCATCACGCGCGCGAGCTCGCCTCCGGACGCGACGCGCGCGAGCGGCCGCGCCTCATGCCCCACGTTGAGCGCTACGCGGAACTCCGCGTCCTCCGCTCCCTGCGCCGACGCCTCGGTGCGGACCGGAAGCTCTACGAGAAAGCGTCCGTCCGGCATGCCGAGGTCCGGGAGCCGCGCCTCGACCGCCTTCGCCAGTGACGCCGCCGCCTTCCGGCGCTTGGCCGTCAGTTTGACCGCCGCCTCGTTGAAAGCGGACTGCGCCTCGCCCAATCGCGTCTCGAGCACGCGCAGGTCGAGTCCGGCGGTGTCGAGCAGATCCAGCTCGGCGCGCGCGTCGCGACCGGTAGTGATCACCGCGGAGATGCTTCCGCCGTACTTCTTGCTCAATCGGAAGATCAGGTCCCGACGGCGCTCGACCTCGTCGAGGCGGGCCGGATCGTGTTCGACGCCATCGGCGTACGTCTGCGCCTCGCGAGCGAGCTCCTCGAGCGCGTAGTACGCGGCGTCGAAGAGTTCCTGCAGTCTCGACGTCGAGGGGTCGATCCGCTGCAGCGCCCCGAGCGGCTTCTGCAGATGTGCCAAACGACCGAGTGCGGCTTCGTCACCGCCGTCGAGCGCCTCGGTCACCTCGCGCATGAGCGCCTGCAGCTCCTCGGCATGCGTGAGGCGCCGTGCTTCCTCGTCCAGCCGCTCGTCCTCGCCTTCCTTGAACGCGGCTTCGCCGATCTCCTTCGCGACGTGAGCGAGCCAGTCCGCGCGCTTGGTCGCCTCGTCGCGTCGGGCCTGCAGTGTGGCGATCGCCGACCTCGCTTCACTCAGCCGAACATGCGCGTCGGCGACGGAGGTGCGTTCGCTCGCCGCCTCACCGAATGCGTCGAGGATCTGCAACTGTGCCTCCGGCTCGAGCAACTCCTGCGCCTCGTGCTGCCCATGCACGTTCACCAACGCGCGTCCGATCTCGGCGAGCAGACTCGCGGTGACCGGCGACCCGTTCACCCAGGCGCGCGCGCGGCCGCCTGCGCCCGCTGGGACCTCACGCTTGAGGACGAGTGTGCCATCGCTCTCGATCCCGCGCGCGTCGAGCGCCGCCAGCAGGTCGCGGCGGTCCCCCACGTAGAACACGCCCTCGACGGGCGCCCTGTCCGCGCCCGTGCGCACCAGGTCACTCGAGGCGCGTTCGCCGATAAGCAGTCCCAGCGCCCCCACGATGATCGACTTTCCCGCGCCGGTCTCGCCGGTGAGCACGTTGAAGCCGCGCGCGAGCGGGAGTGTCACCGTGTCGATGATCGCGAGATTCCGGATGCGCAGTTCCGTGAGCATGTCCCTACACTCGACGCGTTGCGCGCAAGCGCCGCATCACCGCGACGCCGGCGTGGGCGCCGCGTTTCATCGGTCGCGCTCGTCGAGTCCGCCCCAGTGCAGCTTGCGGCGCAGACGCGAGAAGAAGCTCGTCTGCTCGAACTGCACGAGCAGCACCGGCGACTCCGCACGGCGCACGATGAGGCTCTGACCGGTGCCGAGCGCCGTGCCCACCTGACCGTCGGCGCTCGGCACCGGTCAGAGCCTCATCGTGCGCCGTGCGGAGTCGCCGGTGCTGCTCGTGCAGTTCGAGCAGACGAGCTTCTTCTCGCGTCTGCGCCGCAAGCTGCACTGGGGCGG
>JANOWT010000311.1:0-8856 GCA_031418115.1 Gemmatimonadota bacterium
CACCACGCGCACCTCGCCTGACGTGATGATCTCGACGCCCTGACGCGCTTTGATCGTCGCGCGGTCCGACGCTGACAAGCCGGCGTGCTCAGGGCGAGGTTCGCAGATCGTGATGAGCGGTGCGGTCTCAGTGAGTCCGTACACCTGGGTGATGGTCCAGCCCAGCCCTGACTCGACGCGCTCTATGGTGTGGGCCGCGGGTGCCGCGCCGGCCGTCAGCACACGTACGCCTCGGGGCGCTGTGGTGCGCAGCTCTTCGGGCGCCGATGCGATCGTGATCAACACGGTCGGTGCGGCGCAGAGCATCGTCGCACGCTCGCTCGCGAGCAACCGGAACACCGTCGGTGCGTCGGCCTTCCGTGCGCAGATGTGCGTGCCGCCCACCGCGGTGACGATCCAGACGAAGGTCCACCCGTTGGCGTGGAACATCGGCAACGTCCACAAGTAGCGATCGGCGCAGGTCATGGGGTGGTGGATCAACGTCCCCGCGATGTTCACCCAGACATTCCGGTGGGTGATCATGACGCCCTTCGGCCGCGACGTCGTACCGCTCGTGTAGTTGATCGCGAGCAGTGCACTCTCCTCGATCACCGGGCGCTGGAACTCAGGCGATGCCGCGGCGAGGAGTTGCTCATAGTCGAGCCAGCCCTCGCCGCCGCCTTCGAGCGCGACGAAGTGCTCGACGGCAGGCATCTCGCCCCGGACCGAGTCCACGAGGTCGAGATAGTCGGCATGCACGCAGACCACACGACTCCCCGAGTGGTTGACCATGTAGACCCAGTCGGCCGGCAGCAGTCTGTAGTTGAGCGGCACGATCACTGCGCCGAGTTGCGGCACCGCGTAGAACCCTTCGAGATGCGCGTGCGTGTTGGGCGCGATATAAGCCACGCGGTCGCCGGGAGCGACGCCGAGTCCCTGCAACACGTTGGACCAGCGATCGCAGCGGTCGAGGAACTCAGCGTAGGTCCAGCGCTGATCACCATCGACGACGGCTTCGCGGTCGCCATAGAGGGAGCGTGCGCGGCGCGCGAACTCGAGAGGAGTAAGGGGTACCTGCACGTCAGCGCCTCATGCGTGGTCCGCTCCGATGAGCGCGCAGAACTTCTCGAGGTCGATGTTCCCGCCTGACACGATCGCGACGATCGGCCCTTGGCCCGCCTTGCCAGTGAGCGCCGCCGCGAGCGGCAACGCGCCCGCACCCTCGGCGATCACCCGCGCCTTCTCGGCCATCAGTCGCATCGCGTGCTTGATCTCGTCCAACGTCACGACGATGCATCCATCCACGACCGGCTTCATGCGGTCCCACATGCGCGGGAAGACGCTCTGCCCGCCGGCGCCGTCGACGAACGAGGCGACGCGTTCGGGGAAGTCCTGCGCTGAGCCGGCCGCGAGCGAGCGCGCCAGTGGCGCGGCGGTGTCAGGCTCCGCACCGTACACGCGGATGTCGGGACGCAGCGCCTTGATGGCGCTGCCGATCCCCGCGATCAGGCCGCCACCGCCGATCCCGCCGATGATCGCGGTGGTCTCGGGCAGGTCCTCGAGGATCTCCAACGCCATCGTCGCGTGACCGGCGATGAAGTTGTGGTCGTCGAACGGATGGATGAAGGTGCCATCCACGCCAGGGTACGAGCGTTCATCGAGTGCCTTCCACGCGTCTGGAAAGGAGACCGGAACGAGTCGTGCGCCGAGCGCTTTCATGCGGTCGAGCTTCGAAGCCGGTGCCGTCTCGATCGCCACGACAGTGCAGGGGATCCCCGCCTGGCGAGCGGCGTAGGCGACACCCTGGCCAGCGTTGCCGGCGCTGATGGTCCAGACGCCGCGCGCGCGATCCGCTGCGCTCAGCATGGCGACCGCATTGACGGCGCCGCGCAACTTGTAGGCGTTGGTCGGTTGGAGGTTCTCCAACTTGAGTCGGATATCGGGAAGGTCCGGGCCGAGCTCCAACCGGAAGAGTGGCGTGCGCGTGATCGTCGATGCGATCCGGTCGCGCGCGGCGAGGATCTCGTCGAGCGTGATCGGACGAATCGAATCGGTCGGCAATGTCATCGGGGGCACCGGGCGTGGATCACGAATGGGGAATGTGTGCGTTCAGATCCCGAGGAGGGCACGCCCACCTCCGCGCTCGAAGATCGCCTGCGCCATGGCCACGCGGCGGCGCGCACCGTCGACAAGCGCACCATACGACGGGAGCGCGCGGATCGGCGCGAAGAGTGCGTTCTGCTCGATCAACCGCAACGGGATGCAACCCCCCGACACGACCTGCTCCAGCAACGACATCGCCTGATCGACGGCGCCGATCTGCAGATAGCCCATGCTGAAGAGCAGTAGCGCCTCCGGATCGCGATAGGCGGCGACGCCAGCCTCGAGTTTCCCCTGCGCCTCCGCGTGGCTCGCGAATGCGCAGGCGCGGAGCGCGTCGAGCACGAGAAAGTAGGCGGCGGGTAACTGTGTACGGTCGAGACGGTCCATCACGTCACGCAACCGCGGATCGTTCCCGAGTAGCGCCAACAGCACGAGCGGCACGTCGCGCTCCGCTCCCGTGGACTGCGTGTGCAGCATGTTCAGCAGGTGGGCGCTGTCGGAGCGGTGCAAGTGCACATACTCGACACTCGTCGGCACTGTGGGGTCGAGTCGCAGAGCCTCGACGTGTGCGGCGAGCGAGGCGTCGACGAGGCCGGCGTAGCGGCACGCGTATACGAGTCCGGCGAAGAGTTGGGCATCGTTGCGGTTCACCTTGGCGTGCCCCAACAGCCGCGCGATGGCGACGTCGGCACGACCCTGTTCGGCTTCGAGGTGCGTGAGCCAACGGTGCGCGCTCGGCAGCTCCGGCGAGAGGGCCAGTGCACGGCGCAGCGCATCCTCGGCACGGCGGTCGTTCCCCGCGGGATCCTCGAAGTACTTGCCGACGACCCGGTGGCAGCGACCGAGCGCCGCCCAGGCGGGGGCGAAGAGCGGATCGGCCACCACCGCGTCGTCGAACAACTCCCGCGCGTCGGGGGCACGATGGAGAGCGCGCATCATCTCGAGACCGCGCAGGAACAGCTCGAACGCGCGGCCCGCGGCGGGCACATCGCGGTGCGCCGTCGGCGCGTGGGTCGGTCGCTCCGGGCGCTGCGGGGCCAGCAGCGCGAGCGCGGCCTGTGTGAGCGCATCCTCGAGCGCGAAGATGTCGTCCAGGGAGCCGTTCACGGTCGACGCGCCGATCACCGTGCCAGAGCCGGCCTCGATCAACTGCATCGTCGCGCGCAGCTGCGAACCCGCGCGCATGAGATTGCCGGCGAGCACGAGGTCGACGTCGGCCTCAGTCGCCAGTCGTCGCAGGTCGGAGCCTGGCGCTGCCCATTCCGCCGCCACCGATGGAGCCCGCACGACGACGTCGCCGAGCGAGGCGAGTGACCCGGAGATCGCATCGGCGAGGCCGTACGAGAGGAACGACACGTCGGGATCGGGACGCAAGAGGCGCAACGGAGGGACGACGAGTCGAGTGAGCGCGCTCACCGGTATGAGGCGCGCCTGGCCTGCGGAGATATCGATGTCCGCGAGTTCCTTCGCCATCGCGGCCGCGTCGGAGAAGCGGTCCCTCGGCGACTTCTCGAGCGCGCGACGGATCACGCGATCGATCGCGATGACGCCGGCTGGCCCCTGTAGCGCGGGGGGTTTCTCGTGCATCGTCGAGTACAGCTGGTCCACGATCGTGCGTCCAACGAATGGCGGACGGCCTGCCAGCATCTCGAAGAGCACCGCGCCGGTCGCATAGAGATCGGTGCGCTGGTCGAGGGGCTCTCCGACGACCTGCTCTGGGGCCATGTAGCGCGGCGTGCCCATCATCGTGCCGGTCTGCGTGATGTTCGGCGACTTGCCATCGTCCGACGGCACCGGCGGACGGGCGAGCCCGAAGTCGAGCAATTTCACTCCGTGCGATGTGCAGAACAGGTTCGACGGCTTGATGTCGCGGTGCACGAGGCCGCGCTGATGCAGGGCGCCCAGCGCCGAGAGCAGTTCACCGGCGATGCGTGCCGCTTCGAGTGGCGGGATCGCGCCGCGCAGCAGTCGCGATTCGAGCGACTCGCCGTCCAACAGCTCCATCGCGATGCAGATGCCGACGGACGAGTCTTCGACCTCGTACACCTGGCAGATGTTCGGATGGCTCACGCTTGCGGCGGCACGGGCCTCGCGCCAGAAGCGCTGGATGACGGAATCGTCGGTCGCTCCGCCGATCACCTTGAGGGCGACGTCGCGATCGAGTCGCGTGTCGCGAGCGAGATACACGACGCCCATGCCGCCACGACCCAGCTGCCGCGAGACCGTGTAGCGGCCGAGCTGATGCCCCGCGGGAAGCGGGACTTCGAGCGTCACCGGCCCAGTGCCAGTCGGATGCGGAAGAGATGGTGCCAGCTGTGGCGGATCGCGTGGTCCTCCAGCACGAACTGCGCGGTCACGGGCGCACCGAAGCTGAGCGAGAAGGGCGCGGCCCGGTCCAGCTCCGCATCGCTGAAGGCGCGGACCGCATCGGCCGCAGCGCGACTGTTGAGGCGCAGGAGGTCGAGCACGGCGGACTTCGTGACCTGCGTGTGCTCCTTGGCGTGGTTCGCGTTCAGGTCAGCGACGACCGGCCAGGTGACATCGGTCACGGCGTTGCCACCCGCCACCGCGCGCGCGAGGTCGACTTCGATCGGATACACGAGCGCCACATGATTCACGATCTGGCCGACGGTGCGCGAATCGGTCGGCGACACCCGCCTCCCCCACTCGGCGTCGGAGAGGCTCTCCGCGAAAGCGGCCAAACCGGCGGCGCCCTCCTCGATGCGACCTGCGAGGGCTTCAGCTCTTTGACCCATAGTGCGACTCTCTTCACGAGGAGGACTCAGGTGCGCCGGTCATCGGCCAGCGCGCGTCACGCGCAAAGATACGGTTCCATTCGTGCGCCCCGCCAGTCTGCGCGCCTCGGTCTGCGCGCCTCGGTCAGCGATCCGACGGCTTGGCCGGATCGAAGATCAGATCCGAGGCCAACCAGACCGTGCGCGTGAACGGATACGTCACCAGCGGCGACGCGATCATCGCCAGCACCGCGACCGCCTGGATCGCGTCCCACGGCACGTCCGGCCAGACCGCCACGAGCCAGATGCCGAGGATCGCCGCAAAGAGTAACTCGGCGATGATCAGGTTCACCAGATACGCGCCGACAAAATGGTCCGGACGCCCGCGATCGAGCTTGAGTCGGCAGTGCGGGCAACGTGACTGGAGCAGCAGCCAGGTCTTGAAGAGCCCGCGCCCGCCGCACTCCGGGCACCGCAGCGTCAGGGCGCGCCTGATCCGCTCGGCATCGGTCGGCAGAACGGTGGGCGTGATCATGATGGCAAGCTACATTCGACGGGACCGCGATTGTACCGCTCACCCAAGCCGCCTCGTCATGCCCGGTCGTCAGCATCTCTTCGTTCCCGGTCCGACCAACGTCCCTGACCGCGTGCTGCGGGCGATGCATCGCGCGCAGGAGGATCACCGGTCGACGGCCTTCCCTGAACTCACGCAGGGACTGTTGCGCGATCTACAGCCGGTGTTCGGCTCGGTGCGCGGCCGGCCATTCATCTTCGCGAGTACCGGGACGGGGATGTGGGAAGCCGCGCTCACCAACACGCTCGCCCCCGGCGATCGCGTGCTCGCGGTGCGCTTCGGTCAGTTCTCGCATCTGTTCATCGACACCGCCGAACGACTCGGCTTCAAGGTCGACGTGATCGACCTCGAGTGGGGTGAAGCGGTCGACCCGGCGCGGATCGCCGAGGCGCTCGCGGCGGACGGCGCGCATGCGATCAAGGCGGTGCTGCTCGTGCACAACGAGACCGCGACAGGTGTGACGAACGACATCGCCGACGTGCGCGAAGCGATCGACTCGGTCGGCCACCCGGCACTCCTGCTCGTGGACGGAGTGAGTTCGATCGGCTCGCTCGACTTCCGGTTCGACGAGTGGGGCGTGGACGTCGCGATCTGCGGATCGCAGAAGGGCTTCATGATGCCGGCCGGGCTCGGCATGCTCTGCGTTTCGCCCAAGGCGATGGCGCGCGTGGAGGAGGGTCGCTTTCCGCGTGCCTACTTCGACCTGCGGCCGCAGGTGCTGCACAACGATCAGGGCTACTTCCCGTACACGCCACCACTCGCACATCTGTTCGGCTTGCGCGAAGCGCTCGACATGGTGGCGGAGCAGGGCATGCCGGCGATCGTCGCGCGTCATGCGCGGCTCGCCGAAGGTGTGCGACGTGCGGTCGCGGCCTGGGAACTCAAGCTCTGCGCGCGCGATCCCGAGAGCCGTTCGAACACGGTGACGGCGATCGTCGTCCCCGAGGGGAAGGATGCGCGCCACGTGATCGACCATGCCTACCGCCGTTGGGACATGGCACTCGGCTCAGGACTCGGTCGGCTCAATGGAAAGGTGTTCCGGATCGGTCACTTGGGTGATCTCAATGCGGGGATGCTGCTCGGTGCGCTCGCGCTGACTGAGTTGGCGCTGCACGATGCGGGGATCGCGGTCCCGTATGGCGCCGGCGTCGCGGCGGCGCAGCGCTGGTACCACGAGTCCGCATGACCGCCGACAAGCGACCACGCGTCGGTGTGACTCGACGGCTGCCCGAAGCGGTCGAGCGCGCGCTACGCGAGCGATTCGATCTGGTGCAGCATGACGCACAGCGCGAGCTCGATGCGAACGAACTGATCGCGATGATGCGCGATTGCGACGCGCTGCTGCCGACAGTGACCGACCGACTCGATTCGTCGGTGCTGGGCGCCGGCGGTGGCCGGTGCCGGATGATCGCGAACTTCGGCGTCGGCGTGAATCACATCGACCTCGATGCCGCGAAGAGAGCGGGCATGATCGTCACCAACACGCCAGACGTTCTCACCGAAGACACCGCCGACCTCACCATGGCGCTCATGCTCGCCGTGATGCGGCGCCTTGGCGAGGGGGAGCGCGCCGTGCGCGCCGGCGCGTGGAAGGGCTGGCACCCGACGCAGTTCCTCGGGCGTCGATTAAGCGGAAAGACACTCGGCGTCGTCGGGCTCGGGCGCATAGGACGCGCGGTCGCACAGCGCGCGGAGCGCGGGTTCGGCATGAAGGTGATCGCGTGGAGCCGTTCCACGCGGCGGGGGTCTGAGGCGGGAACGCGGATCGAGCGCGTCAACCGTCTCGACGAGCTACTCGAGGCGAGCCACGTGGTGAGCGTGCATTGCCCGTTGGTCGCCACGACTCGCCACCTGATCAGTACGGCGCAGTTCGCGAAGATGCGCCCCGAGGCGGTGTTGATCAACACGTCGCGCGGCGCGGTGGTGAACGAAGAGGCGCTGGTGGCTGCGCTCGAGGACGGGCGGATCGCCGGCGCTGGGCTCGATGTGTACGAGCAGGAGCCGACCGTACACCCAGGCCTCATTGGGCGCGAGGACGTCGTGTTGTCGCCGCACCTCGGCAGCGCTACGGTGGAGACCCGTGAGGCGATGGGGATGCGTGCGCTCGACAACCTCGTGGCGCACTTCGCGGGCACTGAGCCGCCGGACCAGGTGACCTGACGGGAACACCAGACAGCACGGTAAGACCTTTCGCCTTGCTCGCGACTGTCGCGCCTCCCTAGCTTTCAACATCCCAAAACACCTCAAGCGATCATGACCACATACAAGCACGCGCGCGTCCCCGCCAAGGGTGAGCGCATCGAAGCCTCCGCCGGCCTCTTCAAGGTGCCGGATCAGCCGATCATCCCTTTCATTGAAGGGGACGGCACTGGCGCCGACATCTGGCGAGCGAGCGTGCGCGTCTTCGACGCCGCGGTGGAGCGCGCATACGGCGGCAAGCGGAAGATCCATTGGATGGAGATCTTCGCCGGCGAGAAGGCGCACAACATGACGGGCGAGTGGATGCCCGCCGAGTCGCTCGAGGCGGTGCGCGAGTTCAAGGTGGCGATCAAGGGACCGCTGACCACGCCGGTCGGTGGTGGCATCCGCTCGCTGAACGTCGCACTGCGGCAGGAGCTCGATCTCTATGCCTGCATCCGCCCGGTGCGGTACTTCGAGGGCGTCGGCGCGCCGGTGAAGCACCCGGAGAAGGTCGACATCGTGATCTTCCGCGAGAACATCGAGGACGTGTACAGCGGGATCGAGTTCAGGGCGGGCACGCCGGAAGCGGAGAAGCTCCGGATGTTCATCGAGACGGAGTTCGGCAAGAAGATCCGGCCGCAGTCGGCGATCGGGATCAAGCCGATGTCGGCGTTCGGATCCAAGCGGCTGATCGAGATGGCGCTGCGCTACGCGATCAAGAACCATCGCCCGCACGTCACGATGATGCACAAGGGCAACATCATGAAGTTCACCGAGGGTGGCTTTCGTGATTGGGGCTATGAACTCGCCAAGGAGAAGTTCGCCGGGCACGTGGTCGCCGAGGCCGATCTGAGTCAGGCGGGGACCGGTGCTCGCGCCGACGCGGTGGTCCTCAAGGATCGCATCGCCGATTCGATGTTCCAGCAGATCCTGCTGCGCCCCGAGGAGTACTCGGTGGTCGCGACGCCCAATCTGAATGGCGATTACATCTCCGATGCGCTCGCCGCCGAAGTCGGTGGGCTCGGTATCGCGCCGGGCGGCAACGTCGGCGACGAGGCGGCGGTGTTCGAAGCCACGCATGGCACGGCACCCAAGTACGCCGGTCTCGACAAGATCAACCCGGGGAGCGTGATCCTCTCGGGGGTGATGATGTTCGAGCACATGGGCTGGGAAGAAGCGGGCAAGCTGATCGTGCGCGGACTTGAGAAGGCGATCGCGGCCAAGACCGTCACGTACGATCTCGCGCGCCAGATGACCGGTGCGACCGAGGTCTCCACGACCGGA
>JANOWT010000312.1:0-2745 GCA_031418115.1 Gemmatimonadota bacterium
TGCTTCTCGAAGCACTCCTGCGCCTGCGCGAGCGTCCAGGTACCGGAGTGGAGGCGAATGCCGGAGAGCAACCGACAGATGCGCGTGAGCGCATCGCTCTGCTGCGCGAGTTCGAGCCGCGGGTCGCCGCCCATGAAGCCCTCGTCGACCATCAGTTGCTCGGCGTAGTGCGCCCACCCGTCCTGCCCCGACGACGGCTGCGGGAATGGATTGAGTCCGATCCAGATGCGGCGGACCTTGCCGGGCGTGTCGCGCATATGGACCGCGTGCAGCCAATGGCCCGGCATCGCCTCGTGCGCCGAGGTGTTGGCGAGAGAGAAGTAATTGAATCGTTCGAGCCAGGCGTCCTGCGTCGCCACCGCGTCAGCGGAGTCGGCGTCGGTGATGTAATAGATGCTCTTGACCGGAACCGTCTCGAGCGGCGGTGACGCATGCATGGACGCGAAGCCGAGCGCGAACGGCTGCGACGGCGCGACGGTCACCGTCTCACTGGCGGGTACATCGGCGATGCCGTGGTCGCGCACGAATCGTGTGAGCGAGTCCACCATGCGTTGCGTTGCGGCGACGACCTCACCGCGACGCGGATGGTCACGCCGCACGCGCCTCCACGTGACCAGCGGGTCCGCTCCCGGTGCCAGCCGAAGCGCGGCGGCGCGGAACCGAGCCTGCCCCACGGCGAGTTCGCGCTCGCCGATCGCGACCATGGAGTCGAGTGAGAGGTCGATCAGTTCCTCACCGTGATATCGCCGCGCGACCTGTGCCGCACCCACACGCCAATCACCGTCAGCCTTGGGCAGCATGTCGCGCTCGAAGGAGTCGGCGAACTCCCGTACGCGCTGCGCCGCGGCGGTCGTGGCGCGTGTGAGCGAGTCCATCAGCGGCGTGCCGGATTCCGCAGCGAACGCGAGCGGGATGTCATCGGTGAGCATCGCCGCTGCCGCACGGAACATGCCGATGCCGCGTTCAGCGAAGATGCGTGGCGGATGCGTGAGGTTGGCCTCCGCGGCCGCCACGAGTGCCGGCACGCTGGCGAGCTTGAAGATGAGCCGCCGCATCCGGACCGGGGCAGGGGCGTTCTCCATCGTCATCAGGTTGTGCACGCCGTCGGAGAGCGCCGACGCGTAGAGCATCGGGTTCCGGCGCCAGTTCTCGAGCGTCTCCTGCTCGAGCAACCAACCGTCGATCACGCCCTCGAGGATACGGCGGTCAACGCGCTCGTCGGGAGTGAGCGAGGAGTCGGGGAAGGCGTCAAGAGTCGCCCGATAGACCTTGAGCGACGCGATCTCGGCGGCGATCGCCGCGGCCGAGAAGTCCTCGAGGAGGTCGTCGTGTTGATGGAGTCCGTTTCCCGAGGCGATCGAGGGGTGGCGGAGTGCGAAGTCGTCGAGGTAGCGGTCGACGACCGTGGCGAAGGTCTCTGGTGCCGCGCGCCGGCCGCAGGCGATGAGCGGCAGTAGCGCCAGCAGGGAAACGAGCCCGGTCCGCTTGAATGAATGCGAGTGTGTCATGGCTGCGGTAAGGTGACGCTTGCCCCGAGGGACCGCAAACCCCTTGCGTGTTTCGATCCGGCTCACGGCGCGGCGACAACCCGACTGCGCCGCTTGCGACCGATCGTGCCGCCGTCGCACCTTCCCGCGATGCCCGCCCTCCTCGAAGTGCGCGACCTTCGCACCAGCTTCCTGACCGCCGCGGGTGAGGCGCGCGCGGTCGATGGCGTGTCGTTCGATGTCGCCGCGGGCGAGGCTGTCGCACTCGTGGGAGAGTCCGGGGCAGGGAAGTCGGTGCTCGCGGCTTCGCTGCTGGGGCTCGTTCCACCGCCGGGCCGGATCACCGGTGGTGCGATCCGGTTCGAGGGGCAGGACCTCCTCTCACTCAGTGCGACCGCGATGCGTGCGATCCGCGGCCGCCGGCTCGCGATGATCGTGCAGGAGCCGTCGACCGCGTTCGATCCCTTGCAGCGCGTCGGTGACCAGGTCGCAGAGGTCGCGCGCGCACATGGGGAACGATCACGATCAAAGGCTGTAGCGCGCACGCTTGTCATGCTCGAGCGTGCGGGTCTCCCCGAGCCCGAGCGCACCGCGCGCAGCTATCCCCATGAACTCTCAGGCGGCATGCGCCAGCGCGTACTGATCGCGATGGCGCTGCTGCTCGAGCCGGCGCTCGTACTCGCCGACGAACCGACCACGGCTCTCGACGCGACGGTCCGCGTGGGGATCCTCGAGCTGCTGCGTCGGCTGCAGCGCGAGTCGGGGACCGCGCTCCTGCTGATCACGCACGACCTCGCCGTGGTCGAGGCGACCTGCTCTCGAGCGCTCGTGATGTACGCGGGTCAGGTGGTCGAGGACCTTCCGGTGATCGACCGGTCGTTCGCGCCCGCGCACCCGTACACGCGAGGACTCCTCGCGTCACTGCCGAGACTTGGCGACGGACGAGGCCCGTTCCGTGCGATTCCTGGCATGGTACCAGCGGCGACCGCGTGGCCGTCCGGTTGCCGGTTTCGCGAACGGTGCGACGTGGCGATCGCGCGGTGTGCGAGCGAGGAGCCGCTGCTTGTTCCGAGTGCGAGTGCGGGTGCGAATGCGAATGCCGGCGCGGGCGCCGGAGCGCGCGCCGCCACGGGTGTCGCGCGCTGTCATCTCGTCGCGTCGGAGCCGCCGCTGTGAGTGCGCCCCTGCTCGAAGCGCGCGACCTCGTGAAGGTCTTCGGCACGCTCCGCGCGGTGGACGGCGTCTCGTTCAGCATCGC
>JANOWT010000313.1:0-3179 GCA_031418115.1 Gemmatimonadota bacterium
CCCGGCGGGCGACTCGTTGGTGCTCGTGAGCGGCTCCCCGACGATGACGCTGGTGAACGACGGCCGGCTCGTGCTCTTCGGGTCCCCGACGCTGAACGGGACGGTGACGACGAGCGCGACGTCGGTGATCGCGGTGCGCGGGAGCGATGTGTACACGTCCGCGAACGCGACGATCACGAATGGGTTTACGAACAATGGCGTGATCGAGCTGACGTACCCGGGGGTGAACGGGTACTCGAGCAATCTGACGGTGACGACGGGGCCGCTGGTGAACGCGGTGGGGGCGACGATCACGACGGGGGCGGGGACGGGCGGGCGGACCATCTCCGCTGCACTTCTCGACAACTTCGGTCTATTCGCGGCGAACGCCTCCGCGACGGTCAGCGGCGCATTCGACCAGCGAGGTTCTCTCACCGTGGCCGCCACAAGGACCCTCACGGTCGGCGGGCCACTGCGCCTGCTCGATGGTTCGAGCACGATCGTCTCGGGCACGCTCACCAAGAGCGGAGGCTGCACGCAGTCGGGAACGATCACGCTCACGGGCGCGACATGCCCATAGTCAGTTGAGCGCGCGACTCGGCGAGCGGACGGGCGTTCCACGGACTCGCCTCATGTCGACTCGCTGCGTCGTCGCGCTGTTCGCGGCCCTCGCGTGTGCGCCAGGGCCGCGAGCCTCCGAGGACGCCAGCTACCCTCATGAGCGCGAACCCATCGGCACCGTACGCCAGAGCTACGACGGCGCGCTCAGCGACTCACTCGCCGTCAACACGTTCCGCAATATCCACCGACTCTTCCCGACTCGCGGCGTAGCACCCTCGGCGACTTCGCGCGCCCTTGCTCCGTCACCAAGCGCACTACGCGCACTCAGCTTCACCGTCCACGACGCCACCTACGACCTCGACCGCTACCTCGACCTCAACCGCGTCGCCGCCGTCCTCGTACTCGACTCCGGCCGCATCGCCCTCGAACGCCACCGCTTCGGCAACACCCCCCGCACCCGTTGGATGAGCATGTCGGTCGCCAAGTCGGTCTCCTCGACGCTCGTGGGGGCCGCACTGCGCGACGGGCTGATACGGTCGCTCGACGACTCGGTCACGCGCTACGTGCCATCACTCACCGGTAGCGCCTACGACGGCGTGACCATCCGCGACGTCCTCATGATGAGCTCCGGCGTGCAGTGGACGGAACGCTACACCGACCCGACCAGCGACCGTCGACGTCTGCTCGATGCGCAGATCTCGCAGCTCCCCGGCTCGGCGCTCGCCGTGATGCGCTCACTCCCGCGCGCAGCACCGCCAGGCACGCGGAACAACTACAGTACCGGTGAGACACAGGTGCTCGCCGAGGTGCTGCGTGGCGCCGTGAAGATGCCGCTCGCGGAGTATCTGTCGACGAAGATCTGGCGCCCAGCGGGAATGGAAGCCGAAGCGCGCTGGTGGCTCGATTCGCCTGATGGAGTGGAGATCGGCGGCAGTGGCATCAGCGCGACGCTACGCGACTACGGGCGATTCGGGCAGTTCGTGCTCGAACAGGGCATCGTCGGGAGCGATACGTTGCTACTACGGGGCTGGATGGCGGAGGCGGGCTCGCCGAAGATCCTCCGAGATGGCACGCCACTCAACTACGGCTACATGTGGTGGACGGCGCTCACGCCCGAAGCCGCTCGAGACCGCGCCTTCACCGCCGAGGGGATACACGGACAGTACGTCTACGTGAACCCAGCGGCGCAGGTCGTGATCGTCGTGTGGTCGGCCCAGCCAAAGCCGACGGGCGGCGCGGTGGTGGACGATCACGCCTTCTTCGCGGCGGTCGTTGCGGCACTCAGGCCGGCCGCACTGCCGCGCTGATGGACGGCGAGGCCTCAGCGGACGTACCTTCTCCGCCGCATGTCCCTCCTCGACCTCTACGACCTCTCCCTCCGCGGCCGCCGCGACACTCCGGCATTGGAGCTCGACGCGCCCGACGGCGGCACGCGCTCACTGACCTTCGGTGAGATCGACGCGCGGAGCGACCGTCTCGCGCGCGTGCTCACCACGCGCGGCCTGCTCCGTGGCGATCGGCTCGCGTTCTGTCTCCCGAATCGCCTCGCGGTGATCGACCTCTGGCTCGCCTGCGTGAAGCTCGGCGTGATCGTGGTGCCGATCAATGTGCTCTACAAGGGACGCGAGATCGCGCACATCGTCGGCGATTCGAAGCCAGAAGCCATAGTGACGACCCTGGATCGCACGCCCGACTTCCCCAAGGGCACGACGATCTGGGATGTCGACGCGTTGGAAGAGGAGACGGAGCGCGAGGCCGGCGGCGGACGTGATCCCGAGGCGGAAGCGGCAGGCGTCTGGCTCGCTATCCCTCCGCCTCCCCGCATTCGCAACGACGCGAACACCCCGGCCGCGTTGGTCTACACCTCGGGCACGACTGGCGTCGCGAAGGGCGCGATCCTCACGCACGGCAACTTCGCTGCGAACGCGCTCGCGCTCGTGAGTGCGTGGGGGATCACCAGCGCCGACCGCTACCTCGCAGCGCTGCCGCTCTTCCACGTGCATGGGCTCGGCAACGGCCTGCAGTGCTGGCTCGCGAGCGGGTGCCACATGCGGCTCGTGGAGCGCTTCGATCGCGATCAGGCGCTTGCGTGGTTCGATACGTACCGCCCCACGCTCTTCTTCGGCGTGCCGACGATGTATGTGCGGCTGCTCGAAGCCGAGACCGTGCGTGCGCGCGCGATCGGCGCGCGTACGCGGCTCTTCGTCTCGGGGTCGGCCCCGCTGCCGGCACAGGTGCTCGAGGCGTTCCGCGAGCGCTTCAATCACGTGATCCTCGAGCGCTACGGCATGACCGAGACGCTGATGAACGTCAGCAACCCGCTCAATGGCGAGAGGAGAGCGGGCACGGTGGGACTGCCGCTGCCGATGACAGCGATCGAGATCCGCGATGAGCAGGGCGCGGTGGTGGGTGACGACGCGAGCGGCGAGCTCTGGGTGCAGGGCCCCAACGTCTGCGCCGGCTACTGGCGCTGGCCTGAGGCGACCGCGCAAGCGTTCAAGGAAGGCTGGTTCCGCACCGGCGACATCGGCACGCGGTCGGCGGACGGCTACATCACGCTGCAGGGGCGCCGCAGCGACCTGATCATCTCGGGCGGGTTCAACATCTATCCGCGCGAGATCGAGGAGTTCCTGCTCACG
>JANOWT010000314.1:0-2162 GCA_031418115.1 Gemmatimonadota bacterium
GTGCCGGCGCTCGCGGGGAGTGCCTACGACGGCGTGACCATCCGCAACGTGCTCATGATGAGCTCCGGCGTGCAGTGGACGGAACGCTACACCGACCCGACCAGCGACCGTCGGCGCCTGCTCGATGCGCAGATCTCGCAGGTCCCGGGCGCCGCGCTCGCCGTGATGCGGTCGCTCCCGCGGGCCGCGCCTTCCGGTACGCGCAACACCTACAGCACCGGCGAGACGCAGGTGCTCGCCGAGGTGTTGCGCGGTGCGGTGAAGATGCCGCTCGCGGACTATCTCTCGGCGAAGGTCTGGGGCCCGGCAGGGATGGAAGCCGAAGCACGCTGGTGGCTCGACTCGCCCAACGGCGTAGAGATCGGCGGTAGCGGCATCAGTGCCACGCTGCGCGACTACGGGCGCTTCGGCCAGTTCGTCCTTGAGCAGGGCATCGTGGGCACCGATACGATCCTGCCACCGGGCTGGATGGCGGAGGCGAGTTCGCCCAAGGTCCTTCGCGACGACACACCGCTCGCCTATGGATACATGTGGTGGACCGCCGTCACCCCGGCCGCCGTGCGTGACCGGGCCTTCACCGCCGAGGGCATACACGGACAATACGTCTACGTGAACCCCGCGGCGCAGGTGGTCATCGTCGTCTGGTCCGCGCAGCCAAAGCCGACGGGCGGCGAGGTGGTGAACGACCACGCCTTCTTTGCGGCGGTGGTGGACGCGCTGCGTACGGGTCGCGCGTCGAAGGCGACCGCCGGACTCACACGAAGGGAGTGATCAGGAAGGGCGCGTGTGCGCCCTAAAGCGCACAATTGTCGGCCGATCGTGCAGCCCGATGGACGCCGGGGGGCCGTGGAGCGTACCTTCTCCGCCGCATGTCCCTCCTCGACCTCTACGACCTCTCCCTCCGCGGCCGCCGCGACACTCCGGCATTGGAGCTCGACGCGCCCGACGGCGGCACGATCTCACTGACTTTCGGCGAGATCGACGCGCGGAGCGACCGTCTCGCTCGGGTGCTCACCTCGCGCGGCCTGGTCCGTGGCGACCGGCTCGCCTTCTGCCTCCCCAACCGCCTCGCGGTGATCGACCTCTGGCTCGCCTGCGTGAAGCTCGGCGTGATCGTGGTGCCGATCAACGTGCTCTACAAGGGCCGCGAGATCGGGCACATCATGGGCGACTCGAAGCCCGAGGCGGTGGTGACGACCGCCGACCGTGCCGCCGACTTCCCCAAGGGCACGACGATCTGGGATGTCGACGCGTTGGAACAGGAGACGGAGCGCGAAGCTGGCCGCGGACGTGATGCCGAGGCGGAAGCGGCAGGCGTCTGGCTCGCGATCCCTTCGCCACCGCGCATTCGCAACGACGCGAACACCCCGGCCGCGTTGGTCTACACCTCCGGCACGACGGGTGTCGCCAAGGGCGCGATCCTCACGCATGGCAACTTCGTCGCGAACGCGCTCGCGCTCGTGAGCGCGTGGGGGATCACTGCCGAGGACCGCTATCTCGCCGCGCTGCCGCTCTTCCATGTGCACGGACTCGGCAACGGCCTGCAGTGCTGGCTCGCGAGTGGCTGTCACATGCGCCTCGTGGAACGCTTCGATCGCGATCGCGCACTCGACTGGTTCGACACCTACCACCCCACGATCTTCTTCGGCGTGCCGACGATGTATGTCCGGCTCCTCGAGGCCGATCCCGCACGGGCGCGCGCAATCGGCGCCCGCACGCGGCTCTTCGTCTCAGGGTCGGCACCACTCCCGGCACAGGTGCTCGAAGCGTTCCGCGAGCGCTACGGTCACGTGATCCTCGAGCGCTACGGCATGACCGAGACGCTCATGAACGTGAGCAACCCGCTCAACGGCGAGCGGCGCGCCGGCACGGTGGGGCTGCCGCTGCCGATGGTGTCGGTGGAGATCCGCGACGAGCATTGTGCCGAAGTGGGTGACGACGCGAGCGGCGAGCTCTGGGTGCAGGGCCCCAACGTCTGCGCCGGCTACTGGCGCTGGCCTGAGGCGACCGCGCAAGCGTTTAAGGAAGGCTGGTTCCGCACCGGCGACATCGGCACGCGGTCGGCGGACGGCTACATCACGCTGCAGGGGCGCCGCAGCGACCTGATCATCTCGGGCGGGTTCAACATCTATCCGCGCGAGATCGAGGAGTTCCTGCTCACG
>JANOWT010000315.1:0-7453 GCA_031418115.1 Gemmatimonadota bacterium
GTTGTAGTGGCAGTTCCGATCACAGATGCCTCCTTGGCGGCACCAACAGCGCTCCGAACAACAATCCTGCCGTCAACGCGAGCAGCGCACTCAACACCGCCACAAGCGTATCGAACCCGACCGCATAGTCCTTCTCCATCACGAACCCCAGCGCGCGGAACCCCACACTCCCGGGCACGAGCAGCATGATCCCCGGCAACCGCACGAGCGCCCCCGGTCGGCCCGCGAACCTTCCATAGAGATTCGACAGCGCCGCCACGATCAACGACGCGAAGAAGACCCCTCCGGCGAAGGTGCCATCCGCGAACCCGAGCCAGTTGCCAGCCGCACGCGTGAGCACGTAGCCGAGGATCGCCGACGCCATCACGAGCGGTACGTCGCGCCGGGCAGCGTGGAAGAGGATCGCGAACGACCCTGCCGCCGCCACCGCCGCAACGATCTCGACGAACTGCGGCAGGACGACGGGCATGGCGGCCGGTGCCGTCCAGCCGATCGCCGTGAGCACCTGCGTTGCCGCGACACTCCCGAACGTGAGCTTGAGCAGCACCGTCAACGCGCCGGCGAATCGCGTCGTGCCGGTCACCAGCTGCTGCGTCGCGAGTTCGGTCACCGCGGTCGTGAGCGAGAGCCCTGGCATGAGCACGATCAGCGCCGAGACGATCACCGTCTGCAGCGAGAGCGGTGCGACGAAGTGCGCGAACGCCGTCGCCAACGTGGTCGCGACGAGCGCCGCGATCGCCTCGCTCGCCGCCGCGAGATGCGGGCGCGTCGTGCTCATGAGCACGATCCAGCCGATGATCACCCCGAGCACGAGCGCCACCCCGATGTCGAGCCAACCGGTCCCGAGCAACCCGGCAACGGCCGCCGAAGCGAGTCCGAAGGCGCCGACCATCTGGAGCTTGTCCCCGACAGTGAATGGCCGGTCGAGCGCACGCATCGTCTCCCACGCCTGCTCGACGCTCAGCTGCCCGGCCAACACCTGCTCGGCGATCCGGTCGAGCTGGACGAGCGCCCGCAGGTCGACGTTGCCCGGCTCCAGTCGGAGCACGCGCGTCTGCTGCGTGCTGTGCATCACGTCGGCATCGGAGAGCGAGAGCAGCAGCCCCGTGGGTGTCGACCAGATCTCGGCGCTCACATGCAGGGCGCGCGCCGTCGCCCGCACCGCCCCTTCGAGGCGTTGGGACGAGACGCCGGCGAGATGCAGACGGCGTGCGAGTTCGGTCAGGAATCGGATGCGCGCGTCGAGGTCCTCATCGGCGCGCGTCGTCCCCGCGGCGCGCCGGTCGATCACGACCGGCGGCGATGCATCTGTCACGGCAGGTCCGCGGAGGCGGTGCCGAGATTCCATTGGAAGAAACTCCAGACCCGATTCCACGAATCGATCTGCGCCGGCGAGTCCTCGCGCAGCAGTGTCTGGCGGTTGACCCGGCGACTGAAGGTGTGGCCCACACTCGCGGGCCCGGGCGTCGGATCCCAATAGATCTTCGTCTCGGCGAGTCCGGGTTTGCGCGCGACGAGCGCGTCGACGAGCGGCCGCGCCTCGACGAAGTCCACATCCTCGTCATTCGACGCGATGTGCACGAGCAACGGACGCGTCAGGCTGTCCACGTGGTAGTAGGGCGAGCGCTTCACGTACTCGTCGCGCTGTTCGAACGGCAGGCCGCTGAGCTCACGCTGCGTTGAGAAGCTGCGCTGGTAGCCGGGGCCCTTGTACGAGAGGCGGAAGATCAGGTTGGTCACCGGCACGATCGCCGCGCCTGCGACGAACTTGGTGCGCGCCCCGCGCATCATGAGCAGCGCGGTGATGTACCCGCCGTGACTCCAACCCATGAGGCCGATCTTCGTGGGATCGACCTCCGCGCGCTTGAGCAGGAAGTCGTACGCGTCCTCGACGTCGTCGAGCTCCTTGCCGCCGTAGTCGATCGCATTGTGGTGCGCGGCGCCGTAGCCGGTGCTGCCGCGGTAGTCCGGCGCCACGACCACGTAGCCCTTCTGCGTCGCCTCGATGATGAACGGCAGGTAGTTCTGGTCCCAGTTGCCGTGCACACCACCATGCACCCACACGAGCGCGGCGTGCGAGCGCGCGCCGCGCGACTCGAGCGGCGAGAAGACGTACGCCGGGATGTCCAGATCGTTGTGCCGGCTGCGGTACGAGATCTTCTCATAGCGCATCACACCGCGACTGCGCGCGGCGAAGATGCTGTCTGTGCGCGCCTTGCCGGTGATCGCCTGCGCGAAGTTCGTGGTGGGGTGGTCCGCGTGTCGGTCGCTCACGTAGAGCGCTGCGGCGCGCGCCGAGTCCATGGCGACCTGCTGACGCGGCGCGCGCGGCGCGGCGGCTGGAGTCTGGGCCTCGAGGCTGACGGCTGCGACGAACAGTGAGAGAGCGAGTGCGAGACGCATGGTGCGGTGGGTTGAGGGTTCCTTGATCATACCACGCGCATCGCCGGTTCGATCGCGACAGTCCCTCTGATCGAGTTCGCCACGTAGCACTGTTCGTGTGCGCGGTGATGCATCGCATCGAACTCCGGCGCGAGAGGCGCGCGCTCCTTGAACGTCACCACTGGCCGTAGCGTGAAACTCACCATGGCGTCGCGTCCCTCGGCGTTCTTCGCCATCACACCCTCGGCCGCGTCCTCGTACGAGTCCACCGTGTAGCCGGCACTCGACGCGAACGAGAGGAAGAAGAGCATGTGGCAACTCGAGAGCGCCGCGACGAGCGCCTCCTCGGGATCCACCGCGGCCGTGACGTGCCAGGGTGCGCGCACTGCATGCGGCGACGCTGAGGCGGCGATGTTCACGCCTTCGTCAAAGGTCCAGCGATGCCCGCGCGAGTACTTCTGGTGGAGGAAGGGGTCGGCGCCGCGGGCCCAGGTCACGTTCGCGTGGTAGGTCGACATTCTAAGGGCAGATGGGAGATGGGAGATGGGAGATGGGAGAATCCTACAGGTGCAACATGCCGCGTGTTCACTGCCCGAGCGCCCGCCTCACCGCCGGCTCCAACGACACCGCCCAGATCGGCCCCAGCACCCGATGCCGCACCATGCCGTCCCGCCCGTTGAGGAACGACGTCGGATACCCTCGCACGCCGCCGAACACCGCTTCGGCCTCGCGCCCCACATGCGCGATCGGGTACGACACTCCGCGATCCCGGACGAATGCTTCCACCATGGCCGTCGGCGCCTGATCGACCGCTAGTCCCACGATCACGAAGCCTTTGGACTTATGCCGATCGTACATCGCCTCGAGCACAGGCATCTCGGCGCGACAGGGCGCACACCAGGTCGCCCAGAAGTTCACGAGCACCACTCGTCCGCGCAGCGAGTCGGAACTCAGCGTTTCTCCGGTCAGACTCTGGTACGCGAAGCGCGGTGCGGTGTCGGGCCCTGAGCGGACCCCGAACAGCGCGCCGAGGTGAGGGAGGAGCGTCGGACCGGCATAGATGAGCGCCGCGACGATGATCAGGTTGCTCCAATGGAGCTGATGCCGCAGCCACTCCCGCCACGTCCGCCGGCGATGGGACGGTGCGGGGGGTGCGACTGACGCGGGCGCGGGAGGAACTTCCGGTTCCTTCATCATGGAACAAGCTACATGACCTGTTGGCGCCGGACCGCCAGAGTTGTCGTCTCGACCGCGATCAGAGCAACGCGGCGACTTCGGTTTCGATCGCAGCTGGTTCCTCTGTCGGGCCGAACCGCTTGAGCACCGCACCATCGCGCCCGACGAGGAACTTCGTGAAGTTCCACTTGATCGCCTCGGAGCCCAAGAGCCCGGGGCGTTCTGCTTTGAGGTGCTTCCAGAGCGGGTGCGCGTCGTCCCCGTTCACGTCCACCTTCGCGAACATCGGGAAGGTCACGCCATAGGTCATCGAACAGAACGTCTCGATCTCCTTCTCGCTCCCAGGCTCCTGCCCGCCGAACTGATTGCACGGGAAGCCGAGTACGGTGAAACCACGCGGCGCGAGGTGCTCGTGCATCGCTTCGAGCCCGGTGTATTGCGGCGTGAGACCACACTTGCTCGCGACGTTCACCACCAGCAAGAGTTGTCCACGATAGGGCTCGAGCGTGGTCGCTGTGCCGTCGAGCGTGGTGATCGGGATCTCGTAGATCGACATGGACGTGCCGGTTAAGGGGTTGCTCGGTTCGGCGTTGGCGCCGTTCACCGGCCGATGTTCCGATCGACGACCGGAGTGAGCGCCGGCCGCTTGGCGGTGATGCCGTCGCCGGAGGAGCGGCCGCGTGCGTGGCGCCACACCCAAGGAATGAAGTAGTCGCGCGTCCATCGGAGTTCCCTCGCCACGCGCATCACGGTCGAGGGGCGCGGGCGCGGGGGCAGTGGCTCGGACCAGCCTGCGTCCACATGCGGGAGACCGAGCGCATGTGCGAGTGATTCGGCGATCCGCCTGTGCCCTTCGCTGTTGGCGTGCAAGCGGTCCTCGCTCCAGAACCGCGGGTCGGTCACGAATGGCTCTGCTGCGAGATCAACGACGATCGTTCCCGTTTCGCGCGACACCTCACGCACTGCCGCATTGAACGCACGCAGCTTGGGAGCCGCACCACGTGCGAACGGCATCACCTCGGAGAGGTCGGGCATGGTGATCGTGAGCACCGTCGCGCCCGCGTCGCGAAGTGCGCGCTGCATGGTGCGGATGTCGTCGATCACGGGGTCCAAACGGAATCCGCGGCGGATGATGTCGTTGGTGCCGCCGAAGACCGTCGCGAGGTCGGGCTTCATGGCGAGAGCCGGGGCCAGTTGTTCGTCAAGGATCTGGCGCGTCTTGCGGCCCCGGATCGCGAGGTTGGCATAGAGCAGCGGCGCGGCGTCGGGCTGCGAGACCTGGCGCGCATGAGCCACGTGCGAGGCGAGACGGTCGGCCCAGCCTCGGTATCGCCCGGGCGCTTCGGCGTCGTCGAGCCCTTCGGTGGAGCTGTCGCCGAGCGCGACGTATCGGCTGAACTGCGGTGCGGTCACCCGTGGAGTCCGTCGTGGATGTCGTTCAACTCACGGGTTGTTCGCGATCGAGTCTTCCATCCTGCGCTTGGCCGCCGCCGAATCACTCACGGCGAGCGCACCCTTCACGCCGCGCGCTCCTGGCAGGGCCGAGGCGCCGAGCGCGGAGTCGACCATGCGTTGTTCGGCGGTCGTGCGCGGTGGAGCTTTCGGCGCCTCAGGCTTGGAACCGCAGGCGGCCGCGAGCGTGAGCAGGACGACGACAGACAGCGGGACGATCCGGCGCATGAGTTGCTCCATTCGGGGTTCGCTGTAACCTAGCATCGGCGTATTCGGGGAGCCGCCTGACGCCACGGATCGAGGCGTGCAGGTAGGTTTTCTGGTGAAGATCCTCTCTCCGGGGGCACCTCGATGCCGACTCGCTCTCTTCGCCCCGCGCGGCATGCGCGGTCATTGCTCGCCGCCGCTGCGTTCTGCCTCAGCGCCTGTGGCGTGGCGTCGATCTCGCCGATCGTGCCTCCTGACGAGGCGGAGTTCGACGCCGCCCTGCTCGGCCGTTGGAGAGACGCCGAGTCGACGGAGTTCGCGGTGGTCAGCGGTGACTCCGCAGACGGCTATTCGATCACGTTGGTGGACGAGGACGGCGGAACAGGGCGCTTCAAGGGCCGGCTCGGGCGACTTGGCGGGCTTCGGATCCTCGACGTTTGGCCCACCCAGTTGGACCTCAGTCGCGACGGCGCGGTGTACGAGAGCCTCGTCCTCCGGCTGCACTCCTTCGTCGTCCTCGACCGCGTGACTTCCGAGGAGGTTGTTTATCGGATGATCGAGCCCGACTCGCTCGAAGCTCTGCTGGAGAAAGAGCCGTTGGCTGTCGCACACACGCTCGTCTCGGAAGGGGACGGGCCAGTGATCACCGCGTCGACGGCCGATGCGCGGCGCTTCTTCGAGCGTCTGCTCCGGCAGCGAGGTGCGATGACGGATTCAGCTCGTTATGTGAGGCAGTGATTCACTTAAACTGTTTTACAACAAATGGTTAGCTGACACGGTCCGCAAGACTGGATTTTCGACGATGATACAAAGATGCGTTGACATCATTACTCCGATGCCTTAGCATCATCAAATGCGAACCACCGTGGATATCGACGCCGATCTGATTGATCGCGTGCGCACCGAGTCCACGCGCTCCGGACGTTCGTTCCGCGAAGAACTGAATCGCGTGATCCACCGCGGTCTCTCCACCGCCGGCCCGCTCCGCGCCGAGCCCTACCTTACGCCGGTCTTCGACCTCGGTCCTGTGCGCGAGGGTGTCGATCTCCAAAAGGCCATCACCCTCGGCGGTGCGCTGGCCGACGCAGAGACGGTCCACAAGCTCTCGCTGCGGAAATAGCTCGCCGCATGAAGATCCTCGACGTCAACCTCCTGCTCTATGCTGTAGATGTGCGAAGCGCGCATCACGCCAACGCGCGTAATTTCCTCGACCGCGTCCTGAACACCGACGAGACGATCGCGCTCCCGTGGACCGTGATCCTCGGCTTCCTGAGCGTCGTCACCAACGCACGCGTCTTCACGCACGCGCTCACCTCCGACCAGGCGCTCTCGGTGGTCGACGGGTGGTTGGCACGACCCAACGTGGTCGCTCTTGAGCCCGGTCCCGAGCACTGGTCGATCCTGCGCGACCTGATGCGCGAGTCCGGCACGGCGGGGAGCCTCGTGAGCGATGCCCACCTGGCTGCGCTCGCGATCGAGCGTGGGGCCGAACTCTGCTCGGCTGACGCGGACTTCGGGCGATACGCGCGACTCAGATGGGTGGACCCGGTGCGGTGAACCCTTGTGCAAGTTCATGTGACTCAGTGACCAGACCTCCCACCAGGACCGACTCCGTGACCCAACGCTCCAAGCTCGTGCTCGCCGCCCTGTTCGCGCTCGCTCCGCTCGCAGCACGCGCACAGGCGCATCCGCTCGCCGGCAAGTGGACGATCGAGTATGCCGGCGGCATGCGCATCGAGAACGGCGAGCCGACGCCGATCCTCGCCAAGGCGCTGCTGACCATCACCGAAGTCGGCGACTCGCTCATCGCGACGGTGCGAATGGAGCCGAACCCGAACCTCCCGCCACGCCCCGAGGGACGCTTCGCCGCCTTGAAAGCAGGCGGAAACGAGATCACCTTCAAGCAGCGCTCCGAAGCGAAGATCAATACGAATGGTGAAGAGCGGACCATGACCGCGATCTCGACCTGGATCCTCAAGGCCGATGGTGAGGCGCTCACCGGCACGCTGGGACGCGAGCTCGAGGGAATGGACATGCCGCTGCCGCCACCTCAGCCTGTGACGGGGCGGCGCACGCCCTGAGCGGAGCGCTCTGCCATGACGCGCATCTCGCATTCGATACTGCTGCTCGCAACGCTATTGGTGAGCGCGACTGAACTGGCATCGCAGACCGGCTCTTGGCCGACGGTCCACCAGCAAGCGCTCTGGCTCACGACCAACATCGAGCACAAGGTCAC
>JANOWT010000316.1:0-3076 GCA_031418115.1 Gemmatimonadota bacterium
CACCGGCCAGCGACTGGGGCGATCGCAGATAGCGCGCACTCGCGAAGCGTGTTGAGTGGAGCCAGGCGTCAACCGCAGTCCCCGGCGCGCCGAAGGCCGCATAGAAGGCGCACGCTCCGAGGAGATTCCACGGGCCGTCGGCGCCAAGGCGATTCATGCGCGCCAGCGGTGCGGAGACCACGATCGTGCACGGTGCGCCGACTCTTTCAGGGAGGGCGATCGTGTGTTGGAACACCCCGTTGCCCATAGCGGAGTCCACGGTCACGATGAGCGCCAGTGGATGGCGTGACGGACCACCGCTCGCCGTGCGGATCTCGCTGGCGAACTGATCGCGCACCCGCGCCGCGACGGTCGCTGGGACCAGCGCGTCGATCCGCACGAGAGGCGATCCGGCATCGAGCGGCGGCAACGCGTCCGCCATCGCGCGCACTTCGGCGCGCTTGGTGAGTTCCCGCAGCGCGAGTGCCTCGCCGCGCGTACGTTGGTAGTCGAGCCACGCGGCATGCCGCGCGCGAGAGAGTTCACTGCGGAACGGCTCGTCGGCGCGTTTGGGAACAAGGAGCGCGAACGCGACGACGGCCGCGACGGCCGGGCCAAAGATCCACTTGATGGCCGATGTCATAGCAACCTCCTCCGGAACGCCACGAGCAGGAGCAGTGCGCACCAGGCGGCAGTCGTGAGCAGCGGGGCGATCAACGCGGACGGGCCGCGCGTGACCGACGCAAAGGTCGTGGCGTACCACGAATCGATCAGCGCGTCCTCACTGAGCCCGGCGACGCCCGCAAGGACCGCGATCGGCGGGCCGTCAGGCGCGCTGGCGAGGCGGATGAGCGCGTCGTTCCCGCCGAGCGCGATGGCGTGCGCGAGCAGGCTCCCGCGCGTGAACGAGTTGAACGGGTCGGCCGGCACGATCCGGTCGATGATGCGCGCGCAGGCAGCATCGGACCCCCTTAGGCACGCGCGCCTCCCCACCGAGAAGGCGCTGTCCGGTAGCCCTGGGAGTCGCGCCGACGTGACGACGGCCCGCGTGTCGCTCGCGTCGAAGTAGCGCGCGAAGCCGGCCGTGGCGTCGAATGGCGCGAGTACCGCCTTGCACGCGACGACCGCGCGGGTGGCGCACCGTCGTCCGCTCACGGCCCACGAGGTCGCGAGCTGCCTGGCGATCTCCTCCGACTGCACACCATCCGGACGGAAGGCAATCCAGCCGGCGTAGCCTCGGAACGCGGGCGTGGTGGCGACCAGACGGTCCCCGGCTCGCGACAGGACGTATTCCGCGACCGCAGAGGCTGCGATGGGGCGGGAGAGCGAAGCGCGCGCGCCGTTGGGCTCACGCTGCACGAAGAGTACGGCGGGGCTGAACGTCTTTCCACGATCGCGTGTCACGACCCAGGTGGCGGTGTCGATCAGGGCCGTGGACGCATCGCCGAACCGTTCCGCAAGTCGCGCGCGCCCGAGCTCGAGTCCCTCGGCGATGCGGGCCGAGTCGCTCGAGGTGATCTCCGCGGTGCGGTAGCGGACCACCCGACCGCCGCCACGGATCTCACCGTCGCCGTCGAATCTCCCGAACTCATACAGGCGCGTCTGACGCTCGACGGTGATGGCGAGTGCCCTGTTCGCAGCGTCGCGTCGGGCCCGGAGCTCGTGGAGCGTCTGCGCGCCGATGAGCGAGGGCGCTCCGAGCAGTGCTCCAAGGAGAGCGCCAAGCAGCGCGTCGCGCATCAGGAGTCTCGCGCCGTCAGACATCGACCAGCATCCAGCTGTTGCCGAACACGGCAAGAGGTCCCGGCCACTTCAAGAGGTAGAAGATCACGTTGGCCGCGATCTTCGTATTGCCCGTCAACTCGGCCGTCAACGCGAGACCCACGACGACGAGCAGCGCGGCAAGCAGCACGTGCGCCGCCTTGCGGCCCGAGACGTACTGCACGGCGAAGATCCCGGCGTACGACAGCAGGGCTCCGAGCAGGAACCGAACGGCGAGCGTTCCAGGGTAGGCGTTGAGGGTGTCGGGGAGCTCGACCAGCGAAAGTGCGAGCAGGCAGCCGAGCCAGAGTGCAACGGTCGGGATGATGAGCAGGAGTGCTCCCGCGCCGAACCGCAGACCGACGTAGCGCGACCAGGCGATGGGCAGCGAGAGCGGATAGACATGCCGCGCTGCGGCGTCGACAGCCCAGGGCTGCGCGACGGCCATGAAGCCGCAGAAGAATGCCAGCGACACGAGCGATGGTCCGAGCGCTTCGAACCCGCGCATGATCGCCATCGCACTCACGGTCTCGTAGGATCCGATGCGCGCGATGCGCCAGAGGCCAGCGGGCGCGGCGAATGCCACGATGGAGAGGACCGCGAGCGCCCCGCGGGTCCACTTCACCTGAGTATAGAGGATCTGCCCGAACATCAACGGGTCTCCTGGCTTGAGGTACGCGCGCCGCGCAACAGCTCGACGAAGCTCTCCTCGAGATCGAGGTCCTGCACGTCACGCACGTCGGCACCGACGCGCTGGAACCAGTCGCGCATCTCCGGCTGCCAACCACGCACGACCCACTCCTCATGGTCCAGGGTGAGGCTCTCGCGCGAGAGCAGCGCAAAGGGTGCGGCGTCGCGGACCGCGGGCGCCCGCTCGATGCGCAGCCGCTTGATGCCGCTGCGGAACTCCTGCATGGGCAGCTCGGCGATCAGGCGGCCGCCATCCATGACGCCGACCCAATCGCAGATGCGTTCCTGTTCGTGCACGAGATGACTCGAGATGAACACGGTCGCGCTCTTGGACTCGACGTATTCGACGAGTGCGCCGAGCACTTCGCGACGGATCACCGGGTCGAGGCCGTCGGTGGGTTCATCGAGCACGAGGAGTTCGGCGCGCTGAGAGAGTGCGAGCATCATCATGAGCTTGCCGGCCTCGCCCTTGGAGAGTCGCTGTACGAGTTGGTCCTCGCGCAGACCGAAGCGCTTACGCAGTCGTTCGGCTTCGGCGCGGTCGAAGTTCGGATAGAAGGCACGGTGGTAGTTGATGGACTCGTCGACGGTGAGCCCCTGATACAGATGGAGCCGCTCAGGGACGTACCCGATGCTGGCGAGCGCG
>JANOWT010000317.1:0-8233 GCA_031418115.1 Gemmatimonadota bacterium
CCACACGGGCACGGGTCGTTGCGTCCGACGCTCGTGAGATCGACGTTCGCCATGCTCGCCGTTCCGGCGGCCAGATTCGTCACTCCACGACCGGCGCCGACCACCTTCGGCTCGCTGCGGGGAGTCGTCGGGGCCGACTGCTCTGCACTCACCGAACCGGGCCCGACCTCTTCGGCGATGCCGAGCGCATTGAAGCGTCTGGCGGCCGGAGCGGGTGCCGAGATCGTGATCGGCGGCGCCGATGGCCTCGGCTCGTCGAACACCAGTTGCACCTTCAGGAAGCGCTCCGTGAAGGTGTGCTGGATGTCGCGCATGAGGTCCTCGAACATCGAGAAGGCCTCTCGCTTGTACTCGACCAGCGGATCCTTCTGGCCCCATGACCTGTACCCGATCGCGGCGCGGAGCTGGTCGAGGTCGTACAGGTGATCCTTCCACTTCTCATCGAGCACGTTGAGCATCACGAGCGAGAGCAGCCGTGACGCGAAATCGCCGAGCGTGGTGAACTTGCCCTGGAATGCCGCGATCGCCGCGTCGGCGGCCTCGCGCTGCGCCTCCTCGAGCGTCGTCGGACGCGTCTGTTCGTCCCCGAATGCCTTGACGCTCAACAGATAGTGCATCAACAGGTCCTGCCGCAGGAGCTCGAGATCCCAGTCGGCCGAGGTCTCGAACGTCGCGAGCGTCGTCTCGACGCGACGCGACACGGCGGCGGTGAGCATCTTCGCCGCTTCGCCCTTGAGCTCCTCTCCGCCTTCGAGCGCGAACGAGCGGAGGTTGTAGATCACCTCGCGCTGCTGGTTCATCACGTCGTCGTAGTCGAGCAGCCGCTTGCGCGACTGGAAGTTCTGCAGCTCCACGCGCTTCTGCGCCTGCTCGATCGATCGGGTGATGAGCGGATGCGTGAGCACCTCGCCTTCCTGGGCGCCCAACGAGTCCATGAGACGCGCGATGCGGTCCGAGCCGAAGAGCCGCATCAGGTCGTCCTCGAGGGAGAGGAAGAACTGTGACGATCCCGGATCGCCCTGACGTCCGGCGCGACCGCGCAACTGGCGGTCGATGCGGCGCGATTCGTGGCGCTCGGAGCCCACGATGTGCAGGCCGCCGATCTCATCGACCTGCACGTCCTTGCCGTCGGCGTCCTTCACGAGCGACGGGGCCGACTGCCGCACGCCTTCGCCAAGCTTGATGTCCGTGCCACGTCCGGCCATGTTGGTCGCGATCGTGATCGCGCCCTTCTGACCGGCGAGTGCGACGATCTCGGCCTCGCGCTGGTGGTACTTCGCGTTGAGGACGTTGTGGACGAGTCCCGCGCGCTGGAAGAGGCGCGAGAGCGTCTCCGAGGCCTCGACGCTCGTGGTGCCGACGAGGACAGGGAAGCCCAGCTCATGCAGCCGGCGCGTCTCCTCGGTGATGCCGTTGTACTTCTCACGCCGCGTCTTGTAGACGAGGTCCTGCCGGTCGTCGCGGATCGCTGGCTGGTTGGTCGGGATGACGGCGACCTCGAGCCCGTAGATCTGGAAGAACTCCGTCTCCTCCGTCTCGGCGGTACCGGTCATGCCGGCGAGCTTCTCGAAGAGACGGAAATAGTTCTGGATGGTGATCGTGGCGAGCGTCTGCGTCTCGCCGCGGACCACCACGTTCTCCTTCGCCTCGACCGCCTGGTGCAGTCCCTCGCTCCAGCGGCGACCCGGCATCGTGCGGCCCGTGAACTCGTCGACGATCAGCACCTGCCCGTCTTGCACCACATAGTTCACGTCCTTGTCGAACAGGGCGTGCGCGCGCAGCAACTGGTGGACGATGTTGAGCTTCTCACTCTTGATCGCGTACTCGACCTCGATCTGACGCCTCTGCTCGAGCTTCGTCGCCGCGTCCATCTCGTGGTCGCGCTCGAGCCGCCCGATCGCGCTCGAGATGTCGGGGAGCACGAAGGAATCGTGCGCGTCGGGCGAGAGGAAATCCACACCGCGGTCGGTGAGGTGTACCGAGTGCCCCTTCTCGTCGAGCACGAAGAGCAGGAGCTCCTCGATCTCACGGAACTCCTGCTTGGCCGGCGGCAACTTCCGGTCGGCCAGATGCTGCAGTTCCTTCTGCAGGATGAGCTGCTTGACGCCAGTCTCCTGCATCACCTTGAGCAGGCGTTTGTTCTTCGGGTTGCCCATCCGCGCCTGGTAGAAGGCGAGCGCGGCCTCCTCGGTCTGATCGGCGGCGAGCGCCTTCTCACCTCGCGCGACGAGGTCGTTCGCCATCTCCGTCTGCTTGCGCACCAGGCGCGCGACGTTCGTATTGTGCTCCGCGTACGCGAGATCGCCGTCATTCCCCACGGGACCGGAGATGATGAGCGGAGTCCGCGCCTCGTCGACGAGCACCGAGTCGACTTCGTCGACGATCGCGAAGATGTGTGGCCGCTGCACCCGCTGGTCGAGCGAGACCACCATATTGTCGCGGAGGTAGTCGAAGCCGAACTCGTTGTTCGTGCCGTACGTGATGTCGCAGTTGTAGGCGGCTCGACGCTCCGGCGTGCCCGGCTCGGTGTCATCGAGACAGCCGATGGAGAGACCGAGCCGGCTGTAGAGGTGCCCCATCCACTGCGAGTCGCGGCGGGCGAGGTAGTTGTTGACCGTGACCAGGTGTGCGCCGCGTCCCGGCAGGGCGTTGAGATAGAGCGGCAGCGTCGCGACGAGCGTCTTGCCTTCGCCCGTCGCCATCTCGGCGATGCGACCGAGATGCAGCTGAATGCCGCCGATGAGCTGCACGTCGTAGTGCACCATGTCCCAGATCATGTCTCGGCCGGTCACCGAGATCGTCGTCCCAACGAGTCGGCGCGCGGTCTCTCGGACCGTCGCGAAAGCCTCGGGCAGCAGGTCGTCGAGCACCTCACCGACCGCCTCGCGATACTCGTTCTCCACGCCACCCTGCCCGTCCGCACCCGTCAGCTCAGCGTCGATCGCCTCTCGCTCCGACGTCTCGGTGGCTGCGTGCTTCGCGGCCTTGAGCTCGTCGAGCTTCGCCTTGAGGACCGCCGTGTGCTCCGTGATGGTCGCGCGGAATCGTGCCGTCTGCCCCTGCAACTCGGCATCGGAGACGTCGCGCAGGCGCGCGTAGTGTCCGTTGATCTCATCCACGATAGGCTGGACTCGGCGCTGTTCACGTTCGTGCCGCGTTCCGAAGACCGCCCCGATCAGCTTCTTCAACATGCGATTATCACTCGTTGGTGGTGCGATAGAGTCCGTTCGCCGCGATGTACGCGGCGATCTCATCCGTCACGAATCCCCGCAACGGCAGTCCTGCGCGCACCCGGGCGCGGACCTCCGTGGCCGAGATGTCGATCCGCCGCGTGGCCACTCGCTCCACATGGACGCCGTCCGGCAGCGATACTGCTACGTCCCGCGAGATCCCCCGCGTCAACACCACCAGGCGCGCCAAGCCAGCCAGAGCAGCCGGCTCACGCCAGTGCGGCAACGTGGAGGCCGTGTCCTCTCCCATCAGGAACGTGAGCTGCGCGCCCGGATGGGAGGCCCGATACGACCGGACCGTGTCGATCGAGAAAGATAACCCCTCGCGCTCTGCCTCAATGGGGTCCACGGAGAGCTGGGAATCGTCTCCGGCGAGCAGGCGCGCCATCGCGACCCTGTGACCGGGATCGGCGATCTCGGCGCCAGCCTTGAGAGGTTGCCGGCGCGCCGGGATCAACACCACTCGGTCGAGCCCGAGCTGCTCGATCGCACTATAGGCCAGGTGCAGGTGGCCCAGATGCGGAGGATCGAACGTTCCCCCCAGGAGCCCTAGGCGTTCGCCCACGGCGCTTGCCTCAGGGACGGACGGCAGCAGTCGACGTGCTGTCGCCCGGAGTGAGTCGACAGGTCGTCATGACCTCGGCGTCCGTCGGGAACGCCGCGCGGAGTGCGTCGCAGACTTCGGCAGCATCCTGCTTGTAGTTGAGGACGGGCATCCGGTAGATCTCGACCATGCGCAGCATCGCCTGTCGGGCCTTGTCCGACTCGGGCCAGTTGCGCACGACGTCCTTGAAGTAGAGGATCGCCGAGTCGAACGCCTTGCGCCGCATGTAGTGCGACCCCGTCTCATAGTCCTTCGACGCGAACATCTCGTCGAGCCGTGCCAGCTCCGTCTTCGCGGTGTCCACGAGTTTGGAGTTGGGATATACGCCCTGCAACAGGCGGAACTGCGTCTGCGCGAGCGTGTCGTACTGCGGGTCGAGACTCGCCTGCTTCCAGAGCCCGGCGTAGGCGCGTCCGGAGGCGAGCAGTGCATCGTCGGCGAGCGAGTCGTCGGGGAGGGTCTCCGTCAGACGGATGAACGCCTGCGCCGCGAGGAGCCGCTCGTCACGCCCCAGTCGCGACTTGGCGAGATACCAGTGCGCGAGGGGGAGCAGCGTGTCGCGGGTCGGCAGGTCGAGCGTCAGTCGCTCGAACGCCGTCGCGGCGTCGTTCCACTTCTCTTTGCGGTACTTGGTCATCCCGGCCGTGAAGAGATCGGTCGAGGTGGAGTAGTCGCGCACGTTGAAGGAAGCGAAACATCCGGTCGCCACGAACGCGATCAGGACGACCAGCAGGGTGTTACGTCGCATCAGGTCGGGGGCTGCATCCGCGCGGACCCTTGGAGTCCGCGGAAATATTCAATGGTCTGCGCGAGGCCCTCGCGCAGTTGGATCGTGGGTTCCCACCCGAGCAAGGCACGCGCCCGGGTGATGTCAGGCTGCCGCACCTTGGGGTCGTCGGTCGGGAGCGGGTGTGAAGTGATAACCGACTTGGAGCCCGTGAGTTCCAACACCAGCTCGGCGAGTTGCCGGACCGTGAACTCGTTGGGGTTCCCGATGTTCACCGGCATCTGCTCGCCGCTCTGGAAGAGGCGGTAGATGCCCTCCACCTCGTCGGAGACGTAGCAGAACGATCGCGACTGCGACCCGTCGCCGTAGATCGAGATCGGCTCGCCGCGCAGCGCCTGGACGATGAAGTTCGACACCACACGCCCGTCGCCCGGCCGCATGCGCGTGCCATACGTGTTGAAGATCCGCACGATGCGCGTGTCGACACCCTGCGCGCGGTTGTACGCCATGGTCATCGCCTCGGCGAATCGTTTGGCCTCGTCGTAGCAGCCACGCGGCCCGATCGGGTTCACGTTCCCCCAGTAGCTCTCGGGCTGCGGATGCACGAGCGGGTCGCCGTAGACTTCCGACGTCGACGCGAGAAGGAATCGCGCCTTCTTCGCGAGCGCGATCCCAAGTGCGTTGTGAGTCCCGAGCGAACCGACCTTGAGCGTCTGGATCGGCATCTCGAGGTAGTCCACCGGGCTCGCGGGCGACGCGAAGTGCAGGACGCCGTCGAGGGGCCCGGCGACATACGAGAACTCGGAGATGTTGTGCCGGACGAAGCTGAACCGCTCATGCCCCATCAGGTGGGCGATGTTGTCAGGATGCCCCGTGAGGAAATTGTCGAGCCCGATGACCGAGTGTCCGTCCGCCAGGAATCGGTCAACGAGATGCGACCCGAGGAATCCGGCGGCGCCAGTGATCAGGACCCTCATTCGCGCCCTCGCCCGATCGAGCGATAGGTGAAGCCGAGCGCACGCATCTTCTCGGGATCGTAGAGGTTGCGCCCGTCCACGACCACGGGAGTACGCAGTGTCGACTTGATACGTGCGAAGTCGGGAAAACGGTACTCGTTCCAGTCGGTGACGATCACGAGCGCATCGGCGCCACCGATCGCATCGTAGCCCGTCTTGGCGTACGTGATCCGGGCACCGAGGCGACGCTCCGTCTCGTGCATCGCGGCCGGGTCGTGCGCGACGACGGTCGCGCCTGCATCCAACAGCGCCTCGATCAACGTCAGCGACGGCGACTCGCGCATGTCGTCGGTGTTCGCCTTGAACGCGAGTCCCCACAGCGCGATGCGGCGGCCGCGCACCTCACCGCCCAGCGCTTCGCGTACCTTCTCGTACAGGCGGTGCTTCTGACGGTCGTTCGCATCCTCGACGGCGCGGAGGACCCCCATCGGCGCGCCGCGCTCCTCGGAGGTCTTGAGCAGGGCCTTCACGTCCTTCGGGAAACATGAACCGCCGTAGCCCGGGCCCGGGAACAAGAAGGCCGGACCGATCCGCGAGTCCGACCCGATCCCCTTGCGCACCAAGTCCACATTGGCGCCGACCTGCTCACAGAGGTTCGCGATCTCGTTCATGAACGAGATGCGCGTCGCGAGCATCGCGTTCGCGGCGTACTTGGTCATCTCCGCCGACGGGATGTCCATGAAGATGATCGGCTTGCCGGTGCGCACGAACGGCGCGTACAGCTCGCTCATCCGGTCGCGCGCAAAGTCGGAGTCCACGCCGATGACGACACGATCGGGCTTCATGAAGTCGTCGATCGCCGCCCCTTCCTTCAGGAACTCCGGATTGGAGCACATGTGGAAGGGGTGCGCGATGCCCGGACGGATCACCGCGGCGACCTTCTCGGCGGTGCCCACTGGGACGGTCGACTTCGTGATGACGACGATCTCACGCGTGGCGTGCTTGCCGATCGCCGCGGCGACGTCGAGGACGTGCGTGAGGTCGGCGGAGCCATCCTCGTCCGGCGGTGTGCCGACGGCGATGAAGACGACTTCGGCGCCGGCGATCGCCGCCGCGATGTCGGTGGTGAACGTCAGACGGCCGGCTGCCTGGTTCCGTGCCACGTAGGCGTCGAGCCCGGGCTCATAGATCGGTAGTTCGTTCCGCTTCAGACCGTCGATCTTCGCTGCATCGAGATCGGCGCAGGTTACATCGTTTCCCGTCTCTGAGAGACAGGCGCCAACGACCAATCCGACGTAACCAGTGCCGATGACGGTGATCCTCACGCGTGATGCCCCGCGGCCACGTGTGACTTGGAGGACGTGAGCTGCACGAGCCGCGCCCTGCCCGGCTTGAGTTTGGACGTGACATTTCGCGCGTCGACCACGAGTCCGCACTTGTCGACGATGCGTTGGTAATCCACCGACTTGTGATCCGTGATCACGACCGCCGCGTCCACTTCCGCGAGGAGCGCATCCGTCAGGGGCACCCCATGCATCTCGTGACCATCTTCGCGGAACATCGGCACATGCGGATCATGATAGACCACGTCGGCGCCACGCTCCTCGAGCAGGCGCATCACATCAAGCGCCGGACTCTCGCGCATGTCGTCGATGTCGCGCTTGTAGGCCACGCCGAGCACGAGCACCTTGCTCCCCTTCACCGACTTCCGGTCGTCGTTCAACGCCCATGAGATCTTCTCGACCACATAGTCGGGCATCGCCGAGTTGACTTCGCTCGCGAGGTCGATGAAACGCGTCTTGTAGTTGAGCGACCGCATCTTCCACGCGAGGTAGTGCGGGTCGAGCGGGATGCAGTGACCGCCGATGCCGGGGCCGGGCGTGAACTTCATGAAGCCGAACGGCTTGGTCGCCGCCGCGTCGATCACTTCCCACACATCCACACCCAGACGGTCGCACACGATCGCCATCTCGTTGACGAGGCCGATGTTCACCGACCGGAAGGTGTTCTCGAGGAGCTTCACCAGCTCCGCGGCCTCGGGCGACGAGACCGTGACGATCGTGTCGATCGTCGATTGATAGAACGCCGTCGCGACGATGTTGCACGCCGGCGTGATGCCGCCCACGACCTTCGGCGTGTTCTTCGTGTGGTAGACGGGGTTGCCCGGGTCCACGCGCTCAGGACTGAACGCGAGGAAGACGTCCTCGCCCACCGTGAGCCCGCGCTCTTCGAGTCGCGGCTGGAGCAGTTCGCGCGTCGTACCAGGATACGTCGTGCTCTCGAGCACGATCAGCATCCCCTTGTGCGAGTACTTGGCCACCGTCTCCGACGCCGAGAGTACATACGACATGTCCGGGTCGCGCGTCTTGGCGAGCGGGGTCGGCACCGCGATCGACACGGTATCGACGCCCGCGAGCTTAGAGGCATCGGTCGTCGCGAGGAACTTGCCGCTCTTCGCGTGCTTCGCGACCTGCGCGGCGGGCACATCCTGGATGTGGGTCTCGCCGCGCATCAGGAGCGCGCAGACGCGCTCGCTGACATCATAGCCCACGACGGTGAAGCCGGCCTCGCAGAGCTCCATGGCCAGCGGGAGCCCCACGTAGCCAAGGCCGATCACCGAGCAGACGGCGGTACGATCTTCGATCTTCTTGAGAAGCGTCTCTTGCATGTTCATGGATAGCGCGGGGCTGAGGTGCCTGTCACTTGCCGAAGAAGG
>JANOWT010000318.1:0-3033 GCA_031418115.1 Gemmatimonadota bacterium
GACAAGCTCATGGAGCGGTACCGCTGAATCGTTGAGCACCTGGGTCGCGGGGCTCACCCCGCCTTCCCGCCGCGCCGGATGAGGAACACCCCGAACCCGATGAGGAAGAGCGGCAACAGCAGGTTCGTGACGTCGGCGGCCGGCTGCACGACGTCCGTGATGTTGCGGAACATCCCGATCAGTCCCGCCACTCCCGTGATCGCGCCGAAGATCGCCATGCGGCGCGAGCCTCGCGTCCAGAGCGCGCCCGCGAACGCCAAGAAGCTGCCGTAGAGCGCGAGTTCACCCACGAACTCGCCGATCGCGTTCCCAAGGTACGCGTTGAAGGCGTCGAATACGGCCGCAAGCACCACACGCTGCGACGCATCGGCCGTGACCCACGCCTCCGCGAGCGCCCAGTTCGCCGTGCTCCACCGCGCGAGACCCAGCATCATCGTCAGCGCGGCAACGACCTGCAGGATCAGTCCGAGCCGCGCGCCGCGCGCCAGGAGGCCGTCGCTTCCGCGAAAGTGCTCGATCGCACCGACCGCCGCCGGGATCAACAGCAGCGGCAACAGCGCATAGGCGATCCAGACGAGCCGACCCGATACCCCGAGCGACAGCAGTGCAGGCAGCACCTCGGCCGCCGACCGGTCGAGCACGTCGGGATAGCCGAATGCCGAGGCGAGCCAACCGAACACGACGAGGAAGCCGACGCTCGCCGCGATGTAGAGCACTCCGGCGGCGCGCATCAGAACCGCACCCCGAAGCCGACGGTCGGATTCACGCGCGTCGCGTTCGTGGACGGCGCATGCAGCACGGCCACGCCGAGCTGCCCGCTGAAGGTCCCGGTGAACATCCGGCGCATGCCGACATCCACAAGGCCGCTGTTCGCCCAGCCGCGCGTGAGGCTCGACGCCATCGACAACGAGACATAGGCCGAGTTGCGGGCGGCCGGGGTCGCGTACGCCGCGACGCCGAATCGCACGAAGTTCGTGTTCCGGTTCACCCCGTCGCGAGGGATGACCGTTGGGTAGTGACCCGCGAATGCCGCGAGATGGCCGCGGCTCAGCATGATGCCGGTGCCTGGCGAGCGGAAGACCGTCAGGGTGACACGCCATGCGTCATCGCGTAGCATTGGACTGGTCACTGACGGCGCGGACTGCGCGCTGAGGGTGAGCGGAAGGACGACTGACGCGACGAGGAGCGTACGAGTGATGGACATGGGCGGGGAGTCCGTGGATGAGGTGGCAGTCGCCCCTGTTGGCGACACAGGGAGAATGCCCTCTTGGAGAATGGAGGTCCGTGACCGCGCGCGCCATTCAGGTGGCCGAACGCGCCGACTCTCGCGACCGCATGCGTGACGTCTCGATAGCGGCCGCGATCGTCGCCGACATGGCGTCCTACCTGCGCGCCCGTGGCGTCGACGCGGGAGCCGTCTGCCTGCGCGCGGGGATAGACCCCGCGACCACCGACAGCGGGAGCGAACGAATCCCCGGACGGCTCATGGCGGCCCTCTGGCGCGAAGCCGAGCTCGCCACCGGCGACCCCGACCTCGGCCTGCATATGTCGACGACCTTCAACCCGGGCGCGCTCGACATCGTCGGGTACGTCATGCTCAGTTCGCGCACTGCCGACGAGGCCCTGCGCCGCGGTGCCCGTCTCATGCGCCTGCTCAACGACGGCCTCGACCTCGCGATCGAGCGCGACCGCACCACGACGCACTGCCGCCTGATCATCCTGCCGGCGGCGCACGAACTCATGCGTACCGTGCCCCGGCACGTGGTGGACTCGGTCGCCGCCGGCCTGATTCACCAGCTGCGCCTGCTCACCCAGCGTCCGGTGGTCCCGGTCCGGGTGGCACTCGGCTACGCGAGACCCTCCACGGGCACCGCCGATCTCGCGCGCCTCTTAGGCGTCGCGCCGAGCTTCGGCGCCAGCGACAGCATCGTCACGTTCTCCAACGAGGACCTCGACCGGCCGCTCACGTCAGCGAACGCGAGTCTGCTGGCGTCGTTCGAGGCCGTCGCGGAGGCAGCGCTCGGCGCACTGGCCGCCCGCGAGACGCTCTCCGGTCGCGTTGATGCCGAGATCATCGGGCGGCTCAAGGGCGGCGTGCCGACCATCGTCGACGTCTCCCGCGCGCTCGCCATGAGCGCGCGAAACCTCCAGCGTGGTCTCGCCGCCGAAGGCACGACCTTCCAGGCGCAACTCGACGCCGCGCGCCGCGAGCTCGCCATGCGTCACCTCACCGCGCCTGGGGCGACGGTCGCACAGGTCGCGTGGCTCGTCGGGTTCTCCGAGCCGAGCGCCTTTCATCGGGCATTCCGGCGGTGGACCGGCCGGTCGCCGCGTGCGCTGACGGCCTGAGTCGCCGTCTTGCGCTTCCGGCCGGCGGCCCTAGGATTGGGCACCCCTAATTCCGGAGTCACTGGTTATGAAGAGATCGAGCTGGATCGCCGTCGTCGCGCTCTGCGCGCTCACGGTCGCGTGTGAGAAGCATGATGCGGACGACATGGATGACGCGCCGAGCGCGGAGGAGATGGCTGCGGTACGGACCGCGATCGACGCGGCGAACGCGGAAGTGATAGTCGCGCTCAACGCCGGGGATGTTGCCAAGTGGGCGTCGCACTACGCTGACGACGCAATCGTGATGATGGCGAACTCGCCGGCCTGGCGGGGTCGAGCCGAATTCGAAGCCGGGGCCAAGGCGATGTTCGCCTACGCTGCGATGTCCGACTTCAAGGTCACGACCGAGGACGTCCTTCTCAGCGGAGACATCGCAGTCGAGTCCGGCTCGAACGAGATGACGATGACGCCCACCGGCGGAAAACCCATGACCGACAAAGGCAAGTACGTCACGACGTGGAAGCGACAGGCGGACGGCTCATGGAAGATCGTCCGCGACATCATGAACTCGAACCTTCCCATGACGATGTAGTCAAGAAGGGCGAACTCGAGGGACGGCGCCGGTGCCGCTACGCCGTCGTACCGGCGCCCATCCCCTCGACCACCTCGACGATCCCCGGCCACCCCGCCGGATTGTACCGCGCG
>JANOWT010000319.1:0-1628 GCA_031418115.1 Gemmatimonadota bacterium
GTAGGTGTCGAACCAGTCGAGTGCGCGATCGCGATCGAAGCGTTCCACGAGGCGCATGTGACAGCCACTCGCGAGCCAGCACTGCAGGCCGTTGCCGAGCCCATGCACGTGGAAGAGAGGAAGCGCAGCCAAGTAGCGATCGGCGCTCGTGATGCCCCACGCGCTCACGAGCGAGAGCGCGTTCGCCGCGAAGTTGCCATGGGTGATGACCGCGCCCTTGGCCACACCGGTAGTGCCCGATGTGTAGACGAGCGCGGCGGGCGTGTTCGCGTCATTGCGGACGCGCGTGGGAGGAGCGATCGCGAGCCGGACACCTGCAGCCATCGCCTCGGCGTCGCGACCACGGTCACCCTCGCGCTCCCCCTCCTGTTCCAGCGCATCGACGTCCCAGATCGTCGTGCCCTTGGGGAAATCGGCGGCACGGTCTAGGGTCGTCACCACCGCCTCAGGCTTCGAGTCGCCCACGATATGCGCGATCTCGCGCCCTTTGTAGAGCACGTTGATCGGCACCACGATCACGCCGAGCTTCACGCAGGCGAGCCAGAGGTCGATCACCTCGAGGCGATTGGGGAGGCAGAACGCGAGCCGGTCGCCGTGCGCGAGGCCGCGTGAGGTGAGTACACGTGCGAGTCGGTCGCTCCGGGCGTCGAGTTCGCCGAAGGTCAGCGAGACCGTGCCGCCGGTCGGCGCGTCGATCTCCAGGGCCGGCGTATCGCGGCGGCCTCGGAGGGAGAGGTCGTACAGGTCGAGGAGGGACATGCGGCGGAGAAGGTACGCTCCACGGGCCCTCGGCGTCCATCGGGTTGCACGATCGGCCGACAGTTGTGCGCTTTAGGGCGCACACGCGCCCTTCCGGATCACTCCCTTCGTGTGAGTCCGGCGGTCGCCTTCGACGCGCGACCCGTACGCAGCGCGTCCACCACCGCCGCAAAGAAGGCGTGGTCGTTCACCACCGCGCCGCCCGTCGGCTTTGGCTGCGCGGACCAGACGACGATGACCACCTGCGCCGCGGGGTTCACGTAAACGAACTGTCCGTGAATCCCCTCGGCGGTGAAGGCCCGGTCTCGAACTGCTTCGGGCGTGAGCGCCGTCCACCACATGTAGCCGTAGTTGAGTGGCGTACCATCGCGCAGGACCGTCGGCGAGCCCGCCTCCGCGACCCAGCCCAGCGGTAGCAGCGTATCGCTCCCGACGATGCCCTGTTCGAGCACGAACTGGCCGAATCGCCCGTAGTCGCGCAGCGTCGCGCTGATGCCGCTGCCCCCGATTTCGACGCCATCAGGTGAATCGAGCCACCAGCGCGATTCGGCTTCCATCCCCGCTGGGCGCCAGATCTTCGCCGACAGATACGCCGCGAGCGGCATCTTCACGGCGGCACGCAGCACCTCGGCGAGCACCTGAGTCTCGCCGGTGCTGTAGTTGTTGCGCGTACCCGGCGGCGCGGCGCGGGGGAGGGAGCGCATCACGGCGAGCGCCGAGCCCGGGAGCTGCGAGATCTGCGCATCGAGCAGGCGCCGACGGTCGCTGGTCGGGTCGGTGTAGCGTTCCGTCCACTGCACGCCGGAGCTCATCATGAGCACGTTGCGGATGGTCACGCCGTCGTAGGCACTCCCCGCGAGCGCCGGCAC
>JANOWT010000320.1:0-6769 GCA_031418115.1 Gemmatimonadota bacterium
TGGTTCATCATCACCGAGTCCTCCGACTCGGTCGACGCCGCGCGTAGGCGGGTGAACTGGGCGCCGCGTCTCGCGCTGCTGCGTGGGAGCGGCTTCACGCAATCGGGCGCGATCGCAGACGGCCGACTCACGGTCGGCGCATCGGTGGATTTCGCTCCCGTGCGCCGAGTGCGCGCCGCGCCTGATTCGGCCTTTCCTCCTGCGGTGGCGCAGCCGGGATCGGTGGCGCGCGAAGGCTACGC
Organism: Gemmatimonadota bacterium; assembly: GCA_031418115.1. GTDB lineage: Bacteria > Gemmatimonadota > Gemmatimonadetes > Gemmatimonadales > Gemmatimonadaceae > Pseudogemmatithrix. The sequence continues at coordinate 243 of JANOWT010000320.1, forward strand.
GCCGTTCATCGAACTCGCCGACGGCACGGTCCTCAACGCCCCGGTCATCGCCACAGCGACGGGCACGCTCGACCGCGTCGTGCAACTCGACCGTGATCTGCTCTTCGCCGTCATGCGTGTGACACGCGGCTATGCTGGCGGCCGCACGCTCTGGTACATCTCGACCGAGTCGAGCGATCCCATGGTCGCCGCCATGGAAGGCGCGACCCACGCACCAGGGCTCGCGGCCCTCGCGCGCGCGGGCGCACCGATCGACGGCGTTCGGCTCGGCATCGTCGCGATCGTGAATGGCCTGCTCGAGTCAGAGGACTCGCGGCAACGTCACGGACTTCGCTCGGCACTTCGCGGCGAGGGTGATCCGCAGAACATCCTTGAGGAGATGCCCGGCGCTGGCGCGTACACGCCCGTCTGGGATCTGTACATGGCGGTTTGGTCGCCACGGGCGGTGCGCGAGAGTGCACGCGAACGGCTGCTCGGATTCACGGAGGTCGAGGCGCGGGTCCGTTCGGGTGCGCTCCAGCCGATGGGGGAGGGGCGTGCGCACCGTGCGCTCGGCGGGCTCACCGCTGCCGGGGTGCTCGTGAACTGTCCGGTGGTGGCGGTGTTCTGAGCGCGCGCGCGAGATACCAAGCGATCCCGAGCCCCACCGCGACCACCATCAGCGCAGCGGGCCAGAGCCCGGACCGCTCGTCCATCGACAGTCCGAGCACGGGTCCAAGGCTCGCGATCAACGCACCGGTGACGGCGCCGTAGAGCGCCGACCACCGGGCGGACCAGCGACGTCCCTGCCACGCACCGACGGCCGCGACGAGCGCGGATATCCCGCTCGCTGTCTGCTCCCACCCGAGTATCGTAGGGCTGTCGTTCCAACCGATCGCCCAGCGCGCAGCCTGCGCCAGGCCGTTGATCGAAAGAAGAAAGAGGACTGCCGCGGCGATCCGCGGACCGCGTAGCGAACGCGGTGCTCTGGCGGTTGCGCCGGCGGTTGCTGGGCCCGTCTCGCTCACTCGATGCTCCCCGCTTCCCACTCGACCGCATCGCCAACCGCGACAGCCCCATCGTCGAGCACTTCCCCGAACGCGCCGCCACGCCAGTCGACCTCCATGGCCGCGCGCAGTCCTGGCAACGCCTCGTCCATCCGCTCACAGGGGCGCGTCTCTCCGCGTATCCGTACGCGCACGCCACCAAGTCTGAGCACACGACCGCGCGACTTCGCGAGATCGATTCCGCTCACCATGATGTTGGCACGCCGCGCGCCGGGATCGATCACGCCACCAAGTTCACGCATCATCGCGTCCCATTGCTCCTGCGCGATGATCGTGACCTGACGCGTGCTCGACCGTCCGGTGTTGCCCGAGATCCCCTTGCCGGCGACGAACGCGACTTCGCGATGACCATCCATCACCCCGCGGTGCGCGCGCTTGGTCCAGAGCGCCTCCACGCGGCCACTCATACGAGCTTCACTTCTTCTGACTCGCCTTCCACGCCTTATGCTCGTCCGGCATGCAGGTGCCGCACGGTTGGTACCCCGCAGCGCGCGCCGTCGCCTCGTCGGCGAAGAAGACGCGCTGCTGCGCATAACTGCTCCCGGTGCCGAGCGCTCTCCGTGCCGCCTTGCACGTGAGGAGCCCGTACACCCGCCGCCTGCGGTGACCCCCGAACTTGCCGGGGGTCTCGCTCACGACCGTGCTGCCGTCGGCAGCGACCAACCGATACGGCGTCAGATCAATTCTCCATGCGCGGCTTCACCATGTCGCGCGTCGTGGGATATGCGATCCCGAGCTGCTCGAGATAGCTCTTGTACTTCTTCGGATCGTAGTAGAACTGCTGGAGCTGCGGCTTGAAGCGCGCCATGATCTCCTGATTCAGCCAAATGGGCGGCTGGTCCGTGGGCGCGATGAAGGGCGTATACTGCACCTCCTTCGTCTGCACCTCGCGGAAGTACTTCCACGCATCGGCGACGACCTGCGGCCGCGAGACGATGTCGAGGATGGTGAGCGCCTGCACCTTGGCACCAGCGGTCGCACCCTTGTGTGCGATCGGCGTCGCCATCACGATCGAGTTCGCCCAGTTGTGCCCCGGCGGGCCGGGGATGTTCGACGGATACCGCAACGTGACCGTCGGGATGTTCCACGACACGTCACCGATGTCGTCCGAGCCGCCACCGGTACGCTGATTGTCGGGGACCGGCAGGCCGATGTTGAACACACCGACCGACTGCAGGCCGCTCTCGCGCACACCCAGGTCCTTCTGCACGGCCTTCGCCATCGCCTGGTCGTTCTCGTCCCACTGAGGCATGCCCACGCGCTGGATGTTCGCGAACGTCACCTCGGCGATCGTCTTATTGAAGTGCGCACTCCAGCCCGACCCGACCATCATCACGGTGTCGAGCTCCACATTGGCCATCATCGCCGCGCCGCGCGCGATCCGCTTGCCCTGCTCGAACAACGCCATGGTGCGCGGGTAATCGCGCTCGCGGAAGTAGAACCAGATGCTCGCCGTGCTCGGCACGACATTCGGCTGGTCGCCGCCGTCGCGGATCACGTAGTGCGAGCGCTGTCCGATCTCGAGATGCTCGCGCTGGTACTCCCAACCCTGTCCCATGAGCATCGCGGCGTCGAGCGCGGACCGGCCGCGCCAGGGCGCACCGGCGGCATGGGCGCTGGTGCCCTGGAACTTGAAGATCGCGGAGATGAGCGCGGTGGAGCCGCTCTGGCCCCACTGCACGCCGAGGTCATTGCCCACGTGCGTGAAGAGCGCGACGTCGGCGTCCTTGAAGAGTCCGGCGCGTACGAGGAACGCCTTGCCCGCCATCTGCTCTTCGGCGATGCCCGGCCAGAGCACGAGCGTGCCCGGGATCCGCTCGCGCGTCATGATCTCCTTGGCCACGATCGCAGCGACGATGTTCACGGCCTGGCCGGAGTTGTGGCCTTCGCCATGACCGGGCGCACCCTCCACCTGTGCTTCATGGAACGCGAAGGCCGGCTTGTTGTTCGCCTGCGGAATGCCGTCCACATCGGAGCCGAGCGTGACGACGGGCCTCGGACCGGCGGGACTCACCCAGCGTGCGACCCAGGCCGAGGGCATGCCGGCGTAGCCGCGCTCGACCTTGAAGCCTTCTTTCTCGAGGAGCGCGCTGATGTACTTCTGCGTCTCGAACTCCTGCATGCCGAGTTCGGAGAACGAGAAGAGCTGGTCGACGATCTCCTGCACCATCTTGGCGCGCCCCTCGACCTTGGTGAGGGCCTCGGCCTTGAGCTGCTCGAGACGCGCGGAATCGGGCAGTTGCGCATGGAGCGCAGGCAGGGCGACGAGGGACGCGGCGACCGCGAACAGGGCGGCCCGCGCGCGACGGACGAATGGGGACACTGAGTGACTCCGTTGGTGGGGTGCGACCCGGATACGCGCCGAGGCGTTCCGTGGTTGAGTGGAATGGAGCAACTTTCGGACGTGGGCGCAACGGCTGGCGCGTTGCCTGCCGATGTGCCTGCCAACGTTGCCGCCTCGTTGCAACGACCTGTGTGACTTTCCCGTAGCCGTGCCATGAGCCTTTCCTTGCTGTCCCGCCGTCTCCACCGCTGGGGTGCCATCGCGATCGGCCTCCCGCTCCTTTGCGTCGTCACTTCGGGGATCCTTCTCCAGGTGAAGAAGCAGTTCCCGTGGGTGCAGCCGCATGAGCAACGCACGGCTGTGCCCACGCCGTCCGTGGACTGGGACGTGATCCTGGCGGCGGCCAAGGCGATGCCCGAGGCCGGCGTGCAGGGCTGGGAGGACATCGATCGCGTGGACGTGCGGCCGGGGAAGGGGATCATGAAGGTGATCACCACGTCACGCTGGGAGGCGCAGCTCGCGCTCGCCGACGGAGCGCTGTTGCAGGTGGCGTACCGTCGGTCGGACCTGATCGAGTCGTTGCATGACGGGTCGTTCTTCGGCGATGCGGCGAAGTCGTGGATCTTCCTGCCGGCGGGGATCGTGCTGTTCGCGCTCTGGATGACGGGGTTGTATCTCTGGGTGTTGCCCTGGTTGACGAAGCGGAAGCGGGCGCGGCTTCAACGGCAGAAGTGAGATGGGAGATGTGAGATGTGAGGGCGTGCGTCTCGCGGCTGCCAGCTCATCACCAATCTCTTCTCTCATCTCACCTTGACGGTCATGACCTACCTCAAAGCGTTCTTCCTTCTCGCCATCGCCGTGCCCGCCTCTGCGCAGGGCACGCGCATTCGTCCCGCGCCGGTCCCGTATGTCCCGGGCGCGACGTGGGAGCATCACTCTCCTTCCGCGGCGGGCGTCGACAGCGCCAAGCTCGCCGACGCGATCGCGTTCGCGGTGAAGAGTGATGCGCGTGGCTCGCGCGACATGGAGGAGAATCACTACCGCTCCTTCGGTCGTGAGCCCTTCGGGCAGGGTATCGGACCATTCAAGCCGCGCGGTGAGCCGAGTGGTGTGATCCTGCGCGGCGGGTACGTGATCGCGAGTTGGGGCGAGCCGGACCGCGTCGACATGACGCACAGCGTGACCAAGAGCCTGCTCTCGGCGACGGTCGGCGCGGCGTTCGATCGCGGGATGATCGCGAGTGTGCGCGATACCGTCTGGAAGTCGCAGGCGCCCACGTACGGGCTGCGGACGAGTGCGCCGAGCGAGCCGGGTGCGACGTTCGGGCACCCGATGTTCATCGATCCGTGGGGCACGCCGCACAATCGCACGATCACGTGGGACGACCTGCTGCGGCAGACGAGTGACTGGGAAGGCACGCTCTGGGGGAAGCCCGAGTGGGCGGACCGTCCCGCGCAGGACGCCACCACTTGGACGACGCGCGCGCGCAAGGCGCCGGGCACCGCGTACGAGTACAACGACGTGCGCGTGAACGCGCTCGCGCTCGCGGCGACCAATCTCTGGCGGCGTCCGTTGCCCGAGGTGTTGCAGGAGTACGTGATGGGCCCGATCGGTGCCTCGCGCAGTTGGCGCTGGTACGGCTACGACAACTCCTGGATCACGCTCGACGGTCGCGCGGTGCAGGTGGTGAGCGGCGGCGGACACTGGGGCGGCGGGATGTTCATCAACGCCTGGGACATGGCGCGCTTCGGTCTGCTCACGCAGCGGCGCGGGCTCTGGGGCGACAAGCGCGTCCTCTCGGAGGAGTGGGTGAAGCTCTCGCTCAAGCCCACAGTGCCGCAGCCGACATACGGTTACATGAACTGGTTCCTCAACACCGACAAGAAGTGGATGCCGAGTGCGCCAGCGAGTGCGTTCGGGCATGTGGGAAATGGGACGAATCTCGTGTTCGTCGCGCCGGAGCAGGATCTGGTGATAGTGGTGCGGTGGATCGAGAACAACGCGATCGATGAGTTCCTCGGCAAGGTGCTCGGCGCGATCGGTGCTGGTGGCGCCGCTGGCGCTCAGGCGCCGGAATGGACGGTGCTCATTCGCGGTGGCACAGTCGTCGATGGCACGGGCGCAGCGCGCTACGCCGCCGACATCGCCGTGCGTGGTGACAAGATCGTCGCCGTCTCGCGCACACCACTCGACGCCTCGCGCGCGGCGCGCGTGATCGACGCCCGCGGTCTGATCGTCGCACCGGGCTTCATTGACCTGCACGCGCATCTCGAACCCTTGCTCCGGATGCCCGACGCCAAGAGTGCGGTCACGCAGGGCGTCACGCTCTCACTCGGCGGGCCCGACGGCGGCGGTCCGTTCCCGCTCAAGCCGTATCTCGACAGTGCGCAGCGGTCGGGGCTCGGCATGAACGTCGCGTATCTCGTGGGGCACAACACGATCCGCCAGCGCGTGATGGGCACCGAGAACCGCGCACCTACACCTGACGAACTGCAGCGGATGATCGGTCTGGTCCGCCAGGGCATGGGCGAGGGTGCGTTCGGCATGAGCACTGGATTGCGCTACGTGCCCGGCTTCTACTCCAAGACCGACGAGGTCGTCGCACTCGCACGCGCCGCCGCCGACTCGGGCGGTATCTACACGTCTCACTTGCGCGAAGAAGGGCTCGGGTTGATCGAAGGGGTCGCCGAAGCGATCACCATTGCGCGCGACGGCCGCATCCCGGTGGTGCTCACGCATCACAAGGCCGTGGGTCAGCCGATGTGGGGGAAGAGTGTGCAGACGTTGCGCATGGTCGATGAAGCGCGCGCTGCCGGACTCGACGTGATGATCGATCAGTATCCGTACGTCGCGAGCCAGACCGGACTCGGCGTGCTCATCCCGCCCTGGGCGCTCTCGGGTGGCACGCGGGCGCTGCGTGAGCGTCTCGCGGATCCGGTGCTGCGCGACAGCATCGAGAAGGGGATCGTGCAGTTGCTCGAGACCGACCGCGGCGGCGGCGACACGCGGCGCGTGCAGTTCGGCTCGGTCGCGTGGGACCGCACACTCGAGGGAATGACGTTGTACGACTGGGCCGAGCGGCGTGGTGTGGGGCACACGATGCTCGCGGCGGCGAAGCTCGTACTCGAGGGCGAGCTCAACGGCAGCGCGAGCATGGTCTATTTCATCATCGACGAAGGCGACGTGCGCCGGATCAT
>JANOWT010000321.1:0-2275 GCA_031418115.1 Gemmatimonadota bacterium
GTCGGCGTAGCTCATCCGCGCGAATGGCGTCTCGATCGCGATGCCCGCTTCGGCCCAGAGCGACTTGATGAGCCCTTCGGCCATCGTGATGATGTCCTCGCGACCGATGAACGACGCTTCGATGTCGATCTGCGTGAACTCGAGCTGACGATCCGCGCGCAGGTCCTCGTCGCGGAAGCAACGCGCCAGTTGGAAGTATCGATCGAAACCGCAGCACATGAACAACTGCTTGTAGATCTGTGGCGACTGCGGCAGCGCGTAGAACTCTCCGGCATGCACGCGACTCGGCACGAGGAAGTCCCGGGCACCCTCGGGCGTCGGCTTGGTGAGGATCGGCGTCTCGAGCTCGAGATAGCCGAGTCCGCTCAGGTAGCCGCGAGTCGCCTGCATGAGACGATGCCGAAGGATCAGCGCGAACTGGAGTTCGGGGCGGCGGAGGTCGAGCACTCTGTGCCGCAGGCGCAGTTCCTCTGCCGGCGGCTTGGCATCGCGCCCGGCCGCGACGGGGATCGCCGGCGTGACCGCCGGACCGACCACGCGAATGCCGGTCGCGCGGACCTCGACCTCACCCGTCGCCATCTCGGGATTGTACTGGTCGGCCGGCCGCTCGTAGACAGTCCCTTCGATGAGCACGACGCTCTCCACACCGACGGCCGCTGCCGCCGCGATCATCTCAGGTGCCGTCCAATCGGGGTTGAACGAGACCTGTAGCACTCCCTCGCGATCGCGCAGGGAGAGGAAGACCAGTCCGCCAAGATCGCGCGAGCGATGCACCCAGCCGCCGAGTGTGACCTGCGCGCCGACATCGGCGCGACGCAGCGCGCCACCGAGGTGCGAACGCATTGAAGTGGCCGCCGAGGTGGCCGCCGAGGTGCCGACCGCTGAAGAAACAGGAACGTTCACGTCGAGGGATCCGGGCGCGGTGGCGCCGACGAGAGTAGGTAGGTCGCCGCGAGGAGTCCCAGCGTCGCTCCGAGGACGTCCGCGGCCCAATCGGCGATGCTGGCGTCGCGGCCCGGTATCCAGTGCTGGTGCACCTCATCCAGCATAGCGAACACCGTCATCCAGGCGAGCGACGCGAGCATGGCCACACGCCCACGCGGCAGTGGCAGGGCGCGCGCGACGAGGAAACCCAGAACCCCATACATGCCGAGGTGCGCGACTTTGTCCGCACCGGTCACCTGGTTACCGAGACCCGGGCTAGGCCACGAAGTGAGTACGAGGATCACGCCGGCCCAGGCCAGCGGAGGCCGCCACCGCGACGTCGGGGACGTCGCGGTCCCGCGCGAGGTACTCACGCGGCGGCGCGGGTGCCCGAGGGGGAGTCGGGCCGAGCGTTCCGGAGTCGGTCAACGATGTGCATACGAACCTGTAAACCTAACTCCCGTCGACACTTGGTGGTAGCCAACAGCCGTTGACCGACACGCTGGTACGGGGTACTCTGCAAGATGCTCAATTTGCTCGACTTAGCGCCCGCCGATGCCGAACTCGCCCTGCGCGAGTTCGCGGTCGGGCATGGCCATGAGGCGTACCGGGGTAGCCAGGTCGTCCCGCACCTCTGGACCAAGCCTGTGGGCTCGTTCGAGGAGATGACCGACCTCCCCGCCGCCTTCAGATCACTGCTGAACGAGCACTTCGTGCTGCCGCGTCTCGCACTCGTCACCGAGCAACAGTCCACTGACGGCACGCGGAAGTTCCTTTTCCGTATGCACGACGGTCAGGCGATCGAGACGGTCGCGATCCCGGACGGCGAGCGGATGACCTTCTGCGTCTCGTCGCAGGCAGGCTGTGCGCTCCAGTGCTCATTCTGCGCGACGGGCGCGATGGGTTTCGCGCGGAACCTCGCGGTGCATGAGATCGCTGGGCAGGTGCGTGAACTCGCGCTGCTGGACCCACCGATCCGCGCGACGAACATCGTCTTCATGGGCATGGGCGAGCCGCTCATGAACTGGAAAGCGGTCGGGGACGTGCTGACGATCCTCAACGACCCCAAGGGATTCGGTATCGGTGCGCGGCACATCACGGTGTCCACGGTGGGCATTCTCCCCGGCATCGTCGCGCTCGGCCAACGGAAGGAGCAGTTCCGACTCGCCCTCTCGATCCATGCGCCGAGCGACGAACTGCGTCAGACGCTCATGCCGGTGAACACGAAGTACCCCCTGTCGGACGTGATCGACGCGGCGGCGGAGTTCGATCGACGCGTGACGTTCGAGTACGTCATGCTCGGGGGCGTGAACGATCAGGTGCAGCACGCGGAGCAGCTCGCAGAGCTGGC
>JANOWT010000322.1:0-7898 GCA_031418115.1 Gemmatimonadota bacterium
GGGTGGCGCGGTTCTGTGCGCCCAGGGGTGTGGGGTGGTGTGCGGCATGAACTTGGTATTGCAGGTAACTATGGTGGCGCATCGTTGGTTGGGGGGGTTTCTCTGGGTTTTTTTGCCTTTTCGCGCGGGTCTCTGGAGACGCGCGCTTCTGGTACGAAGGTATACCCCGCACAGAACAGGGCCAAGATGGCTTCGAAGGTGGATCGCCCGGTCGTGCTCGTGGTGCTCGACGGCTGGGGCTACAGCGAGGCGAAGGAGGGCAACGCGATCGCGATGGCGCGGACGCCGACCTGGGACCGCCTGTGGGCGCGCGCCCCGCGCACGCTGCTGAGCGCCAGCGGACTCGCGGTGGGGCTCCCCGAGGGGCAGATGGGGAACAGCGAGGTCGGGCACATGAACCTGGGCGCCGGGCGCGTGGTGATGCAGGACCTCGTGCGCATCGGCGAAGCGATCCGCAGTGGCAGCTTCCACACCAATCCGACGTTTCGCGACGCCTGCGCGCATGCGCGCGCGAGCGGTGGTACGCTCCACCTCATCGGTCTCGTCGGCAACGGCGGTGTGCATGGGCATGACGATCATCTCGTGGCCCTGGTGGACCTCGCAGAGCGCGAGCGTGTTCCGCGCGTGGCACTGCACTTCATGCTCGATGGCCGCGACACGCTGCCGATGTCGGCGCTCGGCTTCGTTCGCTCGGTGATGGAGCGTGTCGGCGCGCGCGCGCAAATCGCGAGCATCGGTGGGCGGTACTTCGGCATGGACCGTGACCAGCGCTGGCCGCGCACGCAGAAGTGGTACGACGCGGCGGTGCGCGGCGTCGGCCCGCAGACCGACGACGCGTTGCGGTTCATCGAAGAGAACTACGCGCGGGGCGTGACCGACGAGTTCCAGGAACCGGCGGTGGTGCTGCACGACGGTCATCCGGTCGCGCCGATGCGCGACGGCGACGCGGTGATCACCTGGAACTTCCGCTCCGACCGCATGCGGCAGATCATCCGCTGCATCGCGATGCCGGGCTTCGACGGATTCGACGTGAAGGATCGCCCGACGCTCCACGTCGCGACCATGACGCAGTACGACCAGACCTACGGCCTGCCGATCGCGTTCGAACCGTTCTCCATGGCCAGGATCATGGCCGACGTACTGCAGGAGAACGGGATGTCGTCGCTGCGGACGGCGGAGACGGAGAAGTACCCGCACGTGACGTACTTCTTCAACGGCGGCAACGAGGTCCCGTACGCTGGTGAGGAGCGGATCCTCGTGCCGAGCCAGAAGGTGGCGACGTATGACCTGATGCCGGAGATGAGCGCCCCCGGCATCACCGAGGTGCTGGTGAAGGCGATCGAGGGGCGCACGCATGAGTTCACGCTCTGCAACTACGCGAACGGCGACATGGTCGGGCACAGCGGCAGCATCGCGGCGACGATCAGGGCGTGCGAGTGCGTGGACGAACAACTCGCGAAGATCGTCGCGGCGGCGGAACGCGCTGGTGCGCGGCTGCTCGTCACGGCCGACCACGGTAACTGCGAGATGATGATCGACCCGGCGACGGGTGGACCGCACACGGCCCACACGACCAATCCCGTGCCATTCCTGTTGGTCGAGGATGGTGCAGCGACTCCGCTGCGCGCCGGTGGCGCGCTCTGTGACATCGGCCCCACCGTCCTCGCGATGCTCGGAGTCGAGCAGCCGCGCGAGATGACCGGCCGCGACCTGCGACTAACTGGAGCATCTGCGTGATCCGTCGTTCCCTCAAGCTCGTTCTCGCCGCGTGCATCGCGACCCCGCTCGCAGCCCCGCTCGTCGCCCCGCTCAGCGCCCAGGTGGGCCACACCATGGCGAACACCCCGTACGAGGATCTGCGCGGCCGTCAGGCGCTCACGATCTTCACGGGGACGATCGCCCCGGGTGGTGATCCCGCCGGCGTAGGACCTCGCACCGGACTTCAGGTCAGTGCGCGCTACGAGCTGCTGCTCACGGGGCCGCTCTGGCTGCACGCGCGAGTGACCTACGCACCGCAGCTGGATCGCACCATCAAGGATCCGGTGCTGACGGGTGCAGCGCGCAACATCGGCACATCGCAGCGGCCGCTCGCGGCACTCGAGGCCGGCTTCGGCATGAACCTCACGGGGAACAAGTCGTGGCGTCGGCTCACGCCGCAGTTGCACGGCGCGCTCGGCTTCGCGACGGGGGGCACGAGCCAGTTCGACCCTGGTGGTTACCGGTTCGGCAACAAGTTCACGGTGTCGTACGGGCTGGGGCTGCGCGTCGTGACGGGGCGGGCGTGGGAGGTGCAGGCCGACGTGACGCACCTGTTCTGGAAGTACTCGTACCCGGCCGACTACCGCGTGAGTAGTTCCTTCACGGTGGACAACTCCATCTTGCAGGGCACTTCGCTCACGCCCTGGCAGGGGAACGCCGTACTCTCGATCGGCATGAGCCGATTCTTCTTCCGCTGACCATGAGCTCGCGCGCAACGCTCACGCGTCGGGTGACGTTCTCGGCGGCGCACCGATACCGGCGCCCCGAGTGGGACGACGCACGCAACGCAGCGACGTTCGGGCTCTGCGCGCGCCCCAACTGGCATGGCCACACGTACGTCTGCGACGTGACCGTGGGTGGTCCGATCGACGCGCTCACGGGCTTCTGCGCTGACTTGGGTGCGCTCGACGGCGCGTTGCGCGAGCGCGTGGTCCAAGCACTCGACCATCGCAATCTCGTGCTCGACGTGCCGGCGTTCCACGAAGGGAAGCTCATTCCCACCTCGGAGAACCTCGCGTGGTGGATCGCACGCGAGGTGCAGGACGCGCTCGGCGCGGGAACGAAGGTCGTACGCGTGCGAGTCGCCGAGGAGCCGGGACTCTGGGCCGAGGTGGAACCCGCGTGACGCGCTTGCCGGACGGCGCCACGAGCCTCGACGCGGTGGACGAGGTGCCCGTCTGGCTCGAGGTGAACGGTCAGCCGGCCGTCACCTGGATGTGCACGCCCGACCAGCTCCCCGAGCTCGTGGCGGGATGGTGCTTCGGTGAGGGCTACATCGACTCACGAGCGGATCTGTTGACGATGCGGCCCTGCGCCAAGGAGCCCGGGTTCTGGGTCACGGTACCCACGGAGCGCTTCGAGACGGTCGAAGGGCAGGAACGTCGACGTGTTCTCGCGTCGGGATGCGGTGCGGTGACGACGATCCTCGGGTCGCTCAGTGACGTGCCGCGGCGCAACACGCGGCCGACCATACCCGACCTCGCGCGCACGCGAGTGCTCTTCAAGGAGCTCTTCGCCCGCGGCGAGCGCTACAAGACGACCGGCGGCATTCATGCGGCGGCTCTCACTGACGGCGAGACGCTGCTCGCCCACGCCGAGGACATCGGGCGGCACAATGCCGTGGACAAGGTATTGGGGCAGCGGATCCTCGCGGGCGAGCGAGCGGACGATCTCGTGTTGCTGGTGACAGGACGGATCTCCGGTGAGCTCGCGTTCAAGGCGGCGCGGGCGCGGATCGGCGTGGTGGCGACGCCGAGTGTGCCGAGCACGATCGCGGTGGAGATCGCGAAGGCCGCGGGGATGGTGTTGGTCGGGCGCGCGGTGTCGGGCGTGCCGCAGGTGTGGGAGCCGTGAGCGTCACCGGCGTGATCCTCGCGGGAGGCGGCGCGACGCGCTACGGCGGGCTACCGAAGGGGCTCGAGCGCGTGGGTGGCGAGCGGATCATCGATCGTGTGGCGACCGCATTGCGCGGTGTGACCGACGAGTTGCTGGTGATCGCGAACGACGCCGGAGCGGCGACATGGCTGCCCGGCGTGCGCATGGCCGCGGACGTGCGAACGGGAGAGGGCGCGCTCGGCGGACTACATGCCGCGCTGACGCATGCCGGCGGGGACATCGTGCTCGTGGCGTGGGACATGCCATTCGTCAGTGGGGCGTTGCTCGCGGCGCTACGCGCGCGGGGTGAAGGCGCACATGGTGAACTCGAGGGGGGAGCAGGAGCGCGGGCCGAGCGCGCGGACGCAGTGCTGCCCGAGAGCGATGGCTCGCGGCGCGGTGTGGAACCGCTCTGCGCCTGGTACTCGTCACGCTGCCTCCCGGCGATCACGGCCGCGCTCGACGCAGGTGACCGGCGCGTGATCGCGTTCCACGACGCGGTGCGCACGGTGCGGTTCGGGCTCGACCGAGTACGTGCGTTCGGTGACCCCGCGCTCCTGTTCGCCAACGTCAACACGCCGGCTGAGCTCGCGTGGGCGGAGTCGAACGCGCTGCTGGTGGCGGAGTCGCCTCATGGTTGAGTCGCCTGTGGCCAGCGCCGGCGCTGCGGTGCGCGCGGTACCCCCACTCCTCGCGATCGTCGGCAAGAAGCACGCTGGCAAGACGACGCTCACGGTCCGTCTCTCGGCCGAGCTCACACGACGCGGCCACCGAGTGATGACACTCAAGCACGGATCGCACACGTTCAACCTCGACCCCGAAGCGACCGACACCTACCGCCACTTCCACGAGGGCAACGCCGAGCGTGTGGCGATGTCGTCGCCGGACAAGTTCGCGTTCGTGATGCGATGGGAGCAGGAGCTCGCGCCCGAGGAGATCGCCGCGCGGTATCTCGCCGACGCTGAGTTGGTGCTCTGCGAGGGATACAAGGCGAGCGCGCTGCCCAAGGTCGAAGTGTTCCGTGCGGCGGTGCACCCGAGTTCACTCTGGACCGACGGGCCGCCGAACGCTGGCACCTGGCGCGCGATGGTCTCGGACCTGTCGGTGCCCGAGTTCGTGGGCGCGCGGTTCGATCTCGACACCCCCGGATGGCTCGACGCGCTCGCCGATTGGGTGGAGCGCGAGTACCTCTCCCCTGCCCCACGATGACCATGCACCGCCCCAGGTTCGCCCGCAGTTCGACGGTGATGCTCGCACTATGTCTTGGCGCGGCCTGTGCCGCACCGGTCGCGTTGACGCCGATACCCGTGGCTCTCGGGCCCGGTGGTCCTGACGCGAGCCGAGCGCGCCGCGCCTTCACCCAGCTCGCCGACTCATTGGTGAGCGACCCGATGTTCCGTTCGTCGCACTGGGGCGTACTCGTCGTCGACGCACTCAGCGGCGACACGCTCTACTCGCGCAACGCCGGCAAGCTCTTCATGCCCGCGTCCAATCAGAAGCTGCTCACGGGCGCGACCGCGCTCACGCAACTCGGCCCCGACTTCAGGTTCGAGACCCGTGTGCTCGGCGCCGTCTACCCGGTGAACGGCATCCTCACCGGCGATCTCGCGGTAGTCGGCAGCGGAGACCCGAGCTTCAGCGACTCGCTCGCCAGCGGCGATGCGATGGCGCCACTGCGTGCGTTCGCCGACTCGATCGCAGCGCGCGGCATCAGGGAGATCACCGGGCGTTTGATGCGTGGCGCCGATGCCTTCCCCGATTCGTCACTCGGATTCGGCTGGGCTTGGGACGACCTCGACTACGCCTACTCGGCGCCCGTCGATGAGCTGTTCTTCAACGAGGGCTTCGCACGAGTAACGGTGGTGGGTGGACGCACGCCCGGAGCGCCCGTGACCGTGCGGACGTCGCCCGCGCGCACGGTGCCGCAGATCGGCACGGTGGAGGTCACGACCGGCGACCCCTGCTGCGCCGTGCGCTCGCGTGTGGAGTGGTTCAGCGACGTGAGTGGGGCGCGCCCGTCGCTCACGTTGCGCGGCACCGTGCGGCCCGGCGACAGCGTGACGGTCGAGGTCGCGCTCCGGCATTCGTCGGGCGCGTGGCTCGACGCGTTCGCCGAAGCGCTCGCCGAGCGCGGCATCACGGTGCGTGGAGGCGTGGAGGCCGACCTGCTCGCCGACACCACCGGCTACGTGACGCTCGCCTCGCGACTCTCGCCGACGCTGCGCGAGATCCTGCCGGTCTTCGAGAAGCCGTCGCAGAATCAGATCGGGGAGATCCTCTTCAAGACGCTCGGTCGCGTGCGGACCGGCGTTGGCACGGCGGACAGTGGGCGCGTGATCGTCGAGCGCCAACTCGTCGCGTGGGGTGCGGACAGCGCGGGATTCGCGGTCCGCGATGGGAGCGGGCTCTCGCGACATGACTACATCTCGCCGGAGACGATCATACACGTTCTCGATGCGATGCGCCGAGGACCGGAGTTCCGCGCCTTCTACGACGCACTGCCGATCGGCGGCGTGGACGGAACGATCCGCAATCGCATGAGAGGCACGCCGGCCGCAGGCAACGTGCACGCCAAGACGGGCACACTCGACAAAGCGCGTTCGCTCTCTGGCTACGTGACGAGCGCCGACGGACGGCTGTTGCTCTTCTCGATCCTCTCCAACAACCATGTCGTCGCCAACCGTGAGGTCGAGCGCGTGCAGGACGCGCTCGCAGCCTTCCTCGCCGGCGCGACGCTCGCAGTCGCGTCACCCGGGGCACCCTGATGCTCTCGGTCGCAGAAGCGGTCGCGCGCATCCTGCAGGGGATCGCACCACTCGATGAAGAGACCGTCTCGCTGCGCGACGCACTCGGTCGGGTGCTCGCACAGGACGTGATCTCACCGATCACCCTGCCCCACTGGACCAATTCCGCGATGGACGGATACGCCGTGCGCGGGAACGATGTGCGCGGCGCGACCGAATCGCATCCGATCGAACTGCCGGTGCTCGAGACGATCGCCGCTGGCGCGTTCGCCACGCGCGCGCTCGGACCGGGTCAGGCGACGCGCATCATGACCGGCGCGCCACTGCCTGAGGGCGCCGATACCGTGATACGTGTGGAGGACACCGACGCGGGGCTCGAGCGCGTGCGGATCCTCAAAGACCGTGACGTAGGCAAGAACACGCGCCTGCGCGGGGAGGATCTGCACGAGGGGAGCATCGCGTTGCCACGCGGGATCCCGATCGCCGCGGCACAGGTGGGGATCCTCGCGTCGATCGGTCAGGCCACCACGCGCGTGCATCGCAAGCCGCGCGTCGCGATCCTCGGGTCGGGCGACGAACTCGTGGACATCGACCGATTCGACGAGGTGCGCGCGGGCCTGAGGATCGTGAGCTCCAACTCCTACACGCTTGACGCGCTCGTGCGCACCGCAGGTGGCGAGCCCGTCGGATTCGGTCACGCGGCCGACACACTCGAGGCGATGCGCGCGCTGCTCGAGCGCGCGGTGGCCGCGAAGCCCGACCTCATCGTGACATCCGCGGGCGTGAGCGTTGGCGAGTTCGATCACACACGTACCGCACTCGAGGCCATGGGCGCCGAGATGGGATTCTGGAAGGTGCGGATGCGGCCCGGTGCGCCGCTCGGCTTCGGGATCATCAACGGGATCCCGTGGATCGGCCTGCCAGGGAATCCCGTTTCCGCGATGGTCACCTTCGAACTCTTCGTGCGACCGGTACTGCGGCGGATGCTCGGTCATTCGCGACTGCATCGACGGCCTGTGTCGGTGGTGCTCGAGGAGCCGGTGAGCATCGGCGCACGGCTCACGCACTTCCTGCGCGCGATCGTCACGCCCCGCGCCGATGGCCAGCTCGTCGCGCGACTCACGGGGCCGCAGGGCTCGGGGATCCTCACGTCGATGTCGCTCGCGAATGCGTTGCTGATCGTTCCGGAGGATCGGCCGCAGGTGGCGGCGGGCGAACGACTGTCTGCGCTGTTGCTCACGGAAGATGCTGGTACGGCAGAGGGGTTCGCGCTTTGAGACCGACTCGAAGACACTCGGGACAGCCATGATGCGACCGGAACTCGTGGCACTCGACGGTCGCTTCGTGCTCGCGGATCTGCCGGTCGATCTGCCAATGGGGCGCGTGGTGCTCGAGAAGCCGAGCAACCCTGACGACCTGATCAGCGAGGCTGATTTCGCCAAGGATGATCGCTTGCCCTATTGGGCCGATCTCTGGCCGGCGGCGATCGTGTTGGCGGAGTTCCTCGAGAAGCGGGCGATG
>JANOWT010000323.1:0-2622 GCA_031418115.1 Gemmatimonadota bacterium
CTGCCCCGTGAGGATGAGCGCGACCGGCGCGCCACCGCCGTTGCCGTCGGTGCCGGTGGGCACCGTGAGCGCGCGCACGGAGGCCTCGACGAACATGATGTCGCCGCCCATCGGCGTGTAGTACATGCCGGTGGCCGTGCCCACCTCATGTGCGGCGATCGCCTTCTCGGGGTGCACACGCGGTCGGCCGAGCAGTTCGCGGACCTCATCCACCGATATCACTCCGTCGGCGATCGGGTTCTCACCCTGCTCGGTCGCGATCCGGCGCGCGACCTTGCGCGCGACCTTGCCGATCTCGCGCTCGAGCTGCCGCACGCCGCTCTCGCGCGTGTACTTGCTCACGAGCGAAGCGATCGCCTCGTCGTCGAACTTCACTTCCTTGCCGCCGAGCCCGTTCTCCTCAAGCTGACGCGGGATCAGGTACTTCTTGGCGATCTCGGCCTTCTCACGCTCGGTGTACCCCGCGAACTCCACGACCTCCATCCGATCGATGAGCGGTCCCGGGATGTTCTGGATGAAGTTCGCTGTCGCGATGAAGAGCACCTCGCTCAGGTCGAACGGGATGCCGAGGTAGTGGTCGGTGAACGAATCGTTCTGCGCGGGGTCGAGCACTTCGAGCAGCGCGCTCGACGGATCACCCTGGAACGAGGTTCCCAGCTTGTCCACCTCGTCGAGCAGGAAGACGGGGTTCTTGGTGCCGGCCTGCTTCATCCCCTGAATGATCCGGCCGGGCATGGCACCCACGTAGGTGCGGCGATGGCCGCGGATGTCGGCCTCGTCGCGCGCGCCGCCGAGGGCCACGCGCACGTACTCGCGCCCGAGCGACCGTGCGATCGACTTGGCGATCGACGTCTTGCCGACGCCCGGCGGACCGGTGAAGAGCAGGATCGGGCCCTTCGCCATGGCGCGCGCCTTCGCCTCGCGCTTGTCGGTGATCTGGCGCGCCTGATCCTCCCCATTCGCCTTCTTGGGCGCGGCCGTCGCGGTCGCGTCCTCCTTGGGCTCCTTGAGCTTCGCCGCCGGGAACTCACCGGTACGGTCCATCTCCTCCGAGAGCTGCTGCGCGCGCAATTGGCGCACCGCGAGGAACTCGAGCACGCGATCCTTCACGTCCCCGAGGCCATAGTGATCCTCCTCGAGCACCGTGTGCGCGTGCTTGAGGTCGAGCTGGTCGTCGGAGCGCTTGTTCCACGGCAACTCGGCGATCCACTCGAGATAGGTGCGGATCACCTGCGCTTCCATCGACTCGCGACCCGACCGCTCGAGGCGTCCGAGCTCGCGTTCGACCTCGGCGCGCGCCTCTTTCGGCAGAATGAGCTTGTTGAGCTTCTCGCGGAGCTCCTCGATCTCCTTGGTCTGGTCGTCGTCGCCGAGCTCCTTCTGGATCGCCTTCATCTGCTCACGCAGGAACATCTCGCGCTGACGTTCGCCGAGTTCCTCCTGCACCTGCGACTTGATCTCCTCCTGCGCCTCGAGGAGCGAGATCTGCCGCTGCACATGCACGAGCACCTTGCGCAGCCGTTCTTCGACCGAGAGGGTCTCGAGCAGCCCCTGCTTCTCGGCGACAGAGAGTTCGATGTAGCCGGCGACGAGGTCGGAGAACTTGGCTGGCTCGGTGACCGAGTCGAGCACCTGCGTCACGACCTCCTCGGGCAGGCCGCGGCGCTCACCAAGCTCGGCGGCGCGCTCGCGGATCTCCTTGTGGAGCGCCGTGAAGGCCGCATCGTGCTCGTCGAGCGGCGTCATCTCCTCAGACGGGACCACGACGGCCGAGAAGTAGCCATCGGTGGTCGAGTATTGCAGCGATGTCGCGCGCTGCTCACCGTGCAGCAACAACTGCACGCCGCCGAGCCCGCGCTGCACCTGTCCGATGCGCGCGATGACGCCCATCGAATAGAGGATCTCCGGCGCCGGTTCCTCCGTGTTGTCGCGTTGCGCGACGGCGAAGACGAGTCGGTCGCCCTTGAGTGCCGCTTCAATGGCGCGCAGCGTACCGGGACGGCCCGCCGCGATGGGCGCGGTGAGGCCGGGGAAGATGACGGTCCCACGCAGCGGGAGGACCGGGAGAGTCTGGCGGGTGCTCATTGAGAGAGGCGTCCGATCGGGTCGAAGGGGAAGGGCCTGAACCCTCCCACCGGAGCAAGGTGCGTTCCGCCTTGACTTACGACATAGTGGCACGGATTGCAACTTTCCCCGGCCGTCCTGACGTAGTGCCCTGCCAGGGAGGCGACCGGGACGACTGCACCGCCGAGTGAACGTGGTGCAGTCGCGTGCTGGGTTGTATCCTTGTCCATCTCCGTCCCCCTGTAACCCTGCCGTGAGCGAACCCCGCAGTATCAGCCAGTCCGACGCCGAACTGCGCTCGCACGTCGTGCGTGTGCTCGAAGGGCAATACGACGTCGAGAAGGAGATCGGACGCGGCGGCATGGGGATCGTCTACAAGGGACGCGACAAGCGCCTCAAGCGGCCGGTCGCGATCAAGCTGCTGCCGCCGGAGCTCGCATTCCGGTCCGAGATCCGCACCCGCTTCCTGCGCGAAGCGGAGATGGCCGCACAGCTCTCGCATCCCCACATCGTCCCTATCTACTCGGTCGACGAACGCGAAGGCCTCGTCTACTTCGT
>JANOWT010000324.1:0-15457 GCA_031418115.1 Gemmatimonadota bacterium
GCGGTCCGGCGCGGCTGGTGATCACGTCGGCAGCGCGGCGAATCCCCATGCCCGACGGCATCTACATGCCGGCACGCAACTTCGCGTTCGAGGTCGCGATCGAGAACACGAGCGACACCGCGCTGCGCCTTCCCATCGAGATGCACCTCGACCGGATGCAGACCCAGCGATTCGGCCGGACCGTGAGCCAGCCGTCCGATCTCGCGTCGGGAGAGCTGGTGATCTGGGTCGGCCAGAGCATCCAGTGGCCGTGGCGCTTCAAGACCGATGAGTCCGGCGGTCCGCTTCTCGCGCCCGGCGCACGATCGGCCCCGGTGACCGTGATGCTGCAGACGCAACCGCTCGCTACCGGTTTCACGCTCGCGTTCTGGATCGACGCACTGAAGCGACCGAAGGACACCTCCGTCCAACCGTGGCAGATCCGCCTCTCGACGACGCCTTTGCATCGTGTGTCGGGCGAACTCGTCGAGGCCATGGCGTTCCCGAAGCCGCAGGCGCCGCAAGTGCTCTACGAGGAACCCGCGCGCGCGCTGCAGTTCTTCGAGATCCGCTATGGCGACCCGCAGGACTGCGTCGGCGGCTGCTTCTACTCGAGCGCGATCGGGGTCCGCTTCGGCGCGCACGCCGGGTGGCTCGTGACGCATGACTATCACGGGGACACCGGCCATGTAGCGCGTATGCGGGCGCAGACGTTCGTGCCGACGCAGGAGGAGCGCTACCTGCTCTCCGACTCACTGGCCGATGCGATCGCGGCCAACGCCCGCCTGCGGCAGCTGGGCGAGTACGTGCTCGCGATGTCGATCAAGAGTCCGTTCATCCCGCGTGAGCGGCTCGTGCGCCTGGTCGAGCAGCGCTATGAACAGATCGGACCCGTCACGCGCCAGCTGCTCAACGCGGAGACCGTGCGCGCCGATCCGCACCTCCTGACGCTGCTCGCCTTCCTCCCCGACATCCAGGCCTTCGATCGCGGCGAGGCCGAACGGCAGCTCGTCGCACAGGCATCGGCCCTTGTGGCGGACCCCCGGACGTCGACGCGCACGTTGTTCGTCCTTGTCCGCGGCGGCTACGGCGTTGGCGGCGAGCAAGAGCCGATCGCGCGCGCGATCGTTGCGCATCCGAACGGCCGGAACTCCACCGCGCTACTGGCGTTCATGCTGCCGCAGCATCCGTGGATACAGGCACCACTGCTCGCGACGATCGACGCGGACCCCGACGTGAAGGCACTGCTGGTGCGCTACACCGCCGGTGACTACGGCGGCAGGGAGTCCGCTGCCATCACGAGCAGCCTCCTGGAGGATCCGCGCACGGCGAACGACCCTCAGATCCTCGCCCTCTTGGCGCTGTATGGACAGCAGGAAGTGCGCTGGGCGGCTTGCCGACGCCTGCCCGAGGAGACGTTGCGATGCTACGACGATTCACCTTCTCGGGCGATCCGCTAGGCGTCGATGGCGCGGAGGTTGTTCACGAGAATGCACGCCTGAAGGTCCCGGGGCGACTCGCAGTCGTCGGGCGCAGGGGACGCAAGGGAATCCGATCTCCCTGTGACCCCTGTGCCCCTGTGGTGACCGCCGTTCGCCGTCAGACCGGCACCGCCGCTCTCGAGCGCACAGGCACCGGCTCGGTCCGCGCCCCAAGATCGACCTCATCGACGATCCCGGTCTCGAGCCAGGCATGCTCCCCCTTCACCACGCGCTGCGCGAGCCGATACAGCGCCGCATCATGCTCACCGTAGAGCGCCCGGAAACTCGCCTCCACCCGATCGCGTGATTCACGGCAGAACACCTCCGCGAGCTCCATCGCCTCGGTGTTCCCCTGCTCCGCGAGCATCTTCGCACGTGAGATCGTCGACGCCATCGCATACAGCTCGGCCCCGATGTCGACCGCGCGGAAGAGCACCATCTGCCGCTTCTCGAGCTTGGGTCCGAATCGCACCATCGCATGGAAGATCGTGCGTCCGAGTCGCCGAGTGGCGCGGTCGAGGTATTCCAAGTGCGACTCGAGCCTGCCGAAGCCCGCGTACGACTTCATCGACGAGATCCAGGTGCCCGGGTACCAGGTGAGATAGAAGGGCGCCGCCTTGACGGCCGCCGAGAGGCGCGTGCCGATCGACGACTCAGGGGCGACGATCGGGAAGGCGATCGAGAAGTGCGTGTCCACCGCTTCGCGAGCGATGAAGAGCCGCATGATCTCGCTGGAGCCTTCGAAGATCAGGTTGATCCGGCTGTCGCGCATCGCTCGCTCGATCGGGAGCGGCGTCTCGCCGCGCGCACGGAGCGAGTCGGCGGTCTCGTAGCCGCGGCCGCCGCGGATCTGCAGCGCATCGTCCACTGAGCGCCAGGCGAGCTCGGTGTTGAACAGCTTCGCGATCGCCGCCTCGAGGCGGATGTCGGTGCCGCCGCGCTCGTAGAGTGCCGTCGACATCATCGCGACCGACTCCATCGCGAAGGTGTTGGCCGCGAGCCGTGCGATCTTCTGCGCGATCGCGTCGTGCTTGGCGATCGGCTGGCCCCACTGCACACGTTCGGCGGCCCACGCGCGCACGCCGCGCAGCAGCGCCTTGCTCGCGCCGGCGACCGAGGCGGGAATGGTGAGGCGCCCGGTGTTGAGCGTGATCAGTGCGAGCTTCAGCCCCTTGCCCTCGCCCCAGAGGATGTTCTCGGCGGGGACCTTCACATCTTTGAACGACATCCAACCGTTCTCGATCGCCTTGAGCCCCATGAAGCGGCAGCGGTGCTTGACGGAGATGCCCGGCGTCTTCGCGTCGACGATGAAGGCGGTGATCTGCTTCTTGCGGAGCTTGCCGTTCACCATGCGGTCGGGCGTGCGCGCCATCACCACGAACAGATCAGCGCGGGTGCCGTTGGTGCACCAGAGCTTCTCGCCATTGATCGTCCAGTGCGTGCCGTCCTCACTGGGCACGCCGGCCGTGGTCATGTTCGCCGGGTCGGAACCGGCGTTCACCTCGGTGAGCGCGAAGGCGGTGATGCCGCCCTTGGCGATCTGCGGGAAGAACTTCTTCTTCTGCGCCTCGGTGCCGAACAGCTTGAGCGGCTGCGGTACGCCGATCGACTGACTCGCGGAGAGGAGCGCGCAGAGCGAACCGCACTTGGAAGTGACGAGCTCCATCGCCCTCACGTACGCGGTCTGCGAGAGGCCTAGTCCGCCGTACTCGGTGGGGATCTTGATACCGAAGGCCCCCATCTCGCGCAGTTCCTGCACGTAGGCTTCGGGGATGTCGCCAGTGCGGTCGACCATGTCGGCGTCGTAGCGCTCGAGGAATTCCTTGAGCGTGGCGAGGAACGGCTTGGCCGCGGCCTCGGCGGCGGGGTCCTCGACGGGGTGCGGGTGCACGAGGTCGAAGCGGAAGCGGCCCAGGAAGAGTTCCTTGACGAAACTCGGGTGCTCCCAGGTGGACTCGCGCGCGTCCTCGGCGACGTCGCGGGCTTCCTTCTCGGAAGCATGAGCAGTGTGCGGGGTATCGGCCATTGATGGCCTCCTCGGGATATGGGTCCGGCAGTGGCGGGTCGCAGGGCTTCCCGCAGCGTGACTGATAGCTACGTGGGCGTACCGCCAGTGACAATGCCGTTCGCCACAATGCCGTTCGCCACGATGCCGCGGCGAAAGAGCAACACCCCTCCCACGACCGCGATCAGCGCGAATGAGAACCATTGGATCGCGTAGGACCGGTGGGAGCCCCCGCTCAACTCGGGAACTCCGAGACGGCGAGGCACCGAGTCGGCGGGCCCGGACGAACCGGACGTCATGACCAGCAGCGACGGCGCGACCGGTCGCCCGACGCGCGCCGAGAGTGCGGTCTGACTGGCGAGGCGCAGCGGCTTGAGCGAGTCGGCGGGGGGAGGAGGGCCGCTTGCCAACAGCGGTGATGCATAGCCGGCGAGCGTCACGGTGTCCCCCTCCCGCCAGCGCGTGCGATCGACCGTCGCGGCATCGGCGGAGAAGACCCAACCGCGCACCACGATCACGAGCGTGTCGTTGCCGACGCGCTCGAGCGGGGTGAGCAGATGGACGCCCGGTGCGCCGCCGTTCGAGCGGGAGGCCAGCACCTGTTCAAGGTCGTAGCGGAACTGGCCGGTGAGCGTGACGCGGCGGCCGCGCACGGCGCCTGTGTCGGTTGGCAGCGTCGCGAATGGTGACGGCGCCTGCGCGAGCCGCGCCGAGACGGCGGCGTTGTAGGCGGCGCGTTCTTGGTGCCGAGTGACCTGCCAGACGCCGAGCCGCGCGAAGAGCGCGGCGCAGGCGAGCGGTATGGCGAGACCGAGGAGGGCTTTGGTGCGCACGAGGACGGGGAAGTGTGTGTCGCGTCACGGCTTCGCGTGACAGTGGTCCGAACTTCTGATCTTGGCGAGGAGCCTTCGGACGGTTCGAATGGTCGGCTCAAAGAGCCGAGGGGCGGCCTCCAGAATGCGTTGAAAACTATGCTTGGCACCTCAATGCTGGCGTCAAACCTGCAGTTCCGGTTCGCGGTGCCCGCGCCGACCGGGCCGTTGGGGGCGCACGGTCCGAACTCTCTGGACCGAACTCCTGAGGGTGCACGAAATTTGCGCTGAATCGCTGTCGGCGGCATTCTCCCAGTTCGCGTCGGGTAAGTGCCCGTCCCACCGCTCCGCCGCGTTCCATTGTCAGAACGGACCACACCCCCGAGTTCGTCCGATCAAGACGCCGCCCGCGTCCTCAACAACACCAGACCTTGAACCGCATCAGCCGTCGTTTCTTTCCCCTCGCCGGCATTCTCGGCCTCTCGCTCCTGTCGTGCGGACGCGAGGTGACGGGTCCGGCTGACGGCCTCTGGTTCGGACGGAACCCGACCGCCGCGCTGGCGATCGACCCGCGGTTCCCACCACTGCCCGGCGGCAACTTCGCGAGCGATCTGGTGCCGTTCGTGAGGGTGCGGATCACGGTCCGGAACTTGGAGGACAAGGTTGTGAAGGACACGACGGTCGACTTCCCGTCCAACGTCGACTCGATCGCACTCACGCTCACTGTACCGCTCCCGACGTCGACCGCCGCCGGCGGTGTGCCGCTGACCTTGGCGATGGCCTTCGTGAACGCAGCGGGCGACACCGTGTTCCGCGGCGGACCGTCGGCGATCGTCGCCCGGCCGCGCGGTGCAGCGGGCGCAAGTCAGCCGATCGTGATCCCGGTGGCCTGGGTCCCGCCGGGCGCAGTGCCGGCATCGGTCGTGCTCACGCCCACCACCGGGAGCGTGGTCTCGGGGACGACCACCGTCTTCCGCGCGACGGCCTTCAGTTCTGTCGGCGATTCGATCCCCAACACGCCGATCGTCTTCACGGTCGACACCGCTGCGCGCGCAACGCTCGTCACCGTGGGATCGACGAGCACGGCGACCTGGCAGCCGAATGCCGGGAACGTGCGCGTCATCGCCTCGACGCTCAACCTCAGGGCCGACACCTCGTTCTTCGTGGTGTCGCTGCCGGTGTCGACGCAGCTGGCGATCACCGCGGCGCCGACCACCGCCGTGGCGGGCACCACGCTGAGTGCGATCACTGTCGCCGTGCGAGATGCGAGCAACGTGCTCACGCCTCTGTTCACCGGTCCGGTCACGCTCACGCTCAATGCCGGCGCCACGGGCGCGACGCTCGCGGGCACCGCCACGGTGAACGCGGTCGCGGGCATTGCGACGTTCAATGGGTTGAGCATCCAGCGCGCGGCCACCGGGCTCACGCTCACGGCCTCGAGCGGGGCGCTCACACCCGCGACCAGCGCCGCGCTCGCGATCACTCCGGCCGCGCCGGCCGCGCTCGTCACGCTCGCCGGTGATGCGCAGAGTGGCACGCTCGGGCAGCCGCTCACTGACTCCGTCGACGTGCAACTGCGCGATGCGTTCGCCAATCCGATCGTCGGCTCGTCGATCGCGTTCAGCGTGACGAGCGGCGGGGGCAGCATCTCGCCGGCGAGTGTCGTGACGGGCGCGAATGGTCGCGCCCGGGCGCGATGGACGCTCGGGACGTCGGTGGGAGCGCAAACCGCGCGCGCGCAGCTCGTGGGTGTACCCGCAGTGTTCGCCGCCGTCGGAGCGACCGGCGTGCCCGGTGCTCCTTCGCGACTCGAGATCGTCACGGAACCGGCCGCGACACAGGTCGCCGGTGTCGCGATCGCGCCGGCCATCACGGTGCGCGTGGTGGACGCGGTCGGTGCGACGGTGACGTCGTTCACGGGGACGGTCGGCCTCGCCCTCGCAGCGAATCCCGGGGCGACCACGCCGACCGGCGTGCTCGCGATCGCAGCCGTGTCGGGTGTCGCGTCGTTCACGACCGTCGCCATTCCTGCCGCGGCCGCGGGCTACACGTTCGCCGCCACCAGCGGCGCGTTGACGCCCGACACGACCGTCGCGTTCACGGTGTTGAATGCCGCGGCGGCGCAGATGGCGCT
Organism: Gemmatimonadota bacterium; assembly: GCA_031418115.1. Taxonomy (GTDB): domain Bacteria; phylum Gemmatimonadota; class Gemmatimonadetes; order Gemmatimonadales; family Gemmatimonadaceae; genus Pseudogemmatithrix. The sequence goes on from JANOWT010000324.1 coordinate 6,412, forward strand.
CGTCTCGGGCGGCGGCCAATCGGCGACCGTCGGTGCAGCGCTCGCCGCGCCACTGGTCGTGCGGATCACCGACGCCTTCGGCAACGGAGTCCCAGGCTTCGCGGTCAACTGGGCCATCACGACCGGGGCCGGTACACTCTCCGCCGCGAGCAGCGCGACGAATGCGACTGGCGTCGCGAGCAATACGCTCACGCTCTCGAACACCGCAGGCGGTGTCGTCGTGTCGGCTACGGCCAGCGGCATCACGGGCTCGCCGCAGCAGTTCGCCGCGACGGCGCTCGCAGGCGCAGTGACGCAGCTCGCCTACACACTGAACACGGGCGGCGGCACTGCAGGTGTGCCGATCACGCCGGGGTGGGTGATCCAGGCGCGCGATGCCCAAGCGAATCTCGTCACCGGATTCAACGGCCCGGTGACCGTGGTGCTGTCGAATGGGCCGGGCGGGGCGACGCTGGGCGGCACGACTACCGTGAATGCAGTCGGTGGCATCGCGACGTTCGCGAATCTCACGGTCGACCGGATCGCGTCGAGTTGGGTACTGGTCGCGTCCTCGCCCGGGCTCTCGAACGCGTCGAGCGCCGCCTTCTTCATCACACCGGCGGCAGCGGCGGCGATCGCCGTACAGGCGGGCAATGCGCAGACGGCCGCCGTGCTCACGCAGGTGGCCGGGCAGATCACCTTCCGCGTGTCCGATGCGTTCGGCAATCCGACCAACGGCACGGCACTGACCGTGACCGTCACGAGTGGCGGCGGTTCCGTTGGGACCGCCAGCGGCGTCACGAACGTCTCGGGCGAGCTGAGTACGACGTGGACACTTGGCAACACGCTCGGCGCGCAGAGTGTGACGGCGACTGTCACGTTGACGCCAGCACTGCAGGCTGTGGCCACCGCGACGGCGACGCCGGGTGCGGCGACGACGCTTGTGATCACGACGGGCCCGATCGGGCCGCAGGTGGCGGGTGTGCCGCTGCAGGACGTCGTGGTGCAGGCACGTGATGGGGCGGGCAACCTCGCGACGGGCTTCAGCGGTACCGTGCGGGCGCTCGTGGGTGGCACGCTGCCCGACAGCGCGTTCGCCACGGCGGTCGGCGGCGTCGCGACCTTCACCGGCGCATTCTTCGAGACGTCTGGCACCTTCTTCGTCCGCTTCAGCGCGCCGGGGCTCACCGAGGCGGTGAGCGACACGTTCGCGGTCGCGCCGGCTGCCGCGACGCAAATGGTGCTCTCGAGCGGTAACGGGCAGAACGGAATTGCCGGACAGCTGCTGCCGCTGCCCGTCGTCGTGCGGATCGAGGATCCGTTCCTCAACCGCGTTCCCGGCGTGACCGTCAGCTGGGTGATGTTCCGCGGCGTCGACACGCTCGCGGTGAACACCAACGTGAGCGACGCGAACGGCCTGGCCACCTGGCGTCCGACGTTGCCGACGTCGGTCACGGCGGTGCAGATCATCGCGCGGTCGACCGGACTGACCAACTCGCCGATCACGGTGACCGAGAATGTTTTCGGTGACGTGACGACACAGCTCACGATGTTCACACAGCCAGTCGGCGGCGCCGCGGGAGCGACGCTGCCCGCGAGCGCCGTGCGTGCGCGCGACCAGTACGGGAACTTCAAGGTCGCCTTCACCGGCAACGTGACTGCGGCGATCGACAGCGGTCCTGCCGGGGCTGTGCTGTCCGGCACGACGACCGTTGCTGCGGTCGGCGGCACGGCCACGTTCAGCACGCTGGCGGTCGACGTTGCCGGCACGTACCGGTTGCGCTACTCCTCGGTGGGGCTGACGAATGCGCTCTCGACTGCCTTCGTGATCACACCGTCGGCCGCGGCCACGATATCCGTGCAGGCTGGGAACTCGCAGACGGCAGCGGTGCTGACTCAGCTGGCGGGGCAGGTCACCTTCCGTGTGACCGACGCATTCGGGAACCCGACCAGCGGGACTGCGCTCACCGTGGCCGTGACGACCGGCGGCGGCAGCGTGGGGACCGTCTCCGGCGTGACGAACGTCTCGGGTGAGTTCAGCACCACGTGGACAATGGGTGGGCTCGCAGGGGCACAGAGCATCACCGCGACGCTCACTGCCCTGCCCACGGCGCAGGCTGTCGCGACGGCCACGGCGACGGCGGGCAGTGCCGTGCAACTCGTACTGATCACGGCGCTCGGCCCCCAGGTGTCGGGCGTGAGCGTCGGCGACATCGTCGTCGAGGCGCGAGACGCGGCGGGCAACCGCGCGACGGGTTTCAACGGCGTCGTGAGCGGTCGAGCACTCACCGGACCCAACGGGCCGGATCCCGATTCGGGGAGCGTGAACGCCGTCGCCGGCGTGGCGACGTTCAGCGGTCAGATATTCGAGACGGCGGGTGACTACACCCTCCGATTCAACTCCGTTGGCCTCACCGACGCGATCAGCGGCACCATCACCGTGACCGCAGGTGCGGCGGCGCGGATCGATGCGCAGAGCGCGACCACGCTGAGCGGCTTCGCTGGGCTGCAGACGCTGGCGACCGTGCAGGTGCGCGTCGAGGACGCGTTCCTCAACACGGTGGCGGGCACGAGCCTGCGCTTCGCGCTCGTGCGCGGCGTCGATACGCTCAGTGCAACGACGGTGGCGTCGGATGCGAACGGCCTGGCGGGATGGCAGCCGGTGCTGCCGCAGACCGTCGGACCGTTGACGCGGGTGATCGTGACCGCCGCGGGGCTGCTCAACTCGCCGCTGACGTTCACCATGAACGTCTTCCCGGGTCCGGTGTCGACACTGCGCACCGTGGGTCAGCCGATCACGACGACGGCGGGCGCGACGCTCAACGCGATCTCGGTGGAAGGGATCGACCAGTTCGGCAATCGTAACGGCACCTTCAATGCGAGCGTGACGGTCGCGGTCGACAGCGGGCCGGCAGGCGCGGTGCTCTCGGGCACGACGACCCTGGCGGCGGTGAGTGGGCTTGCGACGTTTAGCACGCTCTCGCTCAACCTCGCGGGGACGTATCGAGTCCGGTTCACGACCGCGGCGGCGGGTGTCGCCGCTACGGTGTCGAACAACTTCGTGATCGGCGTCGGAGCGCCGGCGACCCTGAGCGCCGTCCTCGGCAACGCACAGACCGGCATCGCCGGGGCAGTCCTCCCGACCCCGCTCACCGCGCGAGTGGCCGACGCACTCGGGAATCCAGTCGCGGGCGTCACCGTCACCTGGGCCATCACTGCGGGAGGCGGCTCGCTCAGCGTCACCAGCGGCGTCACGTCAGCGACCGGGCAGCTGAGCACGGTCCTCACGTTGCCGACGGTCGCCGGAGGCGTGACGGTGCAAGCCACGTCGGCTGGCTTGACGGGCTCGCCGCTGTCGTTCACCGCGACCGCGACGGTCGGCGCGGCGAACCAGTTGACGGTGACGACGCCGGCGGCGGGCGCGACGAACGGCGCCGCGTTCACGACGCAGCCGGTGATCGCGGTGCGGGACGTGGTGGGAAATCTGATCGTGACGGACAACAGTACGGTCGTGACGATGGTGGTGAGCTCGGGCGGCACAGTGGTCGGCACAGCCTCCGCCACCGCGGTCAATGGCGTGGCGACATTCGCGACGGTCGGGATCGCCGGAGTCACGGCGACGTACACGCTGACGTTCAATGCGACCGGACTCAATGCGGCGACACAGACGGGCCTCGCGTTGACGGCGGGGGCGGCGAGTCAGCTCGTCGTCACGACCGCGGCGGCAGGTGCGGCGAGTGGTACGGCGTTCACGACGCAGCCCATCGTCGCGGTGCGGGACGCGGCGAACAACCTAGTTTCGACCGACAACACGTCGCTCGTGACGATGACCGTGAGCGCGGGCGCCACGGACGTTGGGACCGCGACGGCGACCGCGGCGGCCGGCGTGGCGACGTTCACGAATGTCGGCTTGAGCGGCCTCGCCGCGACGTACACGTTGACGTTTAGTAGCGGTGTGCTTACGTCGGCCACGCCGACGATCGCGTTGACGGCGGGGGCGGCGAGTCAGCTCGTCGTCACCACCGCGGCGGCGGGTGCGGCGAGTGGTACGGCGTTCGCGACGCAGCCGGTCGTTGCGGTGCGGGACGCGGCGAACAACCTGGTCACGACCGACAACACGTCGCTCGTGACGATGACCGTGAGCGCGGGCGCCACGGTCGTCGGGACCGCGACGGCGACGGCCAGCGGTGGCGTCGCGACGTTTACCAATGTCGGGTTGAGCGGCCTCGCCGCGACGTACACGTTGACGTTCAGCAGCGGCGCGCTGACGACGGCCACGCCGACAATCGTCTTGACGGCGGGAGCCGCGACGCAGCTGCTCGTGACGACCGCCGCGGCCGGCGCGACGAACGGCGTGGCCTTCTCGACGCAACCGGTCGTGGGGATCCAAGATGCCGCCGGCAATCTGGTCACGACGGATAACAGCTCGGTCGTGACGATGACCGTGAGCGCGGGCGCCGCGGTGGTCGGCACCGCGACCGCGACGGCGACGGGCGGTGTCGCGACGTTCACCAACGTCGGCTTAGGCGGCATTGCGGGCACCTATACGCTGACCTTCAGTCGTGCCGGTCTCACCAGTGCGACGCCGACGATCGTATTGACGGCGGGAGCCGCGACGCAGCTGCTCGTGACGACCGCCGCGGCGGGCGCCGCGAGCGGCGTGGCCTTCACGACGCAGCCGGTCGTGCAGGTCCGTGATGCCGCCGGCAACCTCGTCGTGACCGATAACGCGTCCGTCGTGACAATGGCGGTGAGCGCGGGCGCCACCATCGTCGGCACCGCGACCGCGACGGCGACGGGTGGTGTGGCGACCTTCACCAACGCCGGCCTAAGCGGCGCATTGAGCACCTACACGCTGACCTTCAGTCGTGCCGGTCTCGCTGCCGCCACGCAACCGATCACGATCGCAGGCGCGGCGGCCCCGCTGTTGTCATGGACCGGAGCGGTGAACAACAGCTGGGGAGTCGCAGGCAACTGGAACCTCGGGCGCCTGCCGCAACCTACCGATAGCGTGTTCATCGCACCGGGCGTCGCCGACACTGTCGACATCAACGTGTCGACCACGGTAGCCTTCCTCGTCGTTGCGGGAGCCGCCCCGGTGACGATCAATCATACCCTCGGCGCCACGCTGCAGGTCGACAGTGCGGCCATCCTCGGCGTCAACAGCACGTTCAACATGTCGGGTGGCTCAGTGCTGACCGGAGACGCCGGCGTGCAGTTCGCCGGCCCTCTCAACTGGAACGGCGGCACCATGACCGGCACTGGACTGTCACTCGTGGCCTCTGGCGCCACGGCGACGGTCGCGACGACCGGGGCCGTGACCCTGAACGGCCGCGACTTCATCGTCGGTGGCACCGCGAACGTCGGTGGGTCGGGCTTCTCCAACGCCAGCGCGCCCACGATCACCGTGCTCCCCGCAGGCACGCTCGCGTTCACGACTACGGCGACCTTCGGGTCGGGCGTCGACATCGTGAATGCGGGTCTTCTCCGGAAGTCGAGCTCCGCGGGACAGGTGCGGCTCGACTGGGCGATCACCAACACCGGGACCATTGAGGTCGCGGACGATACCCTGCTGCTCCTGAACATCCTGTCGCACAACGCCGGGACCGTCGCCATCCTGCCGAACGCCGCGCTGATCGTCGGCGGCGAGACCATGGCGAACGGCGACGTGACCATCGGAGTGGGCGGACGCATCCAGCTGCAAGCGAACGGGTTCAGCGCCAACAGCGGGCGCCACGTCTTCGGGCCGGCATCGAGGGTCTCAGGCCTTGGGAAGTTCCAGACGAACTCCGCCGATACCGTGAGGATCCAGGGTGCGTTCGATGTCGACTCGGTGACGGTGCTGAACGGTCAGACGTTCTTCGAGAGTGCGACCGACACGATGTTCGTGGGGAACGCCGTTTACATCAGCGGCGGATTCCTCCGCGGAACCGGGATCATCGGTGTCCGAAGCAGCTTCACGAACGTCAGTGGCAATTTCGTCGGCTCGGGTACCGTCGCGGTCCTGCCGGGCGCCATCTACCGACCGCAAGCAGATGTCAGCGGCTGGAAGATCGATGTGCGGGGCACGATGATCTGGGGTGACCTCTTCTTCAGTCTGGCCCAGGATCCGCTCACGGCTCAGTTCGGCTCGATCGACGTGCGCAGCGGCGGTGTCGTGGACATCCAGCACGGTGCGACGGATCGCGACATCTTCGGTGGTTCCGCCCTGGTCACGACCCGGGCAGGAGGGACCATCCGGAAGAGCAGCGGGACCGGCATCAGTACATTCCGCCAGATCGTGAGCCACTCCGGCGTGTTCGACGTGCTCACGGGCACGCTCAACATGCAGACCGGAAGCTGCACCGTGACGGGCGGCACCAAGACGGGCGTCGGCACACTCATCGGCGGTTGCGTGGTGCCGTAGCACGACCCCGCGTGGCGCCGGCCTGAACTCGGCACGGCGTTGCATCGAAACCGTGCGCGCGCGAGCCGGCCCAGGTATGGACACGATCGACCTGCAGTCGCCGGGCCTGCAACCAGATACCGTGCGAACTCGACGACGATACTGCACCAGGTGATCGACACGGTGCGAGCACGGTGCAAGCACGGTGCGAGCACGGTGCGAGCACGATGCGCCAGAACTGGTGTCGTGTCGCTGATCTTCCCCGTGACCCGCCGTCCTGACGGCTAAAACAACCCCAACTGCTCCGTCAACTGGGCCGGCTCCTTCGGGACCTGGCCCAGTTCTCGCTGCAGCGCCCGGATATTCGCCGGGCTATGCCCAGAGAAATGATTGTTCACATACCCATACACCTTCACCGACTTCGCAAGCGACGGCAGGATCGCCGCCCACGACTCGATCTCCGCCGTCCGATCGATCTGCACCTGCGAATAGTCGGTGATGCTCCGGTCGGCTCCCATCCATCGCACATACGCGTGAGCCGCAGTCGGCCGCTCAGCGAGCTTGAGCATCCATTTCCGCGGGATCCAACGCGCATCGACGAGCGCGAGCGCCACACCGCGTGCCGTGAGCAGCGCGTGCGTCTCCTCATTGATCCACCCCTTCTGCCGGAACTCGATCGCAAAGGCGATGTCGCTCGGCAGCTGGAGCAGGAACTCCTCGAGCGCGTCGCGCTCCAACGGTGCGAAGTCGGGCCCACACTGGATCAGCACCGGCCCGAGCTTGGGCCCGAGTTCGCGCGCGACCTCGAAGAACCGCTGCGCGACCTCCTGCGCCTCCACGAACCGCAGTTCGTGCGTGATCTCCTGCGGCATCTTGAGCGCGAACGTGAAGCCGTCTGGCGTGCGATCGTGCCAGCCACGCACGGTCTTCGCCGCGGGGACCGCGTAGAAGGTCGAGTCGACCTCGACGGTGTCAAAAGCGCGCGCGTATACGCTCAGGAAATCGATGGCGCGGGTGCGGAGTGGGTAGAACGGCCCGAGCCAGGCAGGGTAGTTCCAGCCCTGCGCGCCGAGGCGGATCGGCGGCGTCGCCTTGGTACTGTCCGGAGGCAGTGGACGCGGGCTCGTGGTCATGCGTGCAATTTGCGCCCGAACGGGCCGAGCCGCATTCTCCCCAGCGTCCGCGAGTGCTGGCGTCCGCCGCCCCCTCTCCCCGCCCCCGTCAGATGACAGAGAAGCGCACCCTGCTCGACCACCTCGGCCTCCACCGCCCCGCACTCCGCGCTTGGGCGATGTACGACTGGGGGATCTCAGGCTACCAGACCGTGATCATGGCGGCAGTCTTCCCGATCTTCTACGGTTCGTACGCGGCGTTCGGGCTCGAGGACACCGCGAAGTTGCAGTGGTTCAGCTACTCGCAGGGCATCGGCGCGATCCTCATCGCCGTGCTCGCACCGTTCCTCGGCGCGGTCGCCGACTACAAGGCTGCCAAGAAGAAGTTCCTCGGCTGGTTCATGATCCTTGGCGTCGGCGCGACCTCGGCGATGTTCTTCATCGGCCAGGGCGACGTGCTGACCGCGTCGATCCTGCTCGTGCTGTCGCTGGCCGGCGCGACTGGCAGCACGACGTTCTACGAGGCGCTCCTCCCGCACATCGCGAGCGAGGACGAGATGGACCGCGTCTCGACCGCCGGCTATGCCCTCGGCTATATCGGGGGCGGCATCCTGCTGGCGCTGAACCTCGCGATCATCACGAACCCGGGGATCGTCGGACTGCCGAGCGGCGACGGACTCACGCCGGCGCAGGCGAGCCTCCCGACGCGCATCGCGTTCGTGAGCGTGGGCATCTGGTGGTTGCTCTTCTCGATCCCGGTCATGCGTCGCGTGCCCGAGCCGCCGCGCACGATCGAGACCGACGAGCGCACTGGCGTGAATCCGCTCGCAGTGGCCTTCACGCGACTCGGCGAGACGCTGCGCGAGCTGCGCGGCTACAAGCAGGCCTTTCTGATGATGGTCGCCTTCACCATCTACAACGACGGCATCCAGACGATCATCAAGATGGCGGCCGCCTACGGCGACAGCGTGGGGATCGAGCGCAAGCACCTGATCAGCGCGATCCTCCTCGTGCAGTTCGTCGGCGTGCCCTGCGCCTTCGCGTTCGGGTTCCTCGCGAAGTTCATCGGCGCCAAGCGCTCGGTGCTCATCGGGATCGCGGCCTACGCCGGCATCTGCGTCTTCGCCTACGGCATGAACACGACCGCGGAGTTTTACACGCTCGCCGTCATGGTCGGGATCGTGCAAGGAGGGACGCAGGCACTCAGTCGCTCGATGTTCGCGAACATGATACCACGTCACAAGAGCGGCGAGTTCTTCGGCTTCTTCTCCGTGTTCGAGAAGTTCGGCGGGATCCTCGGTCCGTTCGTCTTCGGATGGGCCATCAGCGCCGGCGGCTCGCCGAGCAGCGCGATCCTGAGCGTGATCGTCTTCTTCGTGATCGGCGGTGTGGTCCTGCTCTTCGTCGACACCAAGGAGGGCGAGCGCGCCGCGCGCGCCGCCGACGCGGCCGCGGTACGCGTGTAGCAGACTCGTAGAGGATCTGGTCAAGCGACGTGGGGCGGGCGTGCAACAAATGCGCCCCCCCTCGCGTCACCAGGTCCTGTACCGCCCCCCCGTTGGCTGCACCC
>JANOWT010000325.1:0-6597 GCA_031418115.1 Gemmatimonadota bacterium
CCGCTCTTCGTCGATCCGTGGGCGGCGCGTGACGCCTACGGCGCGGCCGTCGCGGCATCGGCCGCCGAGCGTGACGCGCTCGTCGCGACCCTGCTCGCCCCGGGACTCTCCCACGCGCAGAGGGTCCGCGGTCGCGAACTCCTCGAGATGATGCGCGACGCGCTCCGCATGTTCACCTCGAGCGCCTGGTTCTACGACGACATAGGCCGCAGCATGACCACGCAGGCACTACGCTACGCGGCGCGTGCGATCGAACTCGCCGGCGACGACACCATGGAACGCGCGCTTCGCGTCGTGCTCCGTGAGGCGCTCAGCAACGACCCCGCGCTCGGGACCGGCGAGGACATCTGGGCGCAGCAGGTCTGGCCATCGGTCTCGCCGCTGGTCCGCGTCGCCGGTGGACTCGCGGCCGCGCAGGCGTTCGTCCCCGGGTGGAAGGAACCTGAGACGCGCGCGTTCGACGTCGACGTGAATGCCGCACGTGTGAGCCTCGTGCACCGACGCACAGGGCGGCGTCACATCTTCGATGTCTCGGTGCAACGGCGCGGCGTCGCTGACGCACAGTCGTTCGTGCATCCGCGCCTCGACCTTGACGACGGCGCCGATGCCGGACGCTTAGCTGGCACGGTGCCCGTGCTCCTGCACGACTTCCCCGAGCGCGAGCGCGACGCCGTTCTGCACGGCGTCCGCGCCGCACGTCAACGCGAGCTCGCGCAACGACTGTTCGGTGAGACACGCCTCGCCGCCATGGCGCTCGGCGCTCCGGGACTCGTCGACGCGGCGGTCGCGGAACTGGACGCCGAGGTGCGCAGCATCGGCGAGCGCGACGCGTCGGCGCATGCCGTGGCACACGCGGCGCGCGCGTCGGACCTCGTCGATCTACTCGAGTTGAGCGGCCATCACCTCCCGTACGAGGTGCAGTCGCACTTCGCGCGCAGCATCCGCGCGCTCGCTCCCGAATCGCGCGGACCGTTCACCGGCCTCGCCACGCGGCTCGGCTTCTCCGAGGAGTTCCTTGCCGACTGGGTGGTCTGGTCATGACCACCGCACCGACGGAGTCGCCATGGCGTTCGTGATCTTCGTTGCGCCCTTCTTCTCCGATCCCGCGAGCCGCACCATGGCCGCGATCGCCACGCTCCCCGGCGTGCGACTCGGTCTGATCAGCCAGCAGCGACAGGAAGAGGCCCCCGACTATCTGCACGGACTCCTCGCCGCGCACTGGCGCGTGGACGAGGTGCTCGATCCCGAGCAGCTCGTGCGGGCCGCGAATGGACTTTCGGCCATGGCCGGAGAGCCGATACACCGGATGTGGGGATCGCTCGAACAGGCGCAGGTGCCGATCGCCGAGGCACGTGAGCTGCTCGGCGTCGCTGGCATGAGCGCCGAGACCACGCGTGCCTTCCGTGACAAGGCGAAGATGAAGGACATCTTGCGCGCGGCCGGGATCCCCTGCGCGCGGCACGCGCTCGTGCGCTCGCTCGACGAGGGCCGCGCCGCCGCCGTGCGGATCGGGTACCCGCTCGTCGTCAAGCCGCCCGACGGCGCTGGGTCGGTGAGCACGTTCCGCGTGGAGAACGACGCACAACTGCTCGTGGCACTGGGCGCCGCGCCACCGACGGCGGAACATCCGACGTTGCTCGAGGAGTTCATCGTTGGCGAGGAGCATTCGCTCGAGACGATCTCGATCGACGGAAAGGCGGTCTGGCATTCGCTCACGCACTACCGCCCCACGCCGCTCGACGTGGTACGCAATCAGTGGATCCAGTGGTGCGTACTGTTGCCCCGCGAAGTCGACTCTCCTGAGTTCGACGACATCAAGCGGGCGGCAGCGGGCGGACTCACGGCGCTCGGGATGCAGACCGGTCTCACGCACATGGAGTGGTTCCGTCGCAAGGACGGCAGCGTGGCGATCGGCGAGGTGGGTGCACGGCCGCCCGGTGCGCAGATCACCACGCTCACCTCGCGGGCGAACGACTTCGACTTCCTGCAGGAGTGGGCACGGACCGTCATCTTCGGTGAGTTCCGGCCGCCGGTGCGGAAGTACGCGGTCGGGGCGGCCTTTCTCCGGGGCCAGGGAACGGGGACCGTGCGCGCCGTGCACGGGATCGAGACGGTCGCGCGCGAGTTCGGCGCGATGGTGTGCGACCACCGGTTGCCCACCATCGGCATGGGGCGCACCGGCAGCTACGAAGGCGAAGGCTTCATCATCGTGCGGCACCCCGAGACGGCGGTCGTGAGCGACGCTCTCGCGCGGATCGTGTCGCTCATTCACGTGGAACTCGGCTGACACCTCAGGGGAACCGACCATGAACGTCGTCTTCATCGCTCCAGGATATCCGTCGGAGATGCCGCACTTCGTGCGCGGCCTCGCCGAGCATGGCGCCCACGTGATCGGCGTCGGGGACCAGCCGGCGAATGCGCTCCCCGAACTCGCGCGCCAACACCTCTCGGAGTACCTGCAGGTCGCCTCGTTGCGCGACGAGATGGCCGTGATCGGCGCACTGACGAAGTTCATGGGTGGGCGCACGGTCGATCGGGTGGTCGCGCTCTGGGAGCCCGCCGTGGTGCTCGCGGCGCGCATCCGTGAGGCGCTCGGCGTGCCGGGGATCGATCTCGAGATGGCGCACCGATTCCGTGACAAGGACATCATGAAGCAGGTGATCGGCGCGGCCGGACTGCGCACCGCGCGTCACGCGCGCGCCGCGTCGTCGGCCGAGGTGCGGGCTGCGGTCGAGCAGGTCGGGTATCCCGCGATCATCAAGCCGATCGACGGGGCTGGCTCGATGGACACCTTTCGCGTGGACACGCCGCAACAGCTCGAACAGGCGCTCGCGCAACTGAAGCATGTGCCCGAGGTCAACGTCGAGGAGTTCATCATCGGTGAGGAGTACCACTACGACACCATCTGTTCCGACGGCAAGGTGCTGTATGAGAACATGGGGTTCTATCGCCCCAAGCCGTTGATCTCTCGCGGCAACGAATGGGTGTCGCCACAGACGCTGGCGGTGCGCGACCTCACGCAGCCGCACCTGCAGCCCGGCATCACGCTCGGGCGCGAGGTGCTCAAAGTGATGGGCTTCAAGACCGGATTCACGCACATGGAGTGGTTCCTCACGCCCTCGGGCGAAGCCGTGTTCAGCGAGATCGCGGCGCGGCCGCCGGGTGCGAACACTGTGGATCTCATGAACTTCACCGCCGACATCGACGTCTTCAGCGGCTACGCCGAGGCCGAGTTGAAAGGGACGTACACCGCCGAGAAGCCTCGCGCCTACAACGCGATCAACATCTTCAAGCGCGCCGAGGGCCAGGGGCGCATCACGCGCATCGAAGGTCTGCCGCAGCTCATGGAGCGCTACGGGGCCCACGTGGTGCTCGTCGATCTGCTACCGATCGGCGCGCCGCGTCGCGACTGGGTCCAGACGTTGCTCTCCGACGGCTACGTCGTGATCCGTCATCCCGACTGGGACACCGCCTGCCGGATCGCCGATGACTTCGGGACCGATCTCCGCATGTTCGCGAGCTGAACGGGTGGAAGCCGGCCTCTCTCTCGCACGCTTCCCGCGACGACCTGCTCGTCCCGGGCGGCATGTGCGCATTCCGGGAGTCTGGTCGCCCGAGCTGGGCAACCGGCGCGACGTCTTCGTGTTCCTGCCGCCCTCGTATGACGAGGGTGGCCATTTCCCAGTGGTCTACCTGCACGACGGGCAGAATCTGTTCGATCAGCGCCTCTCGTTCGCAGGGGCGTGGGGCGCCGACGCCGCCGCCGATGCCGCCGCGCGGCTCGGCTACGAAGCGATCCTCGTGGGCATCGCCAACGCGAACGAACGCCGGGTGGACGAGTACAGCCCGTTCATCGACGCCAAGGTGGGAGGCGGCACCGGCGAGCGGTACCTGCAGTTCCTTATCCGCACGCTCAAACCTCGAGTCGACGCCGACTATCGCACGCTGCCGGGACGCGAACACACGGTGATCGGCGGCGCGAGCCTGGGCGGGTTGATCTCGCTCTACGCCTTCTTCCGGCACCCAGAGATCTTCGGCCGCGTCTCGGTGCAGAGCCCGGCCCTCTGGTTCGCCGGCGGCGCGATCTTCGACTACGTTGCGGCGGCATCGGCGGTGCCGGGGCGCATCTTCCTCGATGTGGGCGGCAAGGAAGGCACCGGGACGTTGCGCAACGCGCGGCGCATGAGAGACCTCCTGCGCGACAAGGGCTACGAACCGGGGAGAACGCTGCACTATATGGAACAGAAGTCCGGGAAGCACCATGAGTCCGCCTGGGGGCGGCGCCTCAAGCGTGCACTGCCGTTCCTCCTCGAGGACACGCCATGAGTACGAGAGTGAAGGGACATCACCACAGCTGGGACTCGCCGGCCGCCGGTCGCCGCATGCATGTGCGCTGGTTCGGGCACGGTGGCGCCCGCCTGCTCGCCTTCCCGACGACCATGGGCGACCACAACGAGTGGCCCAACCGCTACATGCCCGACGTGCTCCGCGAGAAGATCGAACGCGGCTGGCTGACGCTCTTCACGCTCGATCAGAACCACGACCAGAGCTGGTACGATAAATCCATCCCGGTCCATGAGCGGGCGTGGCGCCACTTGCGGTACGACGCCTACCTGCGCGACGAACTGCTCCCGTTCACCGCGCACGTGAACTCGCACCCGTACGTGATCGCCGCGGGGGCGAGCTTCGGTGCGTACCACGCGGCGAGCTTCGCGCTCCGTAATCCGCAGATGGTGAATCGCCTGATCGGCATGAGCGGGCGCTACGACATCCGCGGCATGACCGACGGCGCATCCGATGAGCTCGTCTACAAGTGCAACCCGTTCGACTTCGTGCAGAACGAGTGGGAAGCGCACCGGATCGAGGCGATGCAGCGGATGGACATCATCATCGCCTGCGGCAAGGGGGACCCCGCCTGGAGCGACAACCAGGAGTTCTCCGGCCGTCTCTGGGCAAAGGGGATCGGCAACGCGCTGCGCGGCTGGGAAGGGTTCGCGCACGACTGGCCATGGTGGGAAGACATGATCGCCCTGTACGTCGACGGACACGACTGACCCCGGAGCGAAGCACAATGGCGAAGCGCACGCAGCAGAAGCGGATCGGACTCGTGGTGGGCCGCGAGTGGTCCTTCCCCCCGGCGTTCATCGACGAGGTGAACGGCCGCGACAAGGGCGTCACGGCCGAGTTCGCGACCATCGGCGGCACGCATCATGACGAGCCCGTGCCCTACGACGTGCTGATCGACCGGATCTCGCACGAGGTGCCGACCTACCGGTCGTACCTCAAGCATGCGGTGCTGCAAGGGCGCACGGTCATCAACAATCCGTTCATGTGGACCGCCGACGACAAGTTCTTCGGCGCGTCGCTCATCACCAAGCTCGGCGTGGTGTCGCCGCGCACTGTGCTGTTGCCCAACAAGGACTACATCCCCGGCATCGTGCCGAGCGAGTCGTTGCGCAACCTGCAGTACCCGCTCGACTGGGACGGCATCCTCGAGTACGTCGGCCTGCCCTGTGTGCTGAAGGACGCGCATGGCGGCGGCTGGAAGGAGGTCTACATCTGTCGGACCAAAGAAGAGCTGATCCAGCATTACAACGAGACCGGTCTCCTCACGATGATCCTGCAGGAGTTCATCGACTTCGACCACTTCGTTCGCTGCATCTGTCTTGGCCAAGAGGAGATCCTGCCGATCCGCTACGATCCGCGCGCGCGGGCCTACATCGTCGACAACGAATACATGGGGCCCAAGCTCCGTCAGCGCGTGGTGAAGGACTGTCGTACGATCGTGAAGGCGCTGGGATACGACATGAACTCGATCGAGTTCGCCGTGAAGGACGGCGTGCCCTACGCGATCGACTTCATGAATCCCGCACCCGACTTCGACATCAACTCGCTCACCCCCGAGTACTTCAAGTGGGTGGTGAGCCAGATGGCCGACCTCTCGATCGCGCTCGCGACCGACCCGCGCAAGCAGGCCGACGCACTCGGCTGGGCGGCGATGTTCAAGGCGAGTCGCACGTGAGCCACGCGCGAGCCACGCGTGCGCTGCGCGTGAGACACACGTGAGCACGCCCGTTGCGGCGCAGGCGGCCGCGGAGTGGCATGAGCACCTCGCGGCCGACGCGGGGCTCGCTGAGGCATCGTGGACGCAGTTGGCCGACGACCTGCACCGGCAGGACGTCTTGTTCGGCGGACGTCCGCTCTGCACGGTGCTTCGTCCACGACTCTTCGCCCCCGACGAATGGGCGCGGTTCCGCGCGCAGGCATCCGCACTGCTCGGCGCCTTCCGCGCCGCAAAGGCGCGCGCCGTTGCAGACCCCGCCGCGCGCGCGCAGTTCCTGCTGGCCGATTGGGAGGAGTCGCTCTTCGTGGCCTCGGCGGCACAGAATGCCGAGGCGCCGTTCGAGCCGCTCGGCCGACTCGACACCTTCGCGTCGCCGGACGGCCAGGGGTTCTCGGTCACCGAGTACAACGGAGAGACACCCGCCGGTCCCTTCTACAATGATGCGATCGCCGCGGCGTTCGAACAGTTGCCGATCGCGCGTCATGGCGCGCGATTGGTGGCTGGCAGGGGCACGATCCGTCCGTTGCTCGATG
>JANOWT010000326.1:0-2583 GCA_031418115.1 Gemmatimonadota bacterium
ACGAGTCCGTTCACGGGAAGCGGCCGCACTGCGTTTGCGGTTCGGTACCCGGCAGGAAGAACTCGACGCGCGCGGAGTCCGATGCGCACCCTGGTCCGGCGAGCAGGCCGGTGGCGGGATCGATCAACACGCTCTTGATGCCGAACGGCCGCGGCCAGTCGGGGGCCGCGGGCTTCCGCTCGTAGACATCGCGCATGAACGAGGTCCACGCGGGCGCGGCGAGCCGCCCACCCTGCGCGTCATTCATGATCCGCTTGGGCTGGTCGAATCCCATCCACACACCGGCGACCAGATCGGTGGTGTAGCCGATGTACCAGACGTCGGAGTACTCGTTCGTCGTGCCGGTCTTGCCCGCGGTCGGCAACGTGAAGCCGCCGCGGCGCACCGAGGCACCCGAGCCGCGAGTGACGACGTCCTTCATCATGTCGACCATGATCCACGCTTCTTCGCGCCCCAGCACCTGCACGCGCTCGGGGTTCGCCTCGAATAGCCGACGGCCGTCGAGCGTTTCGACCCGGAGGATCGGCGTGGGCGGCACGCGCCAGCCGAGGTTCGCGAATGTGCCATACGCGGCGATCATCTCGATCGGATAGACGTCGGCCGAGCCGAGTGCGATCGACGGGTAGGGCGGGATCTTGGTCGTGAGCCCGAAGGCCTTGGCCATCTCGACCACGCCGCTCTCGCCGAGCTCCATGGTGAGCCGGATCGCCGGGAGGTTGCGCGACTGATATAGTGCGCGCCGCATGGTCACGCGTCCCTCGAACTTGAGGTCGTAGTTCTGCGGCGCCCAGAGCGATCCGTCGAGCTGCGGCACTTCGATCGGTTCGTCGTCCAGGAAGTAGCTCGGCGGGCGACCCGTCTGCACGGCGGTCGCGTAGACGATCGGCTTGAAGGTCGAGCCCGGCTGCCGCAGTGCGCGCGTGGCACGATCGAACTTGCTGTCGTCGAAGTCACGCCCGCCCACGAGCGCACGCACCGCACCGGTGCTGGGATCGATCGCGACGAAGGAGCCTTGCAGATAGGGCGAGTTGGCGGCTTCGACCGCAGCGCTGCCGTTCTGCGCCTTGGCGAGGTAGGCCTCGTAGGTCACATGCGGGAAGGTGCCGTAGGTGCCCGCCTCGATCGCGCGGAGCTGCCGTTCCATGGCCCGTTCGGCAGCGCCCTGCATGTCGAGGTCGAGCGACGTCATCACGCGCAGTCCCTGCTCATACGCCTGCCGGCCGAACCGGCGCACGAGCTCGGCGCGCACCCACTCCACGAAGTAGGGTGCGATCTCGCCGGTGCCGCCGCGCGCCGGGCGATTGAGCCGCAGCGGGTACGCCTTCGCAACCGAGGCGTCGGCGTCGGAGAGCGCGCCCTCGCGGCGCATGAGCTCGAGCACCGTGTTGCGACGCTGGATCGCACGATCCGGGAAGCGACGCGGGTTGTAGCGTGACGGTGCCTTGGGGAGCGCCGCGAGCATCGCGCCCTCGGCGACCGTGAGTTCGTTGATCGGGCGGCCGAAGTAGCGCCGTGCCGCCGACTCCACGCCGTACGCCCCGGAGCCGAACGGGATCTGATTCAGATAGAGCTCGAGGATGCGCTCCTTGCTGAATCGCGTCTCGAGCTCGCGTGCGACCTTGGCTTCACGGAACTTGCGCGCTAGGCTCGCCATGGCGCTCTGCGCCTTGGACTTCGAGGGTAGTTGTTCGGGAAAGACATTGCGCGCGAGCTGCATGGTGATCGTCGAGAACCCTTCGGCGAACCCCATCGCCTTCACGTTTGCCCAGACCGATCCGAGGATGCGGACGTAATCGATGCCCTCGTGTCGGTAGAAGCGCTTGTCCTCGGTGATCACGAAGGCGTCGATCACATGCTGCGGCACCTGTTCGAGCCGCACGACCGAGCGACGTTCGAGCCCCACCTCGGCGATGAAGCGGCCGTCGGCGGCGTAGAGGCGCGCCGGCTGCGCAGGCTTGTACTCGTCGAACTGCGCGATCGACGGACAGCGGTCGCCGGCGCACAGGAACCAGGTCCAGTAGGCGGCGAACCCGAGGGCGCCGACGACGCCGAGTGCTGCGCAGCCGAGCAGGAAGAGGAGGAGTTTGCGTCGCATCGCGATGAGCGGAAGCTAGGCCGAGGCAGAGGGTGGGGCAACGCACATGCGCAGACCCGTGCGCCGAACGGGAATGACATCCCTGCGTGCCTCCCGTACCTTTCGCGCATGACCTCTGTTCCCCCGGTTCCCTCGCCCGGCTCGCTCCCGCTCCTCGAAGAACTCGAGTGGCGCGGCCTCCTCTTCCAGCAGACGGAGGGCTGCGCGGCCGCGCTCGCCAAGGGCCCAGTGAAGGGCTATTGCGGATTCGATCCCACCGCCGAGAGCCTGCACGTGGGGAACCTGGTGTCGATCATGGGACTCGTGCGACTCGCGCGCGCCGGTCACACAGCGGTCGCGCTCGTGGGCGGTGGTACGGCGATGATCGGCGACCCGAGCGGCAAGAGCGAGGAGCGCCCGATCCGTTCGGCGAGTGAGATCCGCGCCAATGCCGCGCTGATCGAGACACAGATCCGCCGCGTGATGACCAACGCGCTCGGCGACGGTGA
>JANOWT010000327.1:0-4843 GCA_031418115.1 Gemmatimonadota bacterium
ACGGCCGGCGAGAGCGGCACCAACGCGAGCGAGTCCAGCGTCGCGCGTTCGAGTTCGAGGAACGACGTCCAGCGTGAGGAGCTCGTCGCGTCCTGCTCGATCGAATCGGCAAGCTCGCGAAAACGTCCCTCGCGCAGCTCGTAGGATTCCCCGAACGCGAGTCCGCGCAGGTAGTCGGCGTCGATCGCCGCGATGGCGTGCGTGGCCAGCTGCAATGCGGCCGCGCGGCCGATCTCATCGTCGGTGGGCTCACGGTCGCGCGTCGGCGCACCAGCGGAGCCACGCGCATCGTCCGCGGGCGCGGCGCTGGTGCGATGGAACAACGCGAGTCGGTGCGCCGTGGACTCTTCCGGCGACTCAGGCACGGCGGCGAGACGGTTCGACAGTGTCGCGAGGACGCGGGCCGTGGCGGTCGACGTGTCGCTCTGACCGACCGGGAAGCGCGGCACGGCCGCACGCAGCAATCGTGCGCGTTCGGAGCGAGTGGGAGGCGCCAGTCCGCGCGCGCCCTCCGCCGGGAGGACGAGGTCGAGGAGTTCTTGATGTGTCAGCAGCGTGGCGAGCTCGCGCCTTCCGGCGAGCTGCGCTTTCTTCGCAGTGCCCGGGACGTCGGCGAACTTCTCTTCCACCGCGCGCAACAGCGTCTCCTCACTGAGCAGCACCGCGATCCCCGCATCGTCCGACGCGCTCAGCGCCCAGAGCATCTCATCGCGGGCGCGCGCGCGCACGCTATCGGAGACCAGTCGCGCATAGCGCGAGCGTATCGCGAGCAGAGGATCGCGTGCGACATCCGAATCCTCAGGCGCGGCCCTGCGAAGCTCCAACTCGAGAAAGTGGTCCAGCAGCGCGTCCGAGAGTCGCGTCGCGAGTCCATCGTGCCCTCCCGCTTGACCGGCGATCTCATTGTGTACGCCGACCCGAGCCAGACGAACGAGCTCGTCGCGCAGCGGATCGAGCTCATTGGTCGGACGTCGCGAGAGCCGATACGCGAGCGACGCCAGCGGCATCTGGGACTCTAAATAGCTCGCCGCACGCTTGGCATCCTTCTCCGCCTCGCGCAGAGGCCTGAACAGGTCATACCAGTCACCTCGCACACTGTCCGCTCTCACCGCGCGGATGCTGTCCTGCCGCAGCTCTTCCAGGAGCAGTTTGCCGCCGGACTCATACTGTTCGTTCGCGAACGCGCCCGCGTCCAGGAGTGTGACCACTTCGGGTGTGAGATCCTCGCGGTTCTCGATCCGTTCGAACTGCGCTGCAGTCTCCTTCATCATCCCGAGCGTCTGCTCGAGCTCCTTGTTGCCCTTGCCCGCCTCATCCATCGCGATCGAGCCTAGCCACACGACCCCCACGGCCAGTCCGACGCTCACGACGAAGAGCCCCGAGACCGCGGCGACCTCGCGCGCCAGGAACGCGCGACGTCGCACGCCGAGCACCATCGTGACCACGAGGCCGATCACGCCGGCGACCGGCACGGCCAGCGGACTGATCATCCAAAGGAACGACGGGGGCAGACCGTAGAGTAGATAGTCCGTCACCGCGACCACGACGAGTATCGGTACCAGCAGACCGAGCACACCGATCAGGACCATCACGACCTGCTTGCGAACGCCGCTCAGGAGCGAGAGGAGTCGATTCGCTCCGCTCAGCGCCGCGAGTCCAGCTGACGCCATGGCCAGGGTACGCGGCCAGGTCACGGACCCGAGCTGCAAGCGATCGTGGAAGGACTCGAGCAACCACGGCAGCGACTCGAGCGCGAAGATGAGGCCGGCCGCGAGCAACAGCCCGCCGAACGACCGTTCGTACCGGTCGCGCTGGCGGACCGTACTGTCGCTCCCGGTCTCCACGCTCCGGTTGTGCAGCACGACGCGCAGGATCGGCACCGAGAGCGCGAACACGAGTACCCAGACGAACGCGAAGCCGAGCACACCGAGCGTCAGATAGAACGGGTGCGAGCGCAGCCAGTGGTGGGAGTAGGCGAGACCGATCGCGAGCGCGAGGAGATACGGGACAAAGATCAGGAAGTTGATGACCATCCCGCGTAGCAGCACGCCGGCGGCGCGGAGGTAGTCGAGCAACCCCCGCGCCGTCATGTAATTCGAATGATTGCGGATCCACGTGAGGTAGGGGGACTCCTCGGGCCCCCGACTCACCGGGAACGGGTACCGGCCGACCTCGCTACGCGAAGCGGACGTGCCCGCGTCCTGCGCTCGGTCCCGCTCGATCACACGCCGCTGGTCCCGCTCGCCGACTCACTCCTGGCTTGGCGGACAGCGTTCCTCGCGCGGACCGCTGTGCGTTCCAGCAGCGGGCGCGTGCGGGGGTGGTCGGACTGCATCTCAACGCCGACCTCTCGACTCGCACGGATGATCATCGGGACCGTGTGCGTCGAACCCGAGCCGCCCGCATCACTGACTCCCATACCGAGCGCTCCGGCGATGACCTGTTCGAGCGAGGTCCCCGCCTCCTCCATCTCGGCCTCCAGATCCTCGAGCGAGATATCGGTCTCGGCGCCCGTGTCGCCGTCATCGCCGAAGGCATCGAGGATCAACTCGGCGAGCGTTTCGAGATCGGCATCGTCGTCCTCCACCTCCTCCAGGACGTCGTTGAGTTCATCACGGAGGTCGCGCATGAGCCGAGCGTCGTCGTACGTGTCCAGGTCGGATCTCACGACGCTCACGCCCGCGACCGGGCCGCTGGTAGCGCGAACATCGGAACGACCGAACGCGAGCGCGGCCGCTGAGAGCGCGAAGACCAGACAAACACTGCGGAGGTTCAGTTGCACGACGGCACTCCTGTGGACAGGGGGGACGCTCGAGGCGCTGCGTAGCGCTATCATGCCACCGACCGGACCGCTCCGCTAGACCGCCGCCACGCCGCGAAACAGCCTCCATTCTGCTTGCGTAGAGCGTCGAGCGCTCCTATCATCGCGCAGCCAACAACCCCGGAGAGCACGAAATGGAACAGCCCCCGAAGTGGTACCTGCCGGTCGCGATCGCCGCACTGCTCTGGAACCTGCTCGGCTGCGCCGCCTACCTCGCCGACGTCATGCTCACTCCAGCGGATGTAGCCAAGATGACCGCAGCACAGCAGGCGATGTACGCCGCGCGCCCTGCCTGGTCGGTCGCGGCGACGGCGATCGCAGTGTGGGCCGGCGCGCTCGGCTGCCTCGGCCTCATCATGCGTAAGCGCTGGGCGATGCCGTTGCTCGTGGCGTCGGTGCTGGGGATCGTCGTTCAGGACGTGTCGCTCTTCGGGCTGAGCCCGGCGGACGCGAAGCCCGAGACGGCAGCGTACGCGATCCAGGGCATGGTACTGCTGATCGGCGTTGGCCTGCTCCTGCTCGCGCGAAAGGCCACCGCACAGCGATGGATCGCGTAGCGTGCGCCGACGCCTGATGCTCCTCCTCGCGCTGCCGGTGGTCGTCACGGCGCAGCGACCCGCCGCCGCGATCCGCGAGATCCGCGAAGCCGACCTCCGTCGCGATCTCTTCGCGATGGCCTCACCGGCCATGCGCGGGCGCGAGGGCGGCACGCTCGACGAGATGAAAGCGTCGATCTGGGTGGCGGATCAGTACGCACGCATTGGCTTGGAACCCGCAGGTGATGATGGCACCTGGTTCCAATGGTTCAACATCACGCGCACGCGCGTTGCGGTGTCCGCGAGCCGCGCGACGATCGCCGGCCAGGGGGTCGCCCTCTACGACGAGATCATCCCGCTTGGGGTTGCACCCGTCGAGGCCGCGGGGACGGTGCTCTGGCTCTCCGATCCGGCCGACACCACGATCGACATCCGTGGACGCATTGTCGCGACCATGCTGCGCGCACCTGCACCCGGGACGATCCGGCAGTACAGCTACCCCGCCTCGGCGCGCTACGCGGCGGCCGCGATCACCGGCACACTCGCGCGGCTCACGCGCCGCGGCGCGGCGGCGGTGATACTCGTGGCCGACGCGCCGGTCGACGTGGACTTCCACGCGCTGGCGCTCACCCGGGTGCGCGGCGACTACGACGTGGACAACGCAACGCCACGGGCCGCGGGAGGATCCACTCGCGTGGCACCGGTCCCCGCGCTCGGCGCAGGGGCTTCCCCGGCGTTCGTGGTGCGGGCCGCCGCGGCCGCCCTGCTTCGACTAGGCCCGGCCGCAACGCTCTCGATTCGTCTTGAGCGGTTCGAGACGCCGTCCGTGAACGTGATCGGCAAGCTGCGCGGCACCGACCCCGTGCTGCGAGACGAGTACGTGCTCTACAGCTCGCATCAGGACGCCAATGGCGTGCGGTTGCTCGTGCCCGGCGATTCGGTGCTCGCCGGCGCCGATGACAATGCCTCGGTGAGCGTCGCGCTGTTCGCCGCGGCGCGGGCGTTCGTGGCACAGCGACCCAAACGTTCGTTGCTCTTCGTCCATCACGGTGCCGAGGAACGGGGTCTCTTGGGCTCACGCTACCACTCGGCGCATCCAGTGGTACCGCTCTCGCAGATCGTCACCGTGCTCAACGGCGACATGATCGGCCGCAATCATCCCGACACCGCGGCTCTGCTCGGCGTACAGCCGCCGCACCGCGTCTCGAGCGAACTCGTGGAGATGGCGCTGCGGGCCAACGCCGCGACCGGGCGGTTCGTGGTCGACACGCTCTGGGACCGTCCGACACACCCTGAGGGATGGTTCTTCCGCAGCGATCACCTGCCGTACGCGCGACTGGGGATCCCGGCGCTGATGTACACCACGAACCTGCACGACGACTACCACACCGCGGGCGACCTGCCGGAGCGGATCGACTACGCGAAGCTCACGCGAATGGCGCAGTGGATGTACGTCACCGGGTGGTATGTGGCCAATGCTCCCAAG
>JANOWT010000328.1:0-11453 GCA_031418115.1 Gemmatimonadota bacterium
TCCGTGCGATAGGTGACCGCGCGGGCGCGGCCCAGATTCAGCACATGTCCGACCTCGACCCCGTCACCGGCCGCCCAGCCTGGAAGGCATACCGCAGTCCCACGGTACCCACCGACATGCTCAAGGCCGACGTCTCCGCCGACGTCCTCGTGGTAGGCATGGGGATCGCCGGCGCCATGATCGTCGAGTCGCTCTCGGCCGCGGGCTTCAACGTGATCGCGATCGACCGACGCGCGCCGGTACAGGTCCCCACTCCGGAGGCGACCGCACTCGTTCTGTATGAGATGGATGAGCCATTGCGCGTGCTCACGCACAGGGCCGGTCACCACTACGCCGACGCCGCGTGGCGGCGGTCGCGCATCGCCGTGGCCAACCTCTCGGCACGCGTGGCGGCACTCGAGATCGAGTGCGGGCTCACTGTGAGCGACTCCCTCCTGCTCGCCGGCACCGATCTCGACGCCGACGGGTTGCGGCATGAGGCCGCACTGCGACGGACGGCCGGGCTCTTTGCCGAGTTCATCACGCCGCAACAACTGCGCGCGCGGTTCAACATCGCGCGCGACGGTGCGATCCTCAGTCCGGCGAACATCGCGGTCGACCCGCGCAAGCTCGCTGGCGGACTCCTCACCAAGTCGCTCGAGCGCGGGGCCCACTTCTATGCACCCGTGGGTGTGGCCGACGTGCAGAGCGCACCGGGCCAGGTCACCGTCGAGACCGCCGGGGGGCCTGTGATCACCGCGCAGCACGTCGTCTTCACCACCGGCCACGACCTCCCGGGCATCGTGCCGCGGGGGAGACACACGATCACCTCCTCGTGGGCGATCGCCACCCGACCGCAAGAACATGCGCTCTGGCCCGAGCAACTGTTCATATGGGAAGCGTCGCACCCGTACCTGTATCTGCGCTCCACTTCCGACGGCCGCGTCGTCTGCGGTGGTGAGGACGAACCGATCGCCGACGACGCCGCGCGCGACGCGCTCATGGGAGCCAAGTCCGCGACGCTGGCGCGCAAGCTCGCCGCGCTCATGCCGGGTCTCGACACCACGCCTGAGTTCGTCTGGGCCGGATCGTACGGCTCCACGAGCACGGGTTTGCCGTTGATCGGAAAGGTGCCTGGGCATCCCAACGTGTTCGCCGTCATGGGGTACGGCGGCAACGGGATGATCTACTCCAAGATCGCCGCGGAGATCGTGCTGGCGGACATGCGCGGGATGCCCGACAAGGATGCGGGATTGTTCGGGTTCAGTCCGGCCGCTCCTCACGGCTAGTGTTCTGGGGGCGTCACGCGCCAGCTTTCATCGCATGAAGAACACCGCTCGAGTGCTCGGCGTCACCTTCGGACTGCTCCTCATCCCGTGCAGCGGCCGCGCACAGTCGCGCCAGATCCACTGGCCCGCTGTCACCGTCAGCGCCCACCTCGACTCCACCGGCACCCTCCTGATCACCGAGCGCCAGACCATTCGCCTCTCGGGCGACTGGAACGGCGCAGAGCGCAGTTGGGACGTCCGCTTCGCCCAGACGATCTCGCTCCGCCGACTCGCCCGCACGGACTCCGCCACCGGCGCCGAGTTCGAACTCCACGCGGATGATGCGCTCGAACACGTCGACGACTTCGCGTGGAGCGACAACGGCGAAACCCTCCGCTGGCGCGCCCGTCTTCCGAGCGACCCGCCTTTCGACAACACGCTCCGCCAGTACTCGATCGAGACCACGCACGGCCGCGTCCTCGATCCGCAGCCCGACGGCAGCTATGAACTCGACCACAACTTCGCCATGGTCGAGCGCGAGGGAATGATCGAACGCTTCGATCTCACGCTCACGCTCGACCCTGCCTGGACGACGCGCCCCGACTTCACAGGCCGCTGGCACGTCGACTCACTGTCACCAGGCCAAGGCTTCGTCGTCACGATCCCACTCCGCTTCACCGCCGCTGGCCGACCGTCGGCGGTGCGGTTCGGCGCAGCGACCGACACACGGCGCGCCGTACTCATCGTACTCATCGTCGCGATGCTCGTCCTGCTCGTCCGCCTCAGCGCGCGCGAGTCGCGACTCGGCCGCTTCGCCGCACTGCTCCCCGCGAACGCCATCACCCCACAGTGGCTCGAGCAGCACGTCTTCTCCATGCTCCCCGAGGTCGCAGGCGCCGCCTGGGACGATCACACCTCCGGCCCAGAGGTCGCGGCCACACTCGCGAGACTGGTCCAAGAGGGCAGACTCTCCAGCCGCGTCGAGACCAAGGGGATCCTCATCTTCAAGGAGGAGGTGCTGCATCTCACCATCGAGGTGAACCGCGGCGAGTTCCGGGAGCACGAACGCGCGCTCATCGACGCGCTCTTCGAATCGCACTCCAAGACCACGAGCACCACCGAGGTCCGCGCTCGCTACAAGAGCACCGGCTTCGATCCGGCGTCCAAGATCGCCGCGCAACTCAAGCAGATGGTCGGCGCTGCGCCCGGCACGCACGGAGGCTCCAAGCCATCCAGGCAGTTCACGCTCGCGCTCGCCGCCGCTGCGCTCGCACTCACCGGCATGGGTGTCGCACGCGACTCGTCCGATGCCGCCTTCGCTGGCGTGGCGGCGCTGATCTCGTTCTTCGCGTATCTCATCTCCCTCGGGATCGCGTCGGCGTTCCAGCGTCGCGTCAGCGACTTCGTGCCGTTCGCGATCGGTGCTCTGCTGCCTATCGGCGCGGTCACCGCAGTGTTCGCCGTCTTCTTCCTCGTGGCCGGCAGCCTTGCCGTCGGTGCGTTCACGCTCACGGGCATCGCGCTGCTGCTGGCGGCGTATTTCAACTCCATCTGCAACATGGCCGCCTCGCGAGAGTCGGCTGAGAGGATCGCGGTGCGCAAGCGACTCGCGGCCGCGCGGCGCTTCTTCCGCGACGAGCTGCGCGACGACACCCCGCAGCTGCGCGACGCCTGGTTCCCGTACGTGATCGCGTTCGGGCTCGGCCGCGAGGCTGACAGATGGTTTCGTGCATTCGGCGGAGCGACGGTGGCCACTGGTTCTGCCATCGCGATGCACAACGCGTCCGGTGCGGCTTCGCTGGGCTCGTCGTCAGGCGGCGGGTGGAGCGGGTTCGGTGGAGGCGGCGGCTTCTCTGGTGGCGGATCGAGCGCTTCGTTCGCGGGGGCGATCGGCGGCATGGCGAGCTCGGTCTCGGCGCCATCCAGTTCTGGCGGCGGGGGGAGCAGTGGTGGTGGCGGGAGTTCGGGAGGCGGGGGTGGCGGGGGGTGGTAGGCTCGCCCGGAGATTGAGGGAACTCGACAGCGGCTGAGAACACGCCGCGAGATTTCCACCTCCGCGACGATCTGATGCTGCGCCTCGGAATTCTCGACCTACACTCGGCGCGTGAACTCTTGCGCCCTCTTCGCCGCCGAGCGTAGCCTATGGTCATGCCTCTCTCTTCCCGGGCCTGGACGGTCGACATGGTGCTCGCGCTGCCCAGTGACGGCAACCGCTATGAGTTGGTCGACGGGGACCTGCTCGTGACGCCCGCGCCGCGCGCACGGCATCAGGAGATCGTTGGTCGCCTCGTGTTCGACCTGACCATCGCCTGCCGTGCCGATGGTCGATTCAGGACGTGGGCGAGCCCAGCCGACATCAGCTGGGACGACACGACTCTGGTGCAGCCCGACGTCTTCGTGATTCCGATCGAAGACGCTTTGACACGCGACTGGGCGCGCATGAAAGTACTCGTGCTGGTCGCCGAGGTACTGAGTCCTTCAACGGCGAAGCAGGACCGCGAGCAGAAACGACGGCTCTACCAGAAGCACCGTGTCGGAACACTCTGGCTCGTCGACGCGGAGACGAAGACGGTCGAGGTTTGGACGCCCGAAGCGCTATTCCCGACGATCGAGACCGAGCGAGTGACATGGCACCCACCTGGCGCCCCCGCTCCTCTCGTGATCCAACTGGCGGAGCTCTTCTCGGACGGTTGATGATGCCAGCCCGCGATTCCGGAACGCGTCAGCCCAACCCCACCCGCTCCACCATCGGCCAGTACCGCGCATCCTTCCTGATCGGATCCAACCGCGGATGCACGCGCAGCAGGAGCAGCCCGGTCGCCTTCTCCTTGATCGCGATCTCCAGCCAATGGAATGCGTCGTCCACGTCGCCGAGCGAAGCATGCAACGCACCGATGCCCCACGCCGAGACCACGCGGACGCTGCGGGCCGCGGTCAGTTCGGCGAGAATGTGCCGCGCCTCGGCCTGGTTGCCTGCGGCCGCCTCGAGATGCGCGAGTCCGAACGTCGGGCCGGCCACACCGCCGGAGACGCGCAGCCCCGCCTCATATGAAGCACGCGCCTCGCCGAACCGTCCGAGCGCCTCGAGCGCGCGCGCGAGGTCGGTGTGCGCACCGTCGAATCGCGGGTCGAGCTCGATCGCCATGCGGTAGTGGAACACCGACTTCTCGTACTCACGGGCGAAGTAATAGGCGTCGCCGGGCGAGGTCCGCATGAGCGCCGAGAGCGGATCGAGCTGGGCCGACTTGTTCGCCACCGCGAGCGCTTCCGTGTGGCGCTCGAACGCGTAGTAGCAGCGCCCGAGCAGGCTGTGCGCCATCGGCAGGCCGGGGTTGAGCTCGATCGCCTTCGACAGCAGAC
Organism: Gemmatimonadota bacterium; assembly: GCA_031418115.1. Lineage (GTDB taxonomy): Bacteria > Gemmatimonadota > Gemmatimonadetes > Gemmatimonadales > Gemmatimonadaceae > Pseudogemmatithrix. Next base: position 4,608 of record JANOWT010000328.1, read on the forward strand.
GGATGCCGCCGGCGGGATCGCCGCTGAGAGAGGCGATCATGCCGAGCGACGCATGCGCGTCGGCGAGCGACGGATCGATCTCAAGCGCGCGTGTCGCCGCAGCGTATGCCTCGGCGCCCGCTTCGGCCGCCGGCGCCATGCCACGCGCCGCGCGAATGCTCTGGGCGTCGGCGAGCGACGACCAGGCGAGCGCGAAGTCCGGATCGATCTCGAGCGCGCGACGCGCGTGCTTCACGGCGATCTCCAGCGCGTCCTTGGTCCCCTGGATCGCGGAGTGCCTGCTCTTGAGGAACTCGATATGCGCTTCCGGATTCACCACCGACCGCTTGGCGAGCTGCGTAGCTTCCGCTGGAGTGATCTGAATGGCGATCTCGCGCACCACCGTCTCGGCGAGTTCACTGAGCAGGCCGAGCACATTCTCGAGCGACCGGTCGTAGCGGTCGGCCCAGAGCGTCTCGTCGGCACGGGCGGAGATGAGCTGCACACTCACGCGCACGCGGTCGCCCAGGAGAAGTGCTGAGCCCTCGAGCACGGCGTCGACGTTCAGCTCGCGCGCGATCTCGGGGAGCGACTTGTCCGTGGCCTTGTACTTGATCGACGATGTGTACGAGATGACACGCAACGCCTTGATGCGCGCGAGGTCCGAGATGATCGCCTCGGTCATGCCGTCGCCGAAGTACTCCTGCGCTGGGTCACGCGAGACGTTGCGGAGCGGGAGTACTGCAATGGAGCGGATGGTGGTGCGCGCTGGCGCGGCAGCGGCGACCGCGTGCGTGCCGCTGCCGACCGCCCGCAGTGACTCGGCGACCGCCGCCGCCGACACAGGCCGGAGCGCGGCTTCTTTTCCGAGGCAGTCGGCAATCAACGCTTCGAGTTCTTGCGGGGCGTCCGCTCGCAGCGAGCGCAGCGGTGGGGCGGTGTTGTTGAAGATCTCGAACATGAGCGCTTCCGAGCGCTCCTTCATGAATGGGCGTCGGCCGGCGGACATCTCGAAGAGCATCACGCCGAGTGCGTAGATGTCAGTGCTCACACCATCGGCCTCGCCGAGCAGTTGCTCAGGCGCCATGTACGGGAGCGAGCCGACGATCATCCCGGTCTGCGTGATCTTGCCCGACGCGGCGGCGCCGCCGAGCAGGAGCGCGAGGCCGAAGTCGAGGATCTTGGGCTGGCCCGAGTCGGTGAGGACCACGTTGCCAGGCTTTAGATCGCGGTGGAGGAAGCCGCGCGTATGCGCGTCCTGCAGTGCGTCGGCGATCTGTGCGCCGATGCGCGTGACGTCTGCGGTGCTGAGCGCGCCCTGCGTGATACGGGACTCGAGCGTGCCGCCGGTCACGAGTTCCATCACGAGGAAGTCGACGCCGTTCTGTGAGTCGAAGTCGTAGATCGTCGCGACGCCCGGGTGCGAGAGGCGCGAGAGGACGTGGGCTTCGCGGCGGAAGCGATCGCGCGTGGTGGCGTCGGCGAGGGCGCCGGGGTTGAGGAGCTTGATCGCGACTTCGCGATCGAGGTTTGCGTCGTGAGCGCGCCAGACGTCGCCCATGCCGCCGGCGCCGAGGCGGGAGAGGAGGGTGTAGCGGCCGAGGGTGGTGGCGGGGGGGGGAGTCACAGCACCAAATGTGCCTATGGCGGACCGGTTTGACTACCGATGACGTGAGCGATGAAGTGATGACGAGCACTCAGAATTCTCGGCTTACACTCGGCGCGTGTCCTCTAGCGCTCCCCCTCCTGCCGAGCATACGCTATGGTCATGCCCCTCGCGCCTGAGCACTGGACGGCCGACATGGTCCTCGCGCTCCCTGAGGACGGACAGCGCTACGAGGTCGTGCACGGCGACCTGCTCGTGAGCCCCCCGCCGCAGGCAACGCATCAACGGGTAGCCGGCAACATCGCCTTTGCATTGAAGCAGTACTGCCGTGAGCATGGACTCGGCGAAGTGATGTCAGGACCGGCCGCTGTCTCGTGGAACTCCCGCAGTCTGGTTCAGCCGGATGTCTTCGTCGTGCACCCATCCCAGGCGGGACGTAGTGACTGGCGCGCCGTCACTCTGATCGACCTCGTCGTCGAGGTCCTCAGCCCATCGACGGCGCACCACGATCGCACGTCCAAGCGAAGACTCTATCAGGACAACCGCGTGGGAACGCTCTGGCTGGTGGACACGGATCGCCGACAGGTCGAGGTGTGGACGCCGGACGCACGCTTCCCCGCGATCGAGACGGAGCGCGTCACGTGGCACCCGGCCGGCATCGCGGCGCCACTCGTGATCGAGATCGCGGAGTTCTTTCGACCGGCCTAGATCGTCACGGCACGAACCGCGGCGGCACCACCTTCACTCCATCCCCGAAGGTCGTCGCCAGCAGCAGCGTGAGCTTTGTCCCCTGCAACGCACTCGGCCAATGCGCCCACTCCGTGAGCGTGTGCTGGTTGCCACCCTGCGACCGGCCGATTGCGATGCTCGGGATCCCCATCACCACCGCGATGTTCGAGTCGGTGCTCCCGGTCGCGAGCGCCTCCGACGCGCCCGGCATGCCGAAGTCCACATTCAACTGCTTCTGGATGTCGATCGCCGTCTGCACGAGCGGGTGCCGGCGCGCAGGCTCGAGCATGCGCTCCGTGCCGCCGGCGCCGTTCTTCTGCTCCGCCTCCACCACGAGCGTCACCTTCTCCTTGTCGGCCGCTTCTTGCGCGAGCATCCCGATCACGCGGTCGAGTGAGTCGAGCAGCGCGGGATCGGACGAGCGAAGATCGACCGTGAAGAAGAGATCCTGCGGAATGCCATTGAAGATCTCACCACCATGCACCTGGCCCACGTTGATCACGGCACCATTGGGGAGTGGCGGCGGCTGGATCCTATAGATGCGTTGCACGGCGTCGGCCATCGCGAGCACGGGCGTGGGCTGCCCACGTGATCGCAACGTGTGTGCACCACTGGCCTTGAAGCGGTAGCGTGTCCAATAGATGCCGAGCGCGCCGTAGCTCACGGCGCCGAGTCCGCCGTCCATCGCGATGAGTAGGTCGGGCTTGGGATTGTGCTTGAGCCAATACGCCATGCCGCGCAGGCCGAGTTCCTCTTGCACCGTGGCGACGAAGACGAGATCACCCTTGGTGACGACCTTCGCGGCGTTGAGCGCGCGGATGCTCGCGAGCATGTTCGCCACGGAGGCGCTGTTGTCGAAGATGCCGGGCGCGTGGAGCGTGTCGCCCACGCGGCGCACGGTGGTGTTGATCGCGAGCGAGTGGACGATGTCCATGTGCGCGGCGAAGACGATCGTCGGGCCGCCGCCGGTGCCTTTGCGTTTGCCGGTGACATTGCCGATCGAGTCGCCGCTGACCTGCAGTCCGGCCTTCTCCATCTCGGCGCGCACGTAGGCGGCGCGCTGCTGTTCATGCTCGGACTTGCCGGGCATCTGCGCTATGAGGATCCACTCGTCGACCTGCTTGGGGAAGCCGCGCTCGAGGTGCGCGAGGGCGGCTATGACGTCGGGACGATTGAGGTGGGCGGGGTCCCAGGCGGTGGGGTAGGGCTGTTGGGCCGTGAGCGGGGCGACGATGGGCGACGCGGCGGCCAGGGCCGCGAGAATGAGCAGATGAAGTGGGCGCATGTGTGGAATCTGTGTCGAGTTAGAGAATCGCGCATGGAGCGCCGTACACTCGCCGCGTGAACTCTTGCGCCCCCCTCGCCGCCGAGCGTACCCTGTGGTCATGGCTCTCGCCCCTGAGTACTTCACGGCCGACATGGTCCGTGCGCTCCCTGACGACGGCAATCGCTACGAGTTGCTGTGGGGCGAGCTGCTCGTGACGCCGGCGCGGCGCGGCACACATCAGCGGATCGTCTTGCGACTCGCGCGCCTGCTGGCAGACTACTGCGATGACCTCGGTACGCTCGAGACGCTGGCGAGCCCTGCCGATATCTCGTGGGGTCCAGACACGCTCGTGCAGCCGGACCTGTTCGTGGTTCCCAAGGCGGAGGCGATCACCGGCGACTGGACCCGCATGAAGACCTTGGTGCTCGTCGCAGAGATCACGAGTCCATCGACCGCGCGTCGTGACCGATTCGAGAAGCGGAAGCTGTACCAGCAACAGGGCGTTGCGACCCTTTGGCTCGTCGACCCTGACCGACGACTCGTCGAAGTCTGGACGCCGGACGCGCGCTTCCCGGTCGTCGAGACAGAGCGTGTGTCGTGGCATCCGCTCGGTGCGAACTCACCGCTGGTGATCGAGATCGCCGAGCTCCTGCGCGAGCGGTAGCGAGGCGAGCCATCAGGCCCGCCGCTCCCTCAGGGACGCGGGCGCTCGACCGGTGTGAGCGCGGCGAGCCGCTTGCGCGCCGCGGCGACGCGCGGCTGGAGCTCCGGATCGGCGTCCTTCCACCGCTCGACGAAGTCGCGATACGCGACGACAGCCCGTGCGGTGTCGCCGCGCTGCTCGAACGCGCGCGCGATCGCCTCGATGAACGGCGTGGGAAGATAGATATCCGGACCCGTGCGCTGGCGCGCACCCATCGGCGTCCGCTCGTACTGCTCGACATACGCGATGACCGAGTCCGCCATGCCGGCACGCGAGAAGAGCAACGCAAGTCTGCCGAGGATGCACACGTCGCAAGACCCGTTCGGTCCGTCGGGCAGCTGGTCGGCCAGGCGGTACTCGCGGGCGGCATCCGCCCATCGTCCCTCGGCCTCGGCGATCTGGCCCTCCACGCCGTGGATCTCGGGTTCGGATGATCGTACGAGCGCGGTGTCGCGCACCTCGCTGCGAAAGCGGCGCACGAGCGCGCGCGCGGCCTGCGAACGCCTGGCGCGCGCGAGGAAGCCGGCCCCCTCCAGGTAAGGACGCTCCACGAGTGGCACACTCGCGATCGCCGCGGGCGCGAAGAGGCGTTCGATCTCGTCGGCGGCGGCGGCGGTGTCTCCGCCCTGATCGAGCCGCTGGTTCAGTCGTTGCAACGCGCGCGTCACCGCGTGTGGCGATCGACCTCTGGCCGAGTCGAGGCGCTGCGCTTCGGCGAGTGTGGCCTCCTGCGCGCCGAACTGGCCGAGCGTCCCCTCGAGGGTCAGGCGTGCGTACAGCGATCCTGCGGGATCCGACGGATCGCGCACGCGCGACTGCTTCTCGATCCCTGCTCGGAGCGCGGGGATGTCACCGAGCAGCTGCGCGCGCGCCACGTCATGGCCTGCACTGAACACCTCCGCCCCGGGCATCCCCTGCACCGAGCGAACGATCGAGTCCGCTCCCGCGAGATCGGCTCGGAGCAGCTTGATACGGTAGAGATTGCTCAGAAAGAGCCCGGGGCCTGGACGGCGACGCGCCGCGGCGGTGAACAGGCTCTCGGCACGCGCGAACTCGCGCCGGGCCTGCAGCTGGAGCGCCAGGTTGTTCAGTACTCCACCGCTGTCGCCGCGTGCGAGCATCCGTTCGAACGCCGCGATCGCGCGCGCGCGGTCGCGTCCCGGTCCGGACCCGTAGTAGCTGGCTTCGACGAAGTCCCGCTGGTCGTCCGGCAGACGGTCACGCAGCGCGAAGGCGCGGCGGGCCATCGAGTCCACCTGCGCCCTCGGCTGGAGATCGTTGTTCATCACGACGCCGAGTTTGCGCCAAGCCTCCGCGAAGAGCGTGTCGATCGTCACGGCCTCGCTCAGCAGGCGGCGCGCCTTGGGATAGTCGCCCTCGACGTCGTTCGCCCACGCACCCTCGCTGTACTTGCGCAGCGCCTCCAGCGAGGAGGTCGTGGCGCGTTCGAGCGGCCGCGACGCATTCACCGTGCGCAACGACTCGCCGGCGCGCGCGCGCAACTTCCGCGAGAGCTCGTCGGCCACCGCGATCACCTCAGCCGCCCCGCTGGCGGTGCCGCGGTACGAGGCGAGTTCGCGCGCCGAGTCGGCGGTCACGAGGCGCACCGAGAGGATGTAGCTCGTGCCGACCAGTGTCACATCGCCGTCGATCACCGCCTTCGCTCCTTCGCGAAGTGCCATCGTCTGTGCGGTCGGCAGGTCCACGCGGTCGTTGATCGAGCGCTGCATGCGCTTGAGGGCGTCCGCGACCTGCGACGGCGTGAGCACGGTCAGCACGCGCGACTGCGAGAGCCCGGCGCGCACCGCCTCGCTCACCACGCGGCCGAGCGACGAATCGGCGCCGCTCACGTTGAAGTGCGTCATCACGATCTTGTCGCTCGCAGCGAGCGTGCCCGCCGCGAAGAGCGACCCTTCGGGGCCGATGCCCATCGCGCGCAACCCCATGAAGCCAGCGATGAGGGCCACGAACGTGCCGAGTGCGAGCACACCACCGCGCGCGGTGCGCCGCCAACTCATGTGCGGGCTCGCCTTGAGCGCGATCGTCGCCATGGTGCCCTGCACCTGGAGCGACGGCGTACCGCCCGGTGTGTAGGCCGGTGTCTGCGCATAGGCGCGGCGCGCGACCCGGTGCACGTACGCGGTCCAGAGGATCACCGGCAGACCGAGTGCCATGACCACGAGCGCGCCGGGCAACGCCCACGTGGGGAGACCGACGCCGACGATCGCCGCCTGCGTGAGGATCGCCACCGCGGCCACCGCGACCGCCCAGAGTCCCAGCGCCCGCTGGAGCGCGCCGCTCCCGACCAGAAGCACCGCCGGCATCGCCTGCTGACTGCCTCCACCGGTGGTGACCGTCTCGAGCACGCGCACCAGGTCGCGCGCCTGCTGTGGCCGTGCGTCGGCGTCCTTCTCCAGGCAACGCATCACCAGCTCCGCGAGCGCTGGCGGCGTGTCGGGGCGCAGTTCGTTCAGCGGCTGCGGCTTCTCGCTCATGTGCGCCGCGAGCAGTTTGCGCGGCGACTTCTCTAGGAAGGGCGGCCGGCCGGTGAGCATCTCGTAC
>JANOWT010000329.1:0-1991 GCA_031418115.1 Gemmatimonadota bacterium
ACCGCGCCGGCATACCGGCGGTGGGTGCCGAGGCCCGCTTCTGTGAAGCTGGTGGGGGGCCGCGATTTATCGTCCCTTACGTTGCGGCGCGGCCGCCCACCTGCATCTTATGGAAGCGGCCACGGCACAACCAAACGTTATCTGGACGGGAGCCACGCCACTCATGGACATCTGCGCGGAAGCCACCCTTCGGGTCACGCGGACTGCGCAGGGGCGCTCGTCGTCCCAGCTTGCTGCCGGCGCCTGGTTCCTCATGCCTGAATTCCGCGAAGCGACGTGGGACGACGCGCGCACTGCACTCTCCGTCGCTCCCAAGCCGATCATCGTAACGCCGCTGCTCGAGCCGGGTCACGTCGGGTTCTGGTCGTTCAATGGGATTTCCGCCATGTCGCGGTCGGCCGCCGAGAAGCAGCTATCGAATCAGCAGTCCTACTGCATGGCCAAGCTGCGTTCCCTCGGTCTTTCGGACGCACACACCATCATCATTCCGTCCGCCGAAGCCGACTTCGCGATGCCGCGGGAAGAGTTCGACCGCTGGCTGGCTGAGTATGCGATCGGACTTGGAACGACGCTACAGCGCGCGGTGGATCCGGGCACGGCGCGGCTTCTCCTGCGTCCCCCGGGTGGGGGCGGACCGCCGCTCGGCTGGATTCCCGAAGTTCCACCAACCGCCAGCTAACGAACGTTGGTGCAGATGGCCGCGCTAATGGTGGCGGCCGCTGCGCGGCCGCATTATTGAAGCGTCCACAGCACAACGCGACGTTATGCCGAGCACCTGCTGTAGGAGCGATCATCAGCAGCGCGTGAAAGCAAGAAGTGCTCTTGGGGTGAACTACGGTGCGCGTTGCGCGCGGCCGTGCTCCCAAGAGTGCATCGCCCTCTCCGGTAGTCGCTCCTGAGGTACCGCGATCGTCGGCGGTGCCGCGCCTGGCATAACGGAGGTTGGTGACCGATGGCCGCAGTAGTGAAGCAGGTGGGCGGCCGCGCTTTTTCGTACCTTACGGTTCGGCGCGGCCGCCCACCTGCATTTTATGAAATCGGCCACGGCACAACCAAACGTTATGCCGACGCCGAGGCGTCGTCGCGTGGCCCGGCACTGAAAGAGCCAAGCACCCGGAGTCCTAGAAATGCGCATGATCTTACCGCTCGCCCTCGTCGCGGTCCTCGCGGGATTCGGCCGACACGCACAGCAGCTTGAGGGTGAGCTGAGGGGCCACTGGATGCTGAGTGCCACAACTCTCATCGACCCAGGTCCGCAAGAACCGATCGACCGGGTACTCTTGAGCCTCACCAGCGACGGCGCGAAAGCGATCTTCGACGCAATGCCTGGCCGCGCGACGGACATTGACTGTTCGGGAGCACGAGTGGCCGGCCTGCGCCGGAAGGTCGCCGGCGGTCTAGAGTGCTCCGTTCAGCAGGCCGAGTATCACTGCGACGTTGGCATTGTGCTTCGCGACGGCAAGACAGTGCCCGGATACGCATGCGACTAGCGCGCGGCATAACGGCGGCTATGCCGACTTCCAACGTTTTGTGACCTCGCAAACTACCTCGAACCTCCGCATCGGCATCGGGTTTGGCGCGTTCTTGGCCACGTGTTGCACCGGATGGGCGCTGTTCGCGAGCCTAGTCCAGGGCTCTGCTGACATTCGGCTTCGTCACGGTTCAGTCATCGCGTTGGAAACCCTGCTCGCCGCGTACTGGGCCGGCGGACTTCTCTGCGGACTGGTAGTCGGTTTGCTTCTCCCCCTCGCTCGCTCGCACGTCGGCGCGGTGATTGGCGGGGCTCTGGCTATGCTGCCGCTGTATGGAGCGATGTACGTGTCGCAATACGGGTTCGAAGTGCCGGAGCCAGGGATGAGCCTCGGGTTGGTTCTCGCGTCGATGATCGTCGGCGGCGGAGCCGCCCACGTTCTGTTCAAGCAGCACGAGGCTGAGCGCTCCGGCACAAAAGGCGAGGCCTAGCGTCCACCGCGGCATAACGGCAGTTGGTG
>JANOWT010000330.1:0-3583 GCA_031418115.1 Gemmatimonadota bacterium
GCCTCGCTCGACCAAGCCGAGAAGGCCACTGGTCAGGGGTCGCTCTTCGGCGATCTCATGGCGAGCCCTGCCGAGGGTGCGAGCCCCGCTCCGCTTCAGCCGGTGCTCCCCAACATCCCTGCCCTCTCCGAGAACGAGCGCCTCACGCAGGAGAAGGCGATCCTCGGCTTCTACATCTCGGGGCATCCGCTCGAGCCGTTCCGCGCCGAGTGCGAGATCATGGCGACGCACACCGTCGCGCAGCTCGGCACCTGGAGCCCTGAACAGATGTCGCTCGCGGGCGTCGTCACGGCGATCAAGCGACAGATCAGCAAGAAGTCGGGCGCCGAGTTCGCGCGGCTTACGATCGAGGACTTCGCCGGCTCGGCCGAGATCCTCGTTTTCCCAGAGGCGTGGGCCGCGATCGGTGATCGCGTGAAGACCGACATCCCGATGCTCATCAAGGGCGGCTATTCGCGGCGCGATCAGGACGCGGAGAATCCGACGTTCATCGTGGAGTCGCTCACGCGACTCGCCGAACTGCGCGCGACCGGTCAGTTCGCCGTCAGTCTCGAGCTCGACTCTGCGTCGGGTCTCCCACTCGAGGTCATGCGCGACGTGCGCGCCGTCGCCATGGCCCATCCCGGCGCGGCGCCGCTGGAGCTACGTTGGAAGGGTCGCGATGGGGTGCCGGCGCGCCTGCGTTCGTCGTCGCTCAAGCTGTCCACCGCCGGACCCGCCGTGATGGAACTCCGCGCGCTGCTCGGCGCCGAGCGCGTGCGTCTCGTGAGAGGAGGTTGACCGTGGGTACGTCCGCCCTGGAGTTCGAGAAGCCTATCGCCGAGCTCGAGAAGCAGATCGATGAGCTTCGCCGCGTGGCTGAGGAGCGCAAGCTCGACGTCGAGCCCGAGATCGCGCCGCTCATGGAGAAGCTCAACGAGATGCGGCGCGAAGTGTACCGCACCCTCACGCCGATCCAGCGCGTGCAGGTCGCCCGCTCGGGACGTCGGCCGTTCACGCTCGACTATCTGCGGCTCGCCTTCACCGACTTCATCGAGCTCCATGGCGATCGCGCCTATCGCGACGATCCGTCGATCGTCGGTGGATGGGCGCGACTCGACGGCGAGACGGTGATGGTGATCGGCCATCAACGTGGCCGCGACACCAAGGAGAATCTGCATCGCAACTTCGGGATGCCGCACCCCGAGGGCTATCGCAAGGCGCTCCGTCTCATGAAGCTCGCCGAGAAGTTCCATGTCCCGGTGATCACGTTCATCGATACGCCGGGCGCGTGGGCCGGACTCGGCGCCGAGGAACGCGGACAGTCCGAGGCGATCGCGCGCAACCTCCTCGAGATGAGCCAACTCACCGTGCCGATCGTCGCGACCGTCATCGGCGAGGGCGGCTCGGGTGGAGCGCTCGCACTCGGCGTCGCCGATCGCATCCTCATGCTCGAGAACTCCGTCTACTCGGTCATCACCGTCGAGGGGTGCGCCGCGATCCTCTGGAAGGACGGCAAGAGCCCTGAGATGCGCGAGAAGGCGGCGGCGAGTCTCAAGATCACCGCCCCCGATCTGCTCGAGCTCAAGGTGATCGACGAGATCATCCCTGAGCCCGTGGGTGGCGCGCACGCGAATCACGCGGTCACCGCCGCGAACGTCCACGACGCGGTGCTGCGTCACATCGACGAACTCCGTCGGCTCAAGCCCGACAAGCTCGTCCGCCGGCGCCGTGAGAAGTACCTCAAGATGGGTGCCTTCGTCGAGTGACAGCCACCGCGGTACAAGCGCGGACTCACCTCGTCGAGGTCGAGTTCAAGGGGAACCGGCGCGCCTTCTACACCTGGACCGGTGAGGCGCCGCCCAAGGCGCGCGCAGCCGTGATCGTCCAGGTGGAGCGCGGTGAGGACCTCGGGCGCATCCATGCCACGGGCGAACTCGCGGAGAAGCGCAGAACGGGGACATCGCACGGCAAGGCCTCGCCGGCTGAGCTCCCGAAGGCCGTGCGCCTCGCGACCGCGCATGAGATCGACAACGCGGTGCGTCTGCGCGTCGACGAAGAAGCCGTGCGCAAAGCCGCGCTCGAGATCGTGCGCGAGCTCGACCTCGACATGAAGGTCAGCGACGCCGAGTGGCAGTGGGACCGCCGCCGGCTCACCTGCTTCTTCACCGCCGAAGAGCGCGTCGATTTCCGTCAGCTGGTCCGTCAACTCGAGAAACGCTTCTCCACGCGTGTGCACATGTGGCACATCGGCGTGCGCGACGAAGCCCGTCGCCTGGATGGCGTCGGACGATGCGGCCGTCAGTTCTGCTCCGCCTCATGGCTTCCGGAGTTGCGGCCCGTGAAGTCGAGCGCGGCCAAGGATCAGCGCCTCTCGACGCTCAATCCGGCGCAGATCTCCGGGACCTGCGGCCGACTCATGTGCTGCCTGCGCTACGAGCACGAGTTCTACGTGCAGTCGCGCAAACGCTTTCCCAAGGAGGGGAAGATCGTCACGACCGCGATCGGCGAAGAGAAGATCGTGAGCAACGACATCTTCCGCGATCAGGTCACGCTGCGCACCGCCACTGGCGAGGCGCGCACGATCCCGCTCACGCAGTTCCGCCGCGAGCTCGGCGACACCACGGTGCCCGTCGATGACGAGCCTCATGAAGAGGATGCGAGCGCAGGGAACGATGGAGGCGATGCACACGAGGAGCGGGAGCCGCGGCGCGAGGTGGCGCGCGACGTGGGGCGCGGACGTCCGAGTCGCGAGCGTGGTCGTGACGGTCGTGCCGGGCGCGAGCTCGTACCGTTGAGCCGCGCTCCGGCGGAGATCGCTGCGGTCGCGCCGGTCGTGCCGGTCTCGCCGGTCGAGTCAGTCGCACCAGTCGCACCAGTCGCCCAGGTCGCACCCCTGCCACAAACCGGTCCAGACGATCGCGAAGACGACGAAACCGACGCCGACGACGCGACCGCCGAGTCCTCCAGTGAGCCGGAAGCCGCGGCCTCTGACACGACCGCCGAGCCCAGCGCCGACGCCAAGACACGCGGACGCCGACGTCGCGGACGCCGTGGCGGACGCCGAGGCCGCGGCGGCGACGGTAAGCCCGGCACCCCTCCAGCGACCTGACCGTACGCATGCCGCGCTTCTATCTCACCACCGCGATCGACTACGCCAACGGCGACCCGCACCTCGGCCACGCGCTCGAGAAGATCGGCGCCGACGCCATCTGCCGCTTTCATCGACAGCTCGGCGACGATGTCTGGTTCCTCATCGGAATGGACGAGCATGGCCAGAAGGTCGCGCAGACCGCCGAACAGGCGGGCCTCGCGCCGCAGACCTTCGTCGACGGTGTCGCTGCACGATTCATCTCCACGTGGAAGACGCTCGGTATCTCGCATGACCAGTTCATCCGCACCTCGGACCCCGTGCACCACGCGGCGGTGCGTGAACTGCTCGAGCGCATCTTCGCCAAGAGTACTGACGACTTCTACGAACGCTCCTACACCGGTCTCTATTGCGTCGGATGCGAGAGCTTCAAGCAGCCCGCCGACATCGTGGACGGGAAGTGCGCGCTGCACGCCACGCGCACGCTGCAGGAGATCACCGAGCGCAACTGGT
>JANOWT010000331.1:0-4198 GCA_031418115.1 Gemmatimonadota bacterium
CTTCCGCCTCGCCTCGGTGCAACTGCGCGATGCGCGGACGCCGGCGGAGTTCGTTGCCCGCATCAGAGCATTCGCGGCGTCGGTGCCCAAGGGTACCTGGATCCTCGGCGGCGACTGGGATCACCAGAACTGGGGCGGTGAGCTGCCTACGCGGGCCTGGCTCGATTCGATCACGCCCGATCATCCGGTCTTCGTCACTCGGCTCGACGGGCACATGTCCGTCGCGAACGGCCTCGCGCTGCGCGCCGCGGGCGTGACGCGCGCGACCGCCAACGTGAGCGGCGGCGAGATCGTGCGCGACGCCGCCGGAGAGCCCGCCGGCGTCTTCAAGGACAACGCGACCGCACTCATCGAGCGCGTGATCCCGCCCGCGAGCGACGTGATGAACGACCGCGCCCTCGAAGCGGCCATGACCTACGTCGCGTCCAACGGTGTGACCGCCGTGCACAACATGGGCTCGTGGGACGACCTCGCGGCCTTCGAGCGTGCGCACGCGACGGGTCGGCTCCGCACCCGCATCTATGCCGCCGTTCCGCTCTCCACCTGGTCGCGCCTCGACGCGTACGTGAAGTCGCACGGCGGGACCGGTGACGGTTGGCTTCACTACGGTGCGCTCAAGGGCTTCGTCGACGGCTCGCTCGGCTCGCACACCGCCGCGATGCTCGAGCCCTTCACCGACGCGCCGAACGACCGTGGCTTCTACGTCACGAGCAACGAGGACCGCTACGCACAGATCAAAGGTGCCGACGCAGCGGGACTTCAGGTCTTCGTGCACGCCATCGGCGACCGCGCGATCCGCGAGCAGCTCGACATCTTCGCTCGTGTGGCACAGGAGAACGGCCCGCGTGATCGCCGCTTCAGGATCGAGCATGCCCAGCACATCGCACCGGCCGACATCACGCGGTTCGCGCCACTCGGGGTGATCGCGTCGATGCAGCCGTACCACGCGATCGACGACGGCCGCTGGGCGGATCGCGTGATCGGATCGGAACGTGCCAAGGGCACGTACGCCTTCAAGTCGCTGATCGACGCTGGCGCGAAGGTCTCGTTCGGCTCCGATTGGTTCGTCGCGCCTCCTACGCCTCTCGAGGGCATCTACGCCGCGGTCACCCGCCGTACGCTCGACGACGCCAACCCGGGTGGCTGGGTCCCACAGGAGCGCATCACTGTGGAGCAGGCGCTGCGCGCCTACACGGCGACCGCGGCGTACGCCGGGTACGAAGAGCTCGAGCGCGGTGTGCTCAGGGCGGGAATGCTCGCCGACCTAGTGATGATCGACCGAGACATCACGCGAATCGCACCCGAGCAGATCCGCGATGCGAAGATCCAGCTGACGATCGTGGGCGGTAAGGTCGTGTTCGAGCGCTGAGGCACTGCAGTCAGAGCGGTTGGAGGTCGTCGCCACAGACTTGAGCGAAGAACGCGTGCAGGTCTATGGAACGCCGCTCACTCGTAGCATCGTCGACCCAACTGAGCACGTCGTGGAGCACCTCTGGCGCGGAATCGCCCGGATGCCAGCGTTCCACCACGCGGCTGTCGAGGTCGACGATCCAGTACTCGGCGATGCCGGCCCGTTGATAGAACAAGCGCTTGATCCCCCGGTCTCGCTTCGCCGTGCTCGGGCTCAGCACTTCCACGAAAACCGAGACGCCCGCCATGTCGTCGAGCTTCGTCCGGCGCGACATCGGGTCGCGGAAGACCACGAGGTCAGGCTCGACGACTGCCATCGGCTCGGGGCGGAAATCGAGAACGCCGTAGAAGACGCGCATCGCTGAGCCAAGTGCGGCTGATATCGCCAGCGCCAGGCGATGTATTGCGAGACCGTGATCGAACCGCGGCGCGGGCGTCACCAGCAGTTCCCCGTCGATGCACTCGTACTTGCAGCCGTCCCTCTCGGGGAACTGCTCGAGGTCGGCCGGAGTCCAGTAGCGGTCCGTGGTGGCAGGCATACCCATAGCGTACGCTCGGCGCGGCGAGGAATGCAACTCGGCATCGCGCACGGTAGGTGCGCGGTAAGCGATGCTCGTCACCACGATCTCGCCGACGCCGGCATTCCACCGCCGAACGCGGAGTGGAGGGCTCAGAGCGGCTCGAACCGCGCCTGGAAGAAACGCAGGTACTTGGGCTCGTAGTTCAGCGTGAGCCCCTTCACCTGTCCTCGTTGGTCGAAGATCGCCTTCACCGACTCCGCCACCACGTCCATGTGCGCCTGCGTGTACACGCGCCGCGGGATCGTGAGCCGCGTGAGCTCGAGCTTCGGACGGTTGTGATCACCGGTCTTCGCGTCGCGCCCGGCGCTCACGATCCCGCGCTCCATCGCGCGGATGCCGCTGTCGAGGTAGAGCTCGGCCGCGAGCGTCTGCGCCGGGAACTGGTCCTGTGTGAGATGCGGATAGAAGCGCCGCGCGTCGAGGAAGATCGCGTGGCCGCCGATCGGCTCCATCATCGGGATGCCCCATTCCTCGAGTAGCTGGCCCAAGTAGCGTACCTGCCCGATGCGCGATCGGATATAGTCGTCCTGCACCGACTCGGCGATGCCGATTGCCATTGCTTCCATATCGCGGCCGGCGAGCCCGCCATACGTGTGCAAGCCCTCGAACACCACCACGAGGTTGCGTAGCTCCTCGAAGAGCGCGAACTCGTTCACCGCCACCCAGCCACCGATGTTCACGAGCGAATCCTTCTTGGCGCTCATCCAGGCGCCGTCGGTGTAGGAGCAGAACTCCTTCAGGATCTCGGCGACCTTCTTGTTCGCGTAGCCGGTCTCGCGCTCCTGGATGAAGAAGGCGTTCTCCACCGCGCGTGTGGCGTCGAGGAAGAGCCGCACCTTGTGCGTGTCGCACCAAGCACGCAGCGCCTTCACGTTGGCCATCGAGACCGGCTGCCCACCCGCCATGTTGACCGTGGCGCCGAGCGAGATGTAGGCGATCCTGGCTGCCCCCTCGCGCTTCACGAGCGCGTCGAGCTTCGCGAGGTCGATGTTCCCCTTGAAGTCGTTGCGGTTCTGCGGGTCGTGCGCTTCGTCGACGATCACATCGACGAAGGTGCCGCCGGCCATCTCCTGGTGCAGGCGCGTCGTGGTGAAGTACATGTTCCCAGGCACGAACTGCCCCGGCCTGATCGCCGTACGTGAGATCAGGTTCTCGGCGCCGCGTCCCTGATGCGTCGGCACGAGGTGCTCGTAGCCGTAGTACCGATGGATCGCGTCCTCGAGATGATAGAAGTTCTCCGAGCCCGCGTACGCTTCGTCGCCGACCATCATACCGGCCCACTGGCGGTCGCTCATCGCATTGGTCCCGCTGTCGGTGAGCAGGTCGATGTAGACGTCGCGCGAGCGGAGCAGGAAAGTGTTGTAGCCGGCGTCAGTGAGGGCGCGCGCGCGGGCGGCGCGGTCGGTCATGTGCAGAGGCTCGACCATCTTGATCTTCCAGGGCTCGGCCCAGGAACGGCGGCCCAACTGTTGACCGAAGGTGCGCGGCGTGTCTGTCATGGCGGGAGGGCGGAGCGAGGGTGTGCGAAGACGGATTGGGACCCTTGCATGATCGGTCCGTGCACCCGGACGCGAGAGCGGAGGAAGCCCGCGACGAGTGTAGGGGATTCACTGGTGATCGCGGACCGCCTGAGAACGAAGAGCGGGCCGTCGTCGATCAACACGTCAGAACGCGGCGATCTCCACGTACGCCTTGGTGAAGTCCGCCACCTGCGGTAGGATCTCATCCTCGAGACTCGGCGCATACCCCACGAACGTATCCATGCTCGCCACGCGCTTCACCGGCGCGTCGAGCCAGGCGAAGCAATCATCGGCGATGCGCGCCGCGATCTCCGCCCCGTAGCCCCACGAGATCGCATCCTCATACGCCACGATCACGCGCCCGGTCTTCTTGACCGACGCATAGACGGTCTCGCGGTCCCAGGGCGACAGTGTGCGAAGGTCGATCACCTCCACGCTGAGTCCCTGCTCCTCCTCGATCTGCTTGGCCGCCACGAGCGCGCGATGCACCGTCGCGCCGTAGGTCACCACCGTCACGTCGGTGCCCTCCTTCACGATACGCGCCTTGCCGAACGGGATCATGAAGTTCGGGCCCGGGTACGCGCCCTTGTTGTACGTCTGCCGGTAGAGATGCTTGTGCTCGAGGAAGATCACCGGGTCCTCGCAGCGGATCGCCGTGCGCAGCAGGCCGTTGGCGTCGAGTGCGTT
>JANOWT010000332.1:0-8948 GCA_031418115.1 Gemmatimonadota bacterium
CTCCTTCGCGGCCAACGTGCAGCAGAGCATCGCCGAACAGTCGCGCGCGCTCCTCGGCGGCGACATCAACCTGCGCGCCCGTTCGGGCTTCACGCCCGCGCTCGACTCGCTGCTCGACTCGCTCGCTACCGCCGGCGTGCCCTCGGCCAAGATCGTGAGCTTCGCCTCCATGGCGACTGCGGCTCCCTCGGGCGGCACACGCCTGGCACAGGTGCGCGCCGTTGCGCCCGGCTACCCGTTCTATGGCGAGGTCATCACCGAGCCGGCTGGTGCGTGGAACGCGCTGCACGACGGGAAGAACGCGTACGTCGACCCGTCGCTCCTCATCTCGCTCGACGCGAGCATCGGCGACACGCTCGTGATCGGCTTCGCACGGTTCGTCATTCGCGCCTCGCTGATCAACGTGCCGGGTGACCCTGGGATCGCTGCGACGATCGGGCCGCGGATCTTCATTCCCGACCGGTACCTCGCCGAGACGCAGTTGATGGGACTCGGGAGCCGCGCCGAGTACGAGGCGGTGATCAAGCTTGCCGACGGAGTACAGAGTCCTCTCTGGGTCGCGCCGCTCCGCCCGCGCTTCGAGGCCGCCGGCGTGCGCGTGAGCACTGTCGTCGAGAACGAGATCAACATCACCGACGCGATCAGTCAGTTGGCGCGCTTCCTTGGCGTCGTCGGACTCATCGCGCTGCTGCTCGGCGGGATCGGCGTGGCGAGCGGCGTGAGTGCGTTCGTGCAGAAGAAGATCGACACGGTGGCGGTACTGCGCTGTCTCGGTGCGTCGAGCGCGCACGTGCTCACGATCTACCTCGTGCAGGCGGCGGCGATGGGATTCCTCGGCGCCGCGATCGGTGCCGCGCTCGGCGTCGGGATCCAGTTCCTGCTGCCGCAGGTGCTCGGAGACTTCCTGCCGGTCGACGTCGGCGTGACGCTCGTACCTTCGGCGATCGGACTCGGTCTCGCGATCGGCGTCTGGGTCGCGGTGATCTTCGCGCTGCGGCCACTGCTCGTGCTGCGCCGCGTCTCGCCGCTTCAGGCGATCCGTCGCGACAACGCGGCTCTCGCCGCGTCGGCGCGGCGCGACAGTTGGACCTGGATCGTGAATCTCGCGCTCGTCGCGAGCGTGCTCCTGCTCGCGATCGACCGCGCCGACACGACACAACAAGGTCTCTTCTTCGCAGCCGGCGTCTTCCTGAGCATCGGCCTTCTCTATGGGAGCGCGGCCCTGCTCTCGTCGCTCGCGCGCCGCCTGGTCTCCGCTCGCTGGCCGTACGTGGTGCGGCAGGGCGTCGCCAACCTCTACCGGCCGGCGAGCCAGACACGCGCAGTGGTGCTCGCGCTCGGCTTCGGCTCATTCCTCGTCACGACGATCGTACTCGTACAGGCGAACCTGCTCAAGTCGTTCGATCTCACGGCCCAGGCGTCGCGCGGCAATCTCGTCTTCTTCGATGTGCAGGAGGACCAGCGCGCGGGGCTCGACTCACTCGTGCGCGGCGGCGGCCACGAGGTCGTGTCGCAGACGCCGATCGTGACCATGCGCATGGTGGGCATCAACAGCGTGACCGCCGAGCAGTGGGCGGCGGCGAATGCGATCCCCGCGCGCTTCTGGGCGCTGCGCCGCGAGTATCGCTCCACCTACCGTGACGCCGTGCTTGCCACCGAGACGATCATGTCGGGCAAGTGGTTCGGTGTGGCTTCACCACGCGACTCGGTCTTCGAGTTCAGCATGGAACAGGGCATCGCGGGCGACCTCAAGCTCACGCTCGGCGACACGGTCACGTGGGATGTGCAGGGCGTGCGAGTGCGCGCGCGTCTCACGAGCACGCGCGAAGTGGACTGGGGGCGGTTCGAGCCCAACTTCTTCGCCGTCTTCCAGCCGGCGGCGATCGAGATCGCGCCGCAGCAGTTCGTGCTCGTCACCGCGGTCGACGCCGATACTTCGGTCGCACGGTTGCAGCGCTTGGCTGTTCGGCGTTTCCCCAACGTCTCGAGCATCGACCTCTCGCTCGTGCGCAAGACGATCACGCAGATCGTCGACAAGGTGACGCTCACGGTGCGCTTCCTCGCACTGTTCAGTCTGGCGATGGGCATTCCGGTGCTCTTCAGCGCGGTCGCGGCCACGCGGCGCGATCGTCTGCGCGAGGGCGTGCTGCTCAAGACACTCGGCGCGACGCGATCGCAGATCGGGCGGATCCTGCTGGCCGAGTATGCACTGCTCGGCATCCTCGGCAGTCTCTCGGGAATGGTGCTCGCGTTCGGTGGCGCCTGGCTGCTGGTGACGTTCGTGTTCGAGGGCACGTTCACGCCGGCTCTCTTGCCGGCGCTGGGGATCGCGGCAGCGATGACGTTGCTGGCGATCTCGATCGGGATGCTCACCGGGCGTGATGTGTTCCGTGAGACGCCCATGGCGGCTCTGCGCGAAGGGTGAGGCTCACTGCACGCGCATGATCGCGAGTCGCGCGCCCGCCGGGAGCGCGGCGCCCCTATAGCCGCGTAGTTCGAGCAACTGTCGGGCCGTCGCGGCTGTGACCACGAGCTCGATCGCCGCGAAACCACCGGGTACGATCTCGGCGAACTCCGCGGCGAACGGCCCAGCCTCGAGGGTGAGGAACTGCACCGGGTACCCGCGAGTGAACGGTGACGGAACGCTCGGCGGCGCGACGCAACTGCCGAGGACGTCGCACAGTCCCTGGAAGATCGATCGCAGGTTCCAGGCCTGGAACCGCAGTCGTGGCGACGTCGTGACGAGACCGGCGCGGTCGTCGGTCACCATCGCGAGCGACCACTCGGGCAACAGCTCGTCCCAGGTGCGCCCGGTGCGCCCCTCCAGATTCGCGACGCCCGACTGTCCGCTCGTGGTGAGTGCTGTGAAGAACGCGGGTTCGGCGAGGGCTTCCTGGTCGACGAGCCATCGTGTGAGCGCCCAACCGCTTCCATAGAACGAGAAGTCCCCGAACTCGACCGGCCCGAGCGGCGAGCGCGCGGTGGAGCTCGCGAGGAACTCCCAGAGTGCCTCGACGTGCGGGCGCATCGCGCGAGGCGCGTCGGCGCAGGCTGGGAATGCGGGGTCGCCGCTATGCAGTTCACAGGCGAGCGTGGCGGAGAAGTCGGCGTTGGAGGACCTCGCGACGCCGTAGGCCGCGCGCGCATAGAGCTCCTCGGCATCACGCGCTGTCGCCTCCTCGAGCCACGACTCCTCCAGCGGCCGCCCGCGCACGATATGCTCGGCGAACGACGTCACATGTTTGAGTTCGTGCACGAGCGTGGCACGCATCTCCTGCCGCCACCGGGTGACCGTGCCCGGTGACATGCCGGCAGCGAGCGAGGTCGGCACCTGCGCGTAGAGGTACTCACCCACGTTGCTCGCGGAGAACTGCGCTCGCGCGAAGAAGTCGCAGTTCACGACCGAAGCGAGGATCGATCCGCCGAGTTTCTGGTTCATGCGCGGTGTGAAGACGATCATCACGCGGCCGTTGTCGTCGAGGCGCGAGTCCATGACGAGCGGGTTGCCGAACGCCTGCACCGTCGCCCAGCCCGCGACGTCGAGCTCGGCGCCGATCGTCGCGTACGCGCCGTCCATCTGGCGGGCGAGCGTCGGTTGTCCGTCGATCACGGAACTCGTGTCCTCGAGGATCACCACGCGTGCGCCGACGAAGACCGTGCGTGCGCCGATCGCCGTGAAGTTGTCGCAGAAGTTCGGTTGACCGAGCGCGGGGATGCGCACTGGGACGACTGTGCCAGCCGTCGGCACCTGCAGCGTCGGCGTCACCTGCTCCCGCACCTCGGGCGGCGCACGCCGGGCCTGCGCCGCGACGTCACGATTGGCTTCGAGCATCATCAAGTGAGACTGAGCGCGGGCACGCGGGCCTCGCGCACCGAACCCCGTCCAGCGAGGATCCCCCACGCGCTCGCGGCGCGCCTGCGCTGCGGCGCTCGCGGCGGCATTCCGTACTCTCACGGCGCCCGCATCGGCGTTCCGAAGCGTCACGTCGCCAGCATCGACCGCGAGAGCGGCCGCCGCCGTTCCCTCACCACGCAGTTCGAGCGCGATCGTCTGCGCTCCCAGCGCACGCGCGGCGTTGGGCACCGTGATCACGTAGCGGCCCGCTGCCGGTGAGATCTCATTGCATCGCGCCTCTGCCGACGAGGTGATCACCGCCGACTGCCCGATCGCGAGCGTGAGGTCGATCGCGACCTTGAGCACCACCGGCGCCACACCGATGCCCCCAGCGGTCCCGACTTGCAGAGCGACGGTCCGCACACTCTGGCAGGGAAAGGCGGCAGCGGCGGGCAGGGCCAGTGTGAGTTGCGTGGCGCTCGCCGCGCTCACAGGAACGGCGACCCCGTCGATCATCACATTGTTCGACGATCGCGTGGTGCTGAATCCACTGCCGGTCACCACGAGGGTCTGCCCAGGAAGCGCGAGCGTCGGCGCGAGCCCCGTGATGACAGGACTCGTCGCACTCGACGGTGCCTCGACGAGCACGAGCGTCGACGCGCTGCGACCGTTGCCACTCACCG
This sequence comes from Gemmatimonadota bacterium, assembly GCA_031418115.1. GTDB lineage: Bacteria > Gemmatimonadota > Gemmatimonadetes > Gemmatimonadales > Gemmatimonadaceae > Pseudogemmatithrix. Next base: position 4,519 of record JANOWT010000332.1, read on the forward strand.
TGATGCGCGTCGCGCCCACGGCCACCGCAGTCACGACACCGCTGGTCGTCACCGCGGCGATACGCGCGGCGCTCGACTCCCACTGCAACACTGGTCCGATCAGGCTCACTCCGATCGTATCGAACGCAGTCGCGCGCAGCGTCGCTCTCCCGCCCGGCAGCAACAGTCGCAACGTGTCGACGTCGAGTGTGATCGAGGCGATCGGCGGGTTGACCAGCTCGATCCGCAGCAGCGCCGAGACCGATCCAACGCTCGCTCTCGCGATGCCGATCCCGGGCGCGAGCCCGAGCATCAGACCGTCCTCGTCCACGCCGAGCGTTGCGGGCGTCAGCGAACGCCACTTCGCCTTCACACCTTCGACGACCCTGCCCGACGCATCGATCGGATCGGCCGACGCCTGAAGGAAGAATCCCGGGCGCAACTCGGTGATGGGCGCCGAGATCTGGATGGCGCGCACACCGGTGTTCCCGGTGGGATCGACATCGCACGCGAGCGCGACCCCCAGAGCGAGGAGCAGGAGCGGCGACCGCATGCGACCCGAGCGAGCGGCAGGGGTGGGGCGCATGTGCATATCATACCCTCCTCGGCACGGGTTGGCGACGTCCTCGCACACGGGTTGGCGACGTCCGTGCCATCGCCGGTAGATTCCTCGCGTGCCCAGCGTCCCTGACCCGCCGACCGCGTTCTCCGACTCCGCCAGCGATGAACCGCTCGGCGAGCGAATGCGTGCCTGGTGCGCCGGCAGGACCTGGTGGTGGCGCGCGGCGCTCTTCGCGTATCTCGCGCTGCAGGTGCTCAAGCCACTGCGCGAGCAGGGTGACGCCACACTGTTCAGCGGGATCATCTTCGGCGCGCACGAACTCGGGCACCTCTTCTGGATGCCGTTCGGTGAGTGGATGACCGTCGCCGGCGGGAGCCTCACGCAGCTGCTCGTCCCGCTCGGCGCGGCCGCCGTGGTCTGGCGCGGCAAGGACTGGTTCGGCGTGGCCGTCTGCGGACTCTTCCTCGCCACCAGCGTCGCGGAGCTCTCGTGGTACATCGCCGACGCACGGGCCGAGATGCTCGACCTCGTGAGCTTCTCCGAAGACGGTGCGATCCACGACTGGAACTACCTGCTCGGGCGCGCGGGAGCACTCAAGAGCGATCTCGCGTTCGCGCGGTTCGCGCGATTCATCGCCTGGATCATCCTGCTCGCGTCGACGGCGCTCACCGCGCGACTCTGCTGGTGGATGGCGACCGAGAAGCCGCCCGCCGCGACCTGAGCGCCGCTACGCGATCAACCGGCCGAGCGCGCGCGCCGCGCGGTCGATCTCATCGTCGGTGTTGAAGTAGTGCGGTGACACCCGCAACAACGTCGCCGCTCCCTTGCGATCGAGGTCGATCAACGCATCACCGCGGGACTGCGCGCTCGTGTTGATCCCCTGCTCCCGCAGTCGCAGCACGAGGTCGCGCGCGACCTGCCCCTCCACCGTGAAGGTCGCGATCGCCGAGAGCTGCGCTCCGTGGTCCAGGCGGCGCACGCCGGGGAGCGCACCGAACACGTCGCGCGCACGCCGCGCGAGCGCATGCGAGCGTTCCTCGGCGACGTCGATCCCGACCTCACGCGCATAGCGCGCCGCGGCACCCATGCCGAGCAGGAGCGCGTAGGGGAACTCCCAGTCCTCGAACCGCCGCGCGTCCTCGACCAGCGCGTACGCGTCGGCCTCGGTCCAGCGCGCACCGCGCATGTCGACGAACAACGGCGCATCGCCGCGCGCGAGCGCAGCGTCGCTCACCGCGAGGAACCCGATGCCGCGCGGCCCTCGCATGAACTTCCGCGCCGTGCTGGAGAGGTAGTCGCACTGCAACGCGCGCAGGTCGACCGCGATCTGCCCCACCGCCTGACAGGCGTCGAGCAGCAGCGGCACGCCCGCGGCGCGGCAACAGGCGCCGATCGCGGCGGCGGGTTGTACGAGGCCGCTGTTGGTGGGGATCCAGGTGAGCGCGGCGAGCTTGGGGCGTTCCTTGCGCAGCAGCGCCTCCCAGGCCGCGACATCCACGCCGCCCTCGGGCGCGTCGGGCGCGCGCACCACTCGCACACCGCGGCGCGCAGCGAGCGAGAGATACATGATCTGGTTTGACACATAGTCGTCGCTGGACGTGAGGATCACGTCACCGGCGGCGAAGTCGAACGCGGAGAGCGCGAGTGCGAACCCCTGCGTCGCGCTGCCGACCACCGCGATGTTCCGCGGCGCCGCTCCCACGAGCGCGGCGATGTCCTCGTACGCGGCGGCGATCTTCGGGGCCGCCGCATCAGCGGCCTCGTACCCTCCCTCGAGTGACTCGCGCCCGAGGTGGGCGGTGATCGCGTCCTTCACGACCGCGGGCATGAGGGACGCGCCTGCGTTGTTCAGGTGCAGTCGCGTCGCGCACCCGGGCGTCTCGGAGCGCCAACCCGTCAGCGCGTGCGACACTGCGGCCTCTCCGGAGGCATCCCTGCGCAGCGGATCGATTCGTCCATGCCCTGCGCGAGGATGCCACAGGCCGTGTTCACCGACGAGCGGAGTGCTTCGGTCTGGTCCTTGGCCGAAGCGGTCGCGCAGTTCTCGCGACCATTGAACGTCACGCAGGCGGTGCATTCCACCTGCTGCGCCTCGAGCGTCGAGTAGAGCAGCAGACCGGCGAAGCCGACGGCGAGCAGGATCGTGATGACGGTGCTGCGTTTCATGGAGAGTCCGGTTGATGTCGCGCGTCTCTGGACGCAGGTCAGGATCGGGTCGGTCCGGTCGGGTTGATCCGCATCGAGCCCGGCAATGCATCGAGCAACCTGTTGATGTCCGCCGAGCGCTCGAGCGTCGTCACGAAGGTCAGTCCGTCGAGCGTGACCACGAGCATCTTGCTCACGCCATATAACACGACCTGACCATGCCCCGCATGCACCACATTGCAGTCGGCATCCACGAAGTGCACTGCGCCCACAGCGCCGTTGCCATTGTCGTCGAGGTCGCGCGCGCGGCGCAACGAGGCCCAGGTGCCGACGTCGTCCCACCCGAAGTCACCGAGCAGGACGAGCAGTCGATCGGTGCGCTCCAGCAGTCCGCGCTCGAGCGAGGTCGATCGCACCATGCCGACGAATCCGGGCAGGTTCCCCGCCGCGAGCGCGTCGAGCGCATCGCGCACTTCAGGGGTGTGCGTACGCAGCTCCTGCAGGATCGTCCCCGCCGCGCCCACGAGAATGCCGCCATGCCAGAGCGCGCCGTCCGCGATCCGCGCCACCGCCTCCGCCTCACTCGGCTTCTCCACGTAGCCGCGTGTCATTGCGGCGCCACCGCGCGCGAGCGGCGTGTCCATGTCGAGCGCGAGGCCGGGCATCACGTAGCCGAACCCCGTCTCCGGGCGTGACGGCCTGATGCCGATCGACACGAGCGACCGTTCCCGCGCCGAATAGTCGGCCGCGCGGCGCAACTTGCGACGGAACTCCTCGGGGTAGTCGATCGCGAGGTCGGCGTGCACCGCGCAGCAGATCGCACTCGGGCCGGCGCGCCGCATCACTTCCTGCGCCGCCCAAGCGAGCGCCGCCGCGGTGCCCAACGGGCGAGGCTCCACGAGGACGTTCGCGTCGGGCACATCCTTGGTCACCGACCGGATCGCCGGGGCGATGTCGCGGCTCGTGAGGATCAGCACGCGCTCGGGCGGGATCGCCGGTTGGAGGCGGCCCACCGCATCCTCGATCAACGTCTGCTCCGACACGAGCGCGAGCAGTGGCTTGGGGCGCGCCGGTGTGGAGAGCGGCCAGAATCGCGAGCCGATGCCGCCGGCGAAGATCACCCCCCAGAGGGCGACGTCCGTCTCGGGTTCATGGGCCGCGACCAGCTGTTCATCGGGCAACGTGCCAACGGCACTCTCCGTGGAGGGAGTACCGGTGGAGAATCCGCTCGGTTGCTTCATCGTTTGCTAAGGTACGGGCGCAGCGAGATCATCGCTACCGCCCCGACGATCAGCGCCATCGCCAGCACCAGACGCCCCGTCAGCGCTTCGCCGGCGAAGGTCCAGCCGAGCAGCATCGCGACCACTGGGTTCACGAACGCGTAGGTCCCCGCGAGCGCCGGCCGCACGTTCGCGAGCAACCACTTGTAGGCGCTGAAGCCGAGCACCGAACCGAAGAGCACGAGACCGGTGAGCGCGAGCACCGCGCTCGTCGTGAACGAGGTCGCCGTGACGCGGCCCCACTCACCGGTCAGACCCGAGACGAGCATCATCGTGCTCCCGCCCAACAGCATCTCCATCCCCGTGCCGAGGAGCGGCACCGTCAGCGGCGCGAGCGTGCGTGCATACATCGACCCTGCGGCCCAGGCGAGCGTACTGAGCAGCAGCACCACGAGCCCGAGTGCACTCACGTTGCCGCCTCCCTCGTGCGGGACCACCAGCAGCGCGATGCCGCTCAAACCGAG
>JANOWT010000333.1:0-29809 GCA_031418115.1 Gemmatimonadota bacterium
CGCATCACCAGCTCCGCGAGCGCTGGCGGCGTGTCGGGGCGCAGTTCGTTCAGCGGCTGCGGCTTCTCGCTCATGTGCGCCGCGAGCAGTTTGCGCGGCGACTTCTCTAGGAAGGGCGGCCGGCCGGTGAGCATCTCGTACGCGAGGCAACCGAACGAATAGAGATCGGCCCGATGGTCGGTCTCGGGGTCGCCCGCCGCCTGTTCGGGCGACATGTACATGGGCGTGCCGATCGACGTCCCCACCTGCGTCAGTCCCTGCGTGGTTCCTTCGGTGCGCGACGCACTGATCGCCTTGGCGATGCCGAAGTCGGCAAACGTCGCCGAGCCGCCCGTGAGCAGCACATTGTCGGGCTTGATGTCGCGGTGCACGATGCCATGCTCATGCGCGTACGCGAGCGCCTTCGCCACGTCGCGCAGCAATCCCACCGCCTCGGTGATCGAGAGCGCGGTCCCGCGCTCGAGCCGCGCGCGCAGCGACTCTCCCTCGACGAACGGCATGGTGAACCAGGGCAGGCCGTCCATCGTGCCCGCCGCGAGCACCGGCACGATATGCGGATGCTGCAACTTGGCCGCGAGCAGGATCTCGCGATTGAACCGCTCGACGTTCACGCCCGCGGTGAGTTCGGGCGGCAGCATCTTCACGACGACCTTGCGTCCGAGCGCCGTGTCCTCGGCGACGAAGACGCGCGACATCCCACCGCCGCCCAGCTCGCGCTCGATCGTATAGGAGGCGCCGAGCGTCTTCTGTAGTTGGTCCCGAAGCGACATCGCGGTCCGGTGAGAAGTGGGGCGGGAAGACGCTGTAACGTAGCACCGATGCTGCGGATGCGCCGCTGCGAGTGGCCCCTTCCTAATCAGTGCCCTAACTTCGGGAGCATGAGCGAGACCCTCGCGCGACTCTCCAAGGCCATCGGCGACCGCTACGCCATCGAACGCGAACTCGGTCACGGCGGCATGGCCACCGTCTACCTCGCGCGCGACCTCCGCTACGACCGCCTTGTCGCCATCAAGGTGCTCCGCCCTGAGCTCGCCCAAGCGCTCGGCGGCACGCGCTTCCTGCGCGAGATCAACATCTCGGCGCAGCTGCAGTCGCCGCACATCCTGCCGCTGCTCGACTCGGGCGAGGCCGAGGGGTTGCTCTACTATGTGATGCCGTATGTGCAGGGCGAGTCGCTGCGCGGATTGATCGTGCGGCAGGGCGCGATGGCGCCGAGCGAGGCGATGCGCCTTCTGCGCGACGTGGTCGATGGTCTCGCGCATGCACACCGCAATGGGATCGTGCACCGCGACATCAAGCCCGACAACGTGATGATCGCCGACCGCCATGCGCTGCTCGTGGACTTTGGCGTCGCCAAGGCGTTGAGTGACGCCAATGCGCAGCACGACCTCACGAGCATCGGCATCTCGCTCGGCACGCCCGCCTACATGGCGCCGGAGCAGGCCGCCGCGGACCCGGCGATCGATCATCGCGCAGACATCTACTCGGTGGGCATCCTCGCGTATGAGATGCTCACGGGCAAGCCGCCGTTCAGCGGCACGCCGCAGGCCGTCATCGCAGCGCATATCTCGACCGCGCCGGTTCCGCTGCTCACGGCGAAGCCCGACCTGCCACCGGCCGTGGCGCAGATCATCATGCGCTGCATCGAGAAGGACCCGGCCAAGCGGTATCAGACGGCCGACGAGTTGTTGATCGCGATGGAGTCACTCGTGACGCCCTCTGGTGCGCTCGCGGCACCAAGTGGTGCGACGGCGACGCCGGCGCGCCGGTGGGCGCTCGTGGCCGCTGTGGCGGCGGTCGCACTGCTCGCGTTCTTCGGCACGGCCGAGCTGCGTAGCGACCGGTGGGTGCACGGCACCGGCCTGCCGGAACTGAAGCGACTGATCGAGGCCGCGGAGAACGACAGCGCGTTCGCCGTCGCCTTGCGCATTCAGGAGGCGGCGCCCAACGACTCCACACTCGCGGCGCTCTGGTCGAGGTTCGCACGCTCCGTGGTGCTCGCGTCCGAGCCCGAGGACGTGAAGGTGTATCGCGCCTCCATGACGGACACGTCGCAGTGGCGCTTCGTTGGCACCACTCCCACCGACACCGTGCGCGTGCCCAATCGCGTGGGCATGTATCGGTTCGAGAAGGCGGGTTATCGCACGGCGTACAGCTTGTTCGTGACCGGATACCCGCTCACGCTCGACTCGGTGGGCGCTCCGTTCCCTGAGATGATCCAGATCCCCGGCGACCTGCAGCGCGCGTTCCTCGTGGGCGCCGATGGGGCCGATCCGGTGCTGCTCAACGACTATCGGATCGACCAGTTCGAGGTCTCCAACAAGCGGTACAAGACGTTCGTCGACGCCGGTGGGTATCGTGACCGGTCGTATTGGGTGCCGCCCTTCCGTGACGGTGCGCGGACGATCTCGTTCGACGACGCCATGAAGCGCTTCGTCGATCGCACCGGCCGGCCGGGACCGGCGAGTTGGGAGGGCGGCAGCTACGCCGCTGGTCAGGCGGACATGCCGGTGGGCGGCGTGAGTTGGTACGAAGCGATGGCCTTCGCGAAGTTCACCGGGAAGTCACTGCCCACGATCTATCACTGGGCGCGCGTAGCGAGCGTGGGCTATTCGCGGTTCGTGGTCACGCACAGCAACATGGAGTCGAGCGGCCCGCTCGCGGTGGGCACGCCGCGCGGCATCAGCATCGCCGGCATCTCCGATCTCGCCGGCAACGTGCGCGAGTGGTGCATCAACGAGGCCGGTGCGACCGGCCAGCACTTCATCCTCGGCGGCGGCTGGAGCGACCCCACGTACTCGTTCGTCGACGCGTACGCCCAACTGCCTCTGGATCGCTCGGTTATCAACGGCATCCGGCTCGCGCGCTACGAACCGGGCGACTCGACCGTCGCGCGCGCATCGCTCCCGATCCCGCGCGCCTTCACTGACTACAACAGGGAGACACCGGTCTCTGATGCGGTCTTCGCGAGCTTTCGTCCACAGTTCGACTATGATCCGCTCGCGCTTGACGCCAGGGTGGAGTCGCGCGACTCCGCGCCCGAGGAGTGGGTGGTGGAGAAGGTGAGCTTCACGGCGGCCTACGGCGGCGAGCGCATGAGCGCCTGGATCTATCTGCCCAAACGCGGCACGCCGCCCTACCAGACCGTCGTGATGTTCCCCGGCTCTGGATCGATCGGCGCAGCGCCGAGCACTGCAACGCCGGATACGCGCATCAGCTTCGTGCCGGGGAGCGGGCGCATTGCCGTATTCCCGATCTTCAAGAGCACGCACGAGCGATCGGACAGTCTGCGCAGCGATGTGCCGACCTTGTCGATCTTCTGGCGCGACCATGTGGTGATGTGGGTCAAGGACTACAAGCGCACGCTCGACTATCTCAGCACGCGCGCCGACGTCGACAGCACCAAGTTCGCCTACTTCGGCTACAGCTGGGGTGGCAACATGGGCGGCATCATCCCGGCGGTCGAGCCACGCATCAAGGCCTCGATGCTCTATGTCGCCGGCCTGACCATGGAACGCTCGCGCGCCGAGGTGGACCCGCTGCATTACCTGCCGCGCATCACGTCGCCGGTGCTCATGCTCAACGGCAAGTACGACTACTTCTTCCCCACCGAGACCGCGCAGAAGCCGTTCTTCCGGCTTCTTGGCACGCGCGCCGCCGACAAACGGTACACGGTGTACGAGGGCGGGCATGATGTGCCGCGGACGCAACTCATCTCGGAGTCGCTCGCGTGGCTCGACAAGTATCTCGGGCCCGTGCGGTGAGTTGACCGCGGTGCGGTGATGCGGTTCGCGGCGCCGCGGTCACGGGTGGACAGAAAATCAGGCTTACACTCGGCGGGTGTCCTCTTGCGCCCCTCTCTCCGCCGAGCGTACCCTGTGGTCATGCCTCTCGCGCCTGAGTACTTCACGGCCGACATGGTCCGCGCGCTGCCCGACGACGGGAATCGCTACGAGTTGGTGCATGGGGAGCTGCTCGTGAGCCCCTCGCCGCGGGTCCGCCACCAAGTGGTTCTTTCGCGGTTGCACGTCGCGTTGGCAGCTATCTGCGCCCAGCAGTCGCTCGGGCAGATGCTCTGGAGCCCTGCCGACATCTCGTGGAGTGAAGACTCGCTCGTACAGCCGGATCTGTTCGTCGTACCGCAGGAGTTCGCTCGCAGCGAGCGCTGGAGCGACATCCGTTCGCTCTCGCTCGTGGTCGAGTGCCTCAGTCCCTCGACGGCCAAGCATGACCGGTTCCAGAAGCGGAAGCACTACCAGCAGAACGGCGTCCCCCTGCTCTGGCTGATCGACGAGGAGAAACGCTTCGTGGAGGTGTGGACGCCGGAGTCGCTCTTTCCCGTCGTAGAGACGAGGCGGCTCGTGTGGCAGCCGAGCCCGCTGACTGCCGGGACCTCGACGATCAGCGACGGCGCAACGTTCGAGATCGATCTCGCCGAGCTCTTCGCGCCCTGATCAGCCCGCCCTGCTCAGCGCGCCCCCGGCCGCGACCGCCACCCATCCAGCAGCCGGATATAGTTGAGCCGCTCCCACACATGCGCGTCCGGCGCGGTCCCCATGGAGAGCACACCGCGCGCCTCGTCGCTCGACACATACCCCGTCTGCGCCAGCCACGCACGCAGTTCGTCGATGATCGTCCGCACGTACGCCGGCCCGCGCTCGAGCAACACCGACGTCAGTTGGATCACGTCGGCGCCGCAGAGCAACGCCTTCGCCGCGTCCTGCCCCGTGTGCACACCGCCCGTACACGCGAGGTCGAGCTTGGTGTGCGGAGAGAGCACCGCGAGCGCATGGAGCCTCATAGGCAGTTCGCGCGACGTCGAGAGCGTGAGCCGGCGATCCACGCCAAGCGTCTCCAGATCCACGTCGGGCTGGTAGAAGCGGTTGAAGATCGTCACACCGCGCGCGCCGGCGTTCTCGATGCGCCGCACCATCGCCGGCACCGATGTGTAGAATGGGCTCAGCTTCACCGTCACCGGGATGTTGACGCTGTGTGCCACCGCTTGCACCACGGCGAGCTGACGCGACTCGACGTCCTTGCCGCTCTCGTCGAGCGAGGTGATGACATCATAGAGGTTGAGCTCGATCGCGTCGGCGCCGCGCGCTTCGCAGGCGCGCGCATAGTCGGTCCACCCGCCGGGCGTGGTCCCATTGAGCGATGCGATCACGGGTACGTTCACCTTGTCGCGCAGCAGCTGGAGCTGCTTCAAATAGGGCTCCGCGCCCAACGAGAACACATCCACGTCGGGCAGGAAGCCGCTCGCTTCAGCATTCGTGTCCACCCGCGCATCAATGAAATGGTGCGCGGCCATCTGCTCGCTGATCACCTGCTCCTCGAACAGCGAATACATCACCACCGCTCCCGCACCCGCCTCCACCGCCGCGACGATCTGTTCCACGTCGTGCGAGAGCGGACTCGCGCCGAGCACGACTGGGCTCGCGAGTACCTGGTCGAGCCAGGTCGTCCTGAGGTCAACCATTCTGATGCTCCGGCGGTAGGTGGATCTTGGCCATCTGCTCGTAGAGCGCGCGCCGCTGCTTCACGCCGTCACGCGCGGCGTCGAGCAACATCGCGTAGCGCTCGCTCGACCGCAGCTCGACCATGCGGAATCGCGCTTCGTTCTCCATGTACTTGGCGACGTCGAGCCGCGGTTCCGGCGAGTCGAGCACGAGCGGTGACTCGCCCCGGTCCACGCGCGACGGGTCGTAGTGGTAGAGCGGCCACATGCCGCTGTCCACGGCGCGCTTCTGCTGCTGCGGACTCTTGATCAGATCGTAGCCATGCGCGATGCACGGGCTGTGCGCGATCACCAGCGATGGCCCAGGATGCCGCTCCGCTTCGAGCAGCACCTCGACGGTCTGTTGACTCTTGGACTGCATCGCGACCTGCGCGACGTACACATGGCCGTAGCTCATGGCGAGCAGGCCGAGGTCCTTCTTGCGCGTCGCCTTGCCCGAGGTGGCGAACTTGGCGGCCGCACCGAGCGGCGTGGCCTTGCTCGCCTGACCACCGGTGTTGGAGTAGACCTCGGTGTCGAGCACGAGCACGTTCACGTTCTTGTGCGACGCGAGAACATGGTCGAGTCCGCCGAAGCCGATGTCATACGCCCAGCCGTCGCCACCGACGATCCACAGACTGCGAGGGACCAAGTGATGCGCCAACTCTCGCAGCACCTTGGCCTCGGCGCTCGGATCGCGCGCGAGCACCTGATGGAGTGCGTGCACCCGCGCCCGCTGAAGCGCGATGTACGCGTCGTCGTGGCCGGCGGGCATCAGCAGCCCCTCTGCGAGTTCGTCTGGCAGACGGTGCGACATCACCGCGACCAACGAACGCGCCCGCGCCGCCTGCGCGTCGAGCGAGAGCCGCATGCCGAACCCGAACTCGGCGTTGTCCTCGAACAGCGAGTTGGCCCACGCCGGCCCGCGACCTTCGGCGTTGGTCGTGTAGGGCGAGGTCGGCAGATTGCCGCCGTAGATCGACGAACACCCCGTCGCATTCGCCATCACCAACCGATCGCCGTAGAGCTGTGTCAGCAACCGGATGTACGGCGTCTCACCGCACCCGGCACAGGCACCCGAGAACTCGAAGAGCGGCAACCGCAGTGCGGCCGATCGCTTCTCGATCTCGATGCCAGTGAGCGATGCTGACGGAATGGTCTCGTAGAACGCGAAGGCGGCGCGCTCCTTCTCGCGATACAGGTCGAGCGGTGTCGCCATGAGCGCCTTGCGGCTGGGCTGCTTACGGTCCTTCGCTGGACACACTTCGATGCAGAGTCCACAGCCTGTGCAGTCCTCTGGAGCGATCTGCACGGTGTACCGCATGCCCTCGAGCGTGGGATAGATGTCCTGCGCGATCGACTTGAAGCCTTCCGGTGCGCCCGCGAGCGCATCTGGCGCGTAGACCTTGGTCTGGATCGCCGCGTGCGGACAGATCATCGAGCAGAAGTTGCACTGTACGCAGAGATCCTCGTTCCACGTGGGGATCTCCTGCGCGATCGCACGCTTCTCGAATCGGCTCGTCCCGGTGGGCCAGGTGCCGTCGGGTGGAAAGGCGCTCACCGGGAGCAGGTCGCCGTTCCCCTCGAGCAGCACACGCGTGACGCGCTCGACGAACTCGGGCACCTTGCCCTGCACCACCGGTGCGCGCAGGCGCGTGGTGGAGATCACCGACGGGATCGTGATCTCCTTCAACTGCGCGATCGCCGTGTCGAGCGCCACGATGTTGCGCTTCACCACCTCGGCACCGCGTCGCCCATACGTCGCGACCACACTCGCCTTGATGTGGTCCATCGCGTCAGCGAACGGCAGCACCTGGGCGAGCGCGAAGTAGCAAGCTTGCATGACCGTGTTGATGCGTCGCCCGAGTCCCGCACGCTCAGCCACACCATACCCGTCGATCACATGCACGTGGCAGTGCTTCTCCACGAGTTGCCGCTGGACTTCGAGCGGCAATGAGTCGAAGAACTTCTCGGCGGGCACCACGGTGTTCACGAGGATCGTCGCGCCCGGCATCGCTGCGGCGAACACGTCGCGCCTCTCGAGGAACTCCGGGTCGTGAACGGCGATGAACTGTGCGCGGCTCACCCGGTAGGTGCTGCGGATCGGCCGTGGGCCGAACCGCAGGTACGAGATCGTCGTCGACCCCGACTTGCGCGAGTCGTACTCGAAGTGGCCCTGTGCGTACTTGGGCGTCTTCTCGCCGATGATCTTGATCGTCGCCTTGTTCGCCGAGACCGTGCCGTCGGAGCCGAGTCCGAAGAAGATCGCGCGCTGCACATCGTCAGGCTCGATGTCGTCATCGGCGTCCCACGGGAGCGACGAGCCCGAGACGTCGTCACGGATGCCGACCGTGAAGCGGGACTTCGGTTTGTTCTTGGCGAGCTCGCTGAAGATCGACTTCACCATCGCCGGCGTGAACTCCTTGGACGACAATCCGTAGCGGCCGCCGACCGCGCGCGGCATCGCGAAGCGTGTGCCGTCGGCCACTGCGTCGGAGAGCGCCTGCGTGACCTCGAGAAGCAGTGGCTCGCCGGCGGAGCCCGGTTCCTTGGTGCGGTCGAGCACGGCGATGCGGTTCACGCTCGTGGGCAGTACGGCCAACAGGTGCCGCGGGCTCCAAGGCCTGAAGAGCCGTACTTTGAGCACACCGACCTTCTCACCCTGTGCCGTGAGATGCTCGACCGTCTCGTGCGCGCACTCGGCGCCCGACCCCATCATGATGATCACACGGTCGGCGTCGGGCGCTCCTACGTACTCGAAGCACTGGTACGTGCGTGCGGTGAGCTCGGCGAACCGAGCGAAGGTCTCATCGAGCAACGCGGGAAACGCCGCATAGAAAGGCTCGCACGCCTCACGCCCCTGGAACCAGGCGTCGGGGTTCTGCGCAGTGCCGCGGATCGACGGATGATCAGGGTCGAGTCCGCGCGCGCGGAACGCCGCCAGCGCGCCTTCGTCGAGTAGCACGCGGAGCGTGTCGTCGTTGAGGGTCGCGACCTTCGTGATCTCGTGCGACGTGCGGAAGCCGTCGAAGAAGTGCATCACCGGGATCCGCGCCCGCAGCGTCACCGCGTGGGAGATCGCCGCGAGGTCCTGCGCTTCCTGCGCATTGCCTGAGCAGAGCAGCGCCATGCCCGTCATGCGCGCCGACATGACATCGGAGTGATCGCCGAAGATCGAGAGTGCATGCGTCGCGAGCGTGCGCGCTGCCACGTGCAGCACGAACGGCGTGAGTTCGCCGGCGATCTTGTAAAGGTTGGGGAGCATGAGCAGCAGGCCCTGCGACGCTGTGAAGGTCGTCGTGAGTGAGCCGGTCATGAGCGCGCCATGTACCGCGCCGGCTGCGCCACCCTCCGACTGCATCTCTGCGACCTCGGGCACACGACCCCAGAGATTCGGCTTGAGGTCAGCACTCCACGCGTCCGCATGCTCGCCCATCGCCGACGCGGGCGTGATCGGGTAGATCGCGATCACTTCGCTCAGCCGGTACGCGACCGACGCCACCGCTTCATTGGCGTCGAGCGTCTTGTACTTCGCGGAACGAACGGGGTCCTTGGGCGCTGCGATCATCGGTCGGGCCTCTTGAGGGCGGTCTACCCCTCACGTTGGGCTCGGCCTTCTATTGGCGCTGTCGGGAGAGGCGGGCTGACCTTGTCGTGGAATCCCCGACAGTGCTGACGCTCACGTCGACGTGGAGGCCAACAAGCTCATGGCGCGTTCGGCGGTGCGAGTCGCAACGTGCTCACGGCCCTCGCTTGCACCTTCGCGCGCGTGAACGGCATCGGCCATGTCTCCCCAGCCAAGTGAGGGCGCAGGAAGTCCGCGAAGTGCGGGCTCAGCGGATTCCCCGATTGCCCCAAGTGCCGGCTCAACGTGAATCCGTCCACGTCCGACCAATCCATGACGAACCGCATGCTCGGCCCCGCCACGTCGGCGAGCGTGCGCGTCGTACTATCGAACACCGTGAAGGCCGCGTCGAGCGTCGCGTCGTCCCCACCGATCGGCAACGGCCCGCGTGTGAGCCCGAGCCAACGATCGAGGATCTTCACGCTCGACAGCGGATGCCGCACCGTCAGCGTCTGCATCGCGCCGAACGGTCGCTGCCATTGCTCCGCGAGCGCCGATCGCATGGCACGCACCGCGATCTCGTCGAGCGTCTCGCGCGCAGGAGTGCGGCGATCATCCGCGAACGCCTCGGCACTATCAGAGAGTGCGGCCACCGTGAGCGGGCGCGCACGAACCCAATCGCCGGCGAGTTCGTCCTCGAACAACTCGCGCGGGAGTCGCTCCCACCAGTAGGCCCAGAGGGTCGCGGTAGTGTCGGCGATGCGCATGCCGCCATCCCACGCCAGCAATCGGTCCGCGGCCGCGCCATCGCCGGCAGCTCGCGCGGCACGGGCAGCGAGCGCGCGCCATCGCACGGCATTTCCCGAAACGAGATCGAGCTGCAACCCGGTCATCGTGATCGGCTCGAATGTCGCACCGGAACCGAGCACGCTGGTCGCGCGGATCTTTCGTGCGACGTTGTAGTAGCCCGGTAGCGCGTAGGGCCAGTCGCTGCCGACGATCTGACTGTTCGTCGTCGCGATCCACCCCTGCGCCGGATTGTAGGAGTACGGCGTCTGCGCGAGCGGACGGTAGCCGCGCCACTGCGCCTTGGGATCCGTGCCTGATTGCGGCGTGAAGGTGTCGTACCCGTCACGGATCGGAAGCGGTGCACCGAGCTGGTAGCCGATGTTGCCGCGCTTGTCGGCGTACGTCCAGTTCACCGCCAATGCCCCGACACTCGTGACCGCGCGCTGGAACGACGCGAAGTCCGTCGCCTTCATTAGAACGTCGACGCCCGTCACCACCGCCCACGCGGGAAAGTCGAACCCGGCCCAGTGCATCACGAGCGCCGTGTCACCGTGTATCTCGAGCACCGGTCCCTTTGGCGTGCGCAACACGCGCACGAAGCGCGGCGCTTCACCCTTCACCACGATCGTCTCGGCCTGCACGGCGACCGGCGCCCACCCCTCCAAGGTGCGCACGCGCGGCGTGGGTGTATCAGCGCCTTCGATGATCTCGCGGTACTCGTCCACCAAGTCGAGCGGCGCGACCGTGAACGCCCAACTGACCACGCCGTTGTGTCCCATCGAGATCGCAGGGATCCCTGGCGCGCTCACGCCGACGGCGTTGAGTCCTTCTTCCGAATGCAGGCCCACGGAATACCAGAGTCCCGGTGCGCTCGAGAGTTCGAGATGAGGGTCCGACGCATGCAGCGCCGCGCCGCTGTTGGATCGCGCCGGCGCTACCACCCAGGAGTTCGATGCTTTCGTCATGCGCGACATCGCCACGCTGAGCGGCTCCGGCACCGTGGGCGGTGACCACCGCTGCACCAGATTGGCGAGCCGACTCGCGTCACCGCCGAGCTTGGCGAAGATCTCGCGATAGTCGGCGCCGCGATCCATGAGCGTGAGCGAGAAGTAGCTCTGGTAGTATCCCACCAGACTCACGTCCTCCACCGTCCAGTCGCGCGGCAGGAAGCCGAGCAGCGTGAACTCGGGTGGGAGTGGGCGCGCCTGCGCGATCCACGCATTCACACCCGCGGTGTACTGCTCGATCGTGCGTCGCGCCGCAGGATCGAGCCCGCCGATGTCCGCCGCATTCTTGCGCGCGAATCCGAGCCGGCGTTGCTGCTCGTCCACGTCGGTCGCGATCGGGCCGAAGAGCTCCGAGAGCTCGCCGCTCGCCATGCGACGGATCAGCTCCATCTGGAATAGCCGTTCCGACGCATGGAGCCAGCCGAGTGCGAAGCGCGCGTCGGCGTCGGTCTTGGCGTAGACCTGCGGCACGCCTCGAGCGTCGAAGAGGACTTCGATCGGTGCGCTGGGGCCGGCCACCGTGACGGCGCCTTCGTACTGGGCCACCGAACGACGGAGATACGAGCGACCGCCCATCCAGACGGAACCGGCCAGGATCATGACGAACGCGACGAGGACGGCGAGGACTCTGAGAAAGGTGCGCATGGAAGAAAAGCTATCGGTTCCCCAGCGAACCCGCCTTGGCGTACGTTCTAGCGGTGTTCGGTCGCACGCCGGTCGCACCGCCGTCCGTCACGAGTCCCGCTTGCAGTCCACCCTCAGTGCGTGGAGATCCATTGTGATCCAAGTGCCCCACCGGGCCCCGGCCCTCGTCGCCGCGTTCGTCGCGCTCATCGCTGTGCCGGTGCAGGCACAGATCCCCGTCGCGACCGAGTTCGACGCGCTGCACTTCCGCTCGATCGGTCCCGCCACGATGTCGGGCCGCGTCGCCGACGTCACCGTCTACGAGAAGAACCCCGCGCTCTATTACGTGGGCACCGCGCATGGCGGCGTCTGGAAGACCACCTCCAACGGCGCCATGTGGACCCCGCTCCTGCAACATGAGGGGCTCATGTCGATCGGCGACGTCGAGATGTCGCAGACGAATCCGAATCTCGTCTGGGTCGGCACTGGCGAGTCGAACAACCGTCAGTCCACTGGGTGGGGCGAGGGCGTGTACAAGACCACCGATGGCGGCGCGACCTTCACGCACATGGGGCTGCGCGACACCAAGCACATCAACCGCATCATCATCGATCCCGCGAACAACGACATCGTCTATGTCGCCGCGACCGGCCCGCTCTGGGGCCCCGGCGGTGGACGCGGTGTGTACAAGACCATCGATGGCGGCAAGAACTGGCGCCTCGTGCTCAAGGGCGACGACGACACCGGTGCCAATGATCTCGTGATCTCACCGTCCGACCCGCGCGTGCTTTACGCCTCCATGTACCAGCGCCGACGCACCAACTGCTGCATGAACGGCGGCGGTCCCGGCAGTGGTCTCTTCAAGTCCACTGACGGCGGTGAGTCGTGGAACAGACTCACCGGCGGGCTCCCAACCGGATCGCTCGGCCGCATCGGCATGGACGTCTTCCGCGGCAACGCGTCCATCCTCTACGCGAGCATTGAAGCCCTCAACGCCGTGCCGCTCGACTCCGGCAAGACCGGTCTCTGGCGCTCCGACGACGCGGGCAGCACTTGGCGCAAGACGAACAGCACCAACCCGCGCCCGATGTACTTCTCGCAGGTCCGCATCGATCCCACCAATGCTGACATCGTCTACATGGGCGGCGTGGGCATGCAGATGACGATCGACGGCGGCAAGACCATCGAGACGGACGCCGCGCGCGTCACGCACGACGATGTGCACGCCATCTGGATCAATCCCGCCAACACCGAGCATATCCTCACCGGCAACGACGGTGGCCTCGCGGTCTCGTACGATCGCTCCAAGACCTGGACCTTCATCCCCAATCTCCCCGTCGGCCTGTTCTATCATGTGGGCTTCGACATGGAGTTGCCGTACAATATCTGCGGCGGAATGCAGGACAACTACAACTGGTGCGGACCCAGCGCGTCGCGCCACAGCGCCGGCATCTATAACTACGACTGGTTCCAGATCCTCGGTGGCGACGGCTTCGTCGCCATTCCCGATCCGCGCGACTCCCGCTGGGTCTACACCGAGTCGCAGGACGGCAATCTGATTCGTCGCAACATCGTCACCGGTGAGTCGCGCAGCATCCGGCCCAACCCGACGAACGTCTCGCCGGCACCGGCGACCGGCGACCCGGCGTATCGCTTTCACTGGGACACGCCGCTCATCCACGGTACGCAGGTCGGCACGTTGCTCGTGGCCGCCAACAAGGTCTTCCGTTCCACTGACCGCGGCGATTCGTGGGCCGTGATCTCGCCCGACCTCACGCGCAACGGCAACCGCAACGACTCGACGATGTTCGGCGTGAAGAACACCGCGATCGTCATCGCGCGCAATGACGGCATCCAGGTCTGGCCGACGATCGTCTCGCTCGCCGAGTCGCCCAAGCAGGCCGGCGTGATCTGGACCGGCTCGGACGATGGCGTGGTGCAAGTGACGCGCAACGGCGGCGCCACCTGGACCGATGTGACGAGCCGACTCGCTGGGTTCCCCGGCGGTGCGTTCGTCTCCGAAGTGGTCCCTTCACGCTTCGACGCCGGCACGGCGTACGTGACGGTGGACGATCACCGCCAGAACAACTACGGCGCCTATGTGTGGGTCACGACCGACTTCGGCGCGACCTTCCGTCGTATCGACGGGAGCCTCACTGGTGAGGTCGTGCACACACTCACCGAGGACACGCGCAACGCTGACGTGCTCTACGTCGGCACCGAGTCGGGGATCTTCCTCTCGCTCGATCGCGGTGCGAACTGGCGCCGTTTGCGCGCCAACTTCCCCACCGTGCGCGTGGACGAGATCACCATTCACCCGCGCGACAACGCGATGCTCGTCGCGTCGCACGGCCGAGCGATTTGGGTGCTCGACCATCTCGAGCCCATTCAGGAGTACGCCACGGCGCAGACCGCCGCCGTTCGACTCTTCTCCGTGCCGACCGCGCTGCAGTGGAAGGCGATGGACAGCCGCAACGACGAGTTCTGGGGCCATCAGACCTTCATTGGAGAGAACCCGCCCACCGAGGCGGTGATCTCGTTCCATGTGAAGACCCCGCCGCAAGCGCTGTTGCTGCGCATCTCGAGCGGGAATCGCGTGATCCGTGAGATCGCGGTGCCGGCGGCCAACAACAAGATCGGTATCCAGACGGTGTGCTGGGATCAGCGTAGCGCTGCGATCGTCGGTGCGCCGGCGGCGGGCGGTGGTTTTGGTGGCGGTGGCGGTGGCGGTGGCGGTGGCGGCGGCGGTGGCGGTGGCGGTGGCGGCGGCGGACAGTTCGGCGCGCAGGGTGGCAATCGTGCACCCGCAGTGCCGGGTGTGCCGGTCGCGCTCCCTGATGCCGGCTATAAGCCACTCAACCCGTGCGCCGCTCCTGGCACGGGCGCGGGTGGTCCCGGCGGTGGTGGTGGTGGTGGTGGCTTCGGTGGCGGCGGCGGCAACGCCGGCCCCTACGCAGCACCGGGTGACTACACCGTCTCGCTCGTCGCCGACGGCAGCGTCGTCGACTCCAAGCCCATGCGCATCGTCATGGATCCCGAGGTCGAGAAGCACTTCTCGGGCAAGCTGCGCGTGGCCTATGACAAGCTCGTGAACGATCTGCATGCGGCACAGCAACGTGGCCAGAACACCGCGACACGCCTCACCGCGCTCGCCACGCAGATCGCGATCGTTGACTCCAAGCTCGACTCCACCGCCAGCGTGACACCGGAGATGAAGACCGCGTACGCGGCCTTCAAGACGCAGTTCAACGACGTGCGCGCCAAGTTCGGCGTGCAGCTCGGTCGTGTCCCGGGGGCGGCTGGTCCTGGCGGTAGCGGTTCGGGCGCGGGTGGTGCTGGCGGTCCTGGCGGCGCGGGCGGCGCGGGCGGCGCAGGCGGCGCAGGAGGCGGCGGTCAAGGTGGCTTCGGCGGCGCCGGTGCCGCGCCCAACAGCGCACTCGGTCGCGTCGGCCAGCTGAAGGGCTTGATCCTCGGCGTCTGGGAAGCACCCAGCGCGGCCAGCGTGCGTCAGGCCGCCGACGCCACCAAGGCTCTCGACGAAGCGATCAAGCAGGCCGACGCGCTGCTCGCGCAGGTGAGCGGCGTGAACAACGCGCTCAAGCCGTCAGGCCTCGTCATCACACTGCCATAGTTCGTTAGCTTTCGGTGTATGCTAGGGGGCGCGTCCGACCTGGGCGCGCCCCCGTTCCTTTCAAGGAGTCCTCCGTGATCCGCATCCGCTCCCTCCGCTCCTCCGCGACCGCGCTCGTCGCGCTCGCCTTCATCTCCTCTATCGCCCTCGCCGCCGTCGCACTGCATGATCTCACCGGCACCTGGGACTTCGAAGTCATCACCGAGAACGGCACCGGCACGCCGACCGTGCGTCTCAAGCAGGAGGGCGACAAGCTCACCGGCACCTACGAGTCACGCATGATGGGCGTGCGCACTATCACCGGCACCGTGAAGGGCGACTCCGTCCACTTCGCACTCGGCACTAGCGGCGAGTCCACCGTCGTGATGACCTATGCCGGCAAGATCGTCGACGCTGACCACCTCGAAGGCACGGTCGATTTCGGCGGCATGGGCGGCGCCATGTTCAAGGGGATGCGCAAGAAGCCGTAGCACGGTAGGTGGTAGAGGGTATTAAGAAGCGGGTGCGGCCACGTGGCTGCTCTCGCTTCGTATTCATGCCCTTGGACCACCTACCACCTTCGTCCCTCACCTCCGCCCGAAGTTGTAAACGAAATTCACGAGCGGAAAACAGCACCCATCCGTCGTCCCCGTGAACCCGCCCACACCGAGATCCGCCGAGAGCCGGTCGCCGATGAAGCGTACACCGCCACTCACGAACCCCTCGGTCTCACCGCTCGTGAACATCCAGTTCTCCGTGATGAGCTTCACGCGGCGACTCACGCGCGTCTCGCCGCCGAGCATGATCACCGGATTGTTCGAGACTCCCGACGTGCCGCTCGTCCAGACGTAGCCCCACCCTGCGCCCGCGGTGATCGCGCGGTCGCGGCTACCCCACGTGCCCGCACCGTACATGATCCCCACCGAGCCGTTGTCCACCACGTCCTCGGGTAACACGAAGCCGAGCGCTCCGACGGCGAATGCCGAGCGCTCGCGCTTCGAGACCGTGTACTTGGGCGCGAAGTACCACATGCGTCCGAACGCATCCGGCAAGATCGGCGTGCCGCCCGCGATCGTGAATCGGTCCGTCACGCCATACGCGACGAGCGGCAGGAAGAGCATGAAGCTCGAGATATAACCGTCGCCCTTCTTGAGTGGCCGCGCCGTGGACGTGAAGAAGAGTCGGGTGCTGTTCGGATCCTCCGCCCAGAACGCTCCTTCCACCGCGCGCCCCGCCGAGATGCGCATCGACTCCACCTGCGCGCGCGGCAGCTCGAGCCGCACGCCGGTCACGGTCACCACCACGATCCGCTCGGGCGTCTCCTCGACCACTCGACCGTAGAGCACCGATCCGTCGCGCAGTCGCACTTCGACGACGGTGTCACTTGGCGCGGGCCTTGCGGCCGGCGGCACGCTCACGGTCGGCGGGTCCTGCGCACTGAGCGGCGCGAACAACGCCAGCACAGAGAGCACCAGTGCAGCCAGCACCGAAGGTCGCATCAAGGGTCGCACGAGGGTCTGCACCAGGTCTCGCATCATTCATCTCACCGTGTCGAGTCGAAGCACGAAGACCATCACCGAGTTCGCCGTCACCTTGCCGACCTCGTTGGCACCGTACGCGTGGCGCGAGGGCACCACGAGCTGACGCGTACCACCGGCGCGCATGCCTCGCACCCCGAGGTCCCATCCGCGGATCACCACGCCATCACCGACTTTGAAACGCAACGGACCATCGCTTGGCGCGGTCCGATCGACCTCGGTCCCATTCGCGAGGCTCGCGATGTACGTCATCGAGACCTCGCGGCCCGGCGACGCGAGCGTACCGGTCCCCTCTTCGATGTCACGATAGTAGATCCCCGTCGGGAGTCGCGTCATCGCGAGCAACACGACGTTGAGATCCTCAGCGAACACCGTCCGCTCCACTTCCCCCTGCGTCACTGCAGGGGCGGGATCGATCACCGGCGACGACGACGCAACGGCCGGGCCGCGCGCGCCACATGCGCCGAGAGCCAATGAGAGAGATCCGACGAGCACACAACGCAACGGATTCATGCACTCATGTTACCGCGCGCAGAGCGACGGTCAACCCGCGCGGCAGAATCCCCCCTGTGTCCCCTGTGACCCTGTGGTGAAGAGCCGCTGCCGTTCTCGAGCCTCGCGCGCACCCCTGTCAGTACTTCGCCAGGTACTGCTCCAACTCCCACGCCGAGACCTGCGAGATGTACGCTCTCCACTCCTCACGCTTGGCCGCCAAGAAGTGCTCGCACACATGCTTCCCCAGCGCGTCCTGGATCTCCGCGTCCTTCTCCAGTTCGTCGCACGCCTCGTTGAGGTCGCGCGGCAGGTCGTCGATCCGCAGCCGACGACGTTCACGGAAGCTCATCTCCCAGATGTTCTCGTTCACCGGCTCACGGCTCGTCGCTTCGGTCGCGATCCCGTCGAGTCCGGCGGCGAGCATCACCGCGAGCGCCAGGTACGGGTTGGCCGCTGGGTCCGGCGAGCGCAGCTCCAGACGCGTGCCAGTACCGCGCCGCGCCGGCACGCGCACCAGTGGTGATCGGTTGCGCATCGACCAGGCCACATTCACCGGTGCCTCGTACCCGGGCACGAGCCGCTTGTATGAGTTCACCAGCGGGTTCGTGATCGCACTCATCCCGCGCGCATGCTTCAGCAGCCCGCCGAGGTAATGATGCGCGACCGTCGAGAGCTGGTACTCGCCCTTCGCGTCGAAGAACGCGTTCTCGCCATTCTTGAAGAGCGACTGGTGCGTGTGCATCCCACTTCCGTTCTGCCCGAAGATCGGCTTGGGCATGAACGACGCCATGAGCCCGAACTGCTGCGCGACATGCTTCACCACGAACCGGAACGTGGCGATGTTGTCGGCCGTCGTGAGCGCGTCGGCGTAGCGGAAGTCGATCTCGTGCTGGCCATGCGCGACCTCGTGATGCGCCGCCTCCACCTCGAACCCCATCTGCTCGAGCGTCGCCACGATCGCGCGGCGCGCCTCCTCGCCACGATCCATCGGCGCCAGGTCGAAATAGCCGCCCACATCGTGTGTCGTCGTAGCGGCGGCGCCGTCGGCAGTCGGCTTGAAGAGGAAGAACTCGGCCTCCATGCCCGCGTTCATCACATAGCCCTGCGCCGCCGCGCGCGCGACCTGGCGCTTGAGCACGCGACGCGGATCGCCCGGGAACGGTTCACCTTCGGGCGACGTCACGTCGCAGATCACGCGTGCCACCCGCGACGCCGGATCGCCCCACGGGAAGATCCGGAAGGTCCCGAGGTCTGGCATCAGCAACATGTCCGACTCCTCCACGCGCACGAACCCCTCGATCGACGAGCCGTCAAAGAGGATGTCGCCCGCCAGCGCCTTCTGGAACTGTGACGCCGGCACCTCGACGTTCTTGTTGATGCCGAGGATGTCGGTGAACTGGAGGCGCAGAAAGCGCACCTGGTGCGCGTGCGCGAGCTCGAGTATCTCGCTTGCGCTCGCGCCGCTCAGGTCGGCCGGGATTGGTCGGGGTGCGGTCATCGTGACCGCAATATCGGCGGCCCGATGCCTCTCGCGCCATTGCATCACGGGATCGATCGGTCCCCATTAGCTTGGGACCCATGACGAACACGCGCTTCTGCACGACCTGCGGCACCGAGCTCCGCTCGACCGCGAAGTTCTGCCACCGGTGCGGCACCCCGACCGACGGTAGCGCTCGGGTGGTGGGCAAC
Organism: Gemmatimonadota bacterium; assembly: GCA_031418115.1. Taxonomy (GTDB): domain Bacteria; phylum Gemmatimonadota; class Gemmatimonadetes; order Gemmatimonadales; family Gemmatimonadaceae; genus Pseudogemmatithrix. The sequence continues at coordinate 18,815 of JANOWT010000333.1, forward strand.
AGCACCCAGCTGCCGAGCGCACAGATCGTACTGCCCTGGGTCGTCGCGGGCATCGCATTGCTCAGCCTCTTGGCGTTCATCGTCGGGCAGAACTTCCGCCGCCCTGCGAGCGCGCCAGCCACCACCGCGGTCGCCGTCGCGCCGGGCCGCGCCCCCGACATCAGTCAGATGAGTCCCACCGAACGCGCTGACCGGCTCTTCCAGCGCGTCATGCAGTACGTCGCGGACGGCAAGAGTGACAGCGTCCAGTTCTTCGCGCCCATGGCGATCCAGAGCCAACTCGCTCTCGCGCCGCTCGACGCGCATCGCCGCTATGACCTCGGTCTCCTCGGCATGGTCTCCGGCGACGGCGTCATGGCGAGGGCTCAGGCCGACACGATCCTCGCCCAGCAGCCCGACCATCTACTCGGCCTCATCCTCGCGATGCGCGCAGCGGGTATGCAGCTCGACTCCGCCGCGCGGGGTCGCTTTGCCTCGCATCTACTGAAGGTCGTTGACACTGAGCGCGCCAAAGGGCTCGCCGAGTACACGGACCATGACCCGGACATCACAGCCGCCGTCCGCGAGGCGGGTAACCCTAGCGCTCCGCCTCGTCCCTGATGGTCGTCGCGAGCGCTGAGCTGATCGCGCGACCACAACATCCGTTGGTATGCTTTTTTTTGGAGCACTTTACCGACACCAACGAGGCAGTCACAGGCCATATACGTGTTAATTGAAGCAATTGGTCGCATCGTCTTCAACAAGAACGCCACGGAAATCGCTGCACGATTCGCGGCAAATGGTCGCTCCCTGCCGATACTCAGTCGCAGCGAACTCAGCGACCCCTTCGCCCGCCGACCTCGGCCCTCAATGTCGACCGGACAGAGGCCCATGCTCCTGAGCGTCGCGTCGATCATCGCCTCGCCGAGATTCGCGGTCCACTGAGCAGGTGCCGCGAACCCTGAGCGCCCGTCCACCAGACATCTCACCCCCTCGCGGGTGGCAGACTGACGGCGAGCGCATATCTTAGCCCCATGCCATGCGCCCGCCGATGGAGGCTCGAACGCCCATGAACGAACGCCGCATCTCGCAGCCGGGCCGCCTCACGCGCTCCGTACGAGCGGTCACCGAGCCCCAAGTGCGACGGATCCTCCTCGTCGACGACGAGGAGCTCATCCGCTCGGCCATCGCGAAGTTCCTGCGCTCCAAGGGCTACGAAGTCACCACCGCTGACTCGGGCCCTGCCGCGCTCGACTCACTGGAGCGCGAGCGGCATGTCCTCATGCTCGCCGACGTGCGGATGCCCGGCATGACCGGCCTCGCACTCGTGCCTGCCGCGCTCGCGATCGACGCCGAGCTCGCGATCATGATGCTCACCGCCGTCAATGACGCTCCGACTGCGACGGAGGCGCTCGCGCACGGCGCGATGGACTACCTCATGAAGCCCATCGAGCTCAGCGATCTCGCCGCCGCCGTCGAGCGCGTGCTCCACAAACGCGAGCTCGCGATCGAGCAGCGAAAGGTCGAGCGCCTCATCCGCGAGGAGGTCGCCGCACAGACCGAAGAGCTCAACCACGAGCGCCAGGTCCTCAACAACGTCATCGTCGACGTCGTGCGCGCCCTTGTGAATGCTCAGGAGGCAAAAGACTCGTTCCTCCGTGGCCACTCCGACCGCGTCGCCGAACTCGCGGCCTCGACCGCGTCGCACCTCGGACTCTCCGACGACGAGGTCGAGAACCTTCGTCTCGCGGGGCGCCTCATGGACGTCGGCAAGATCGGCATCCGCGAGTCGGTGCTCAACAAGCCCGGCACTCTGACGCCCGAGGAATTCGAGCATGTCAGGGAGCACGTCCCCATCGCGATCGGTATCCTCGAGCCGCTCAAGACCATCGCGCATCTGCTCCCCGCGATTCAGGACCATCACGAACATTGGGACGGGAATGGCTATCCGCGCGGCCTCGCCGGTAACTCGATCTCGCTCGGCGGCCGCGTGCTTGCCGCCGCCGATGCCTTCGACGCCCTGACGTCGCGACGTGCCTGGCGCGAGCCGCTCTCACCCGCCGAAGCAGTCAAGTTCCTGGCGGAGCGCGCCGGCACCCAGCTGGATCCGGCCGTATTCGAGGCGCTCCGGGCGGTCGTCAGCAGACGCAAGACGCTCCAGTTCCTCGAGGCCGTCGAGGAATAGCGCTCCCCACAAGGACGGAGAACGGTGGACCCGGGCAGGGGCCGCGAGACTCGCGATGAACAGAACACCTCCTCCCTGCGTTAGTGGTCTGATGACCGCCCTCCTCCGTTCGATCGTCCTGCTGGCCGGCACCGCCACCGTGCTGCAGGCCCAATCCCCGGACACGCTTCGACTCACACTCGCCGAAGCGGTCGAGCGCATGCTCCGCACCTCCGACGAGGCGCGCATCGCCTCGGCGCAGGTCGAGGTCGCCGATGCGCAGATCACCTCGGCGCGCGCGGCCGGACTTCCACAACTGCGGCTCAACTCGACATACGGCCAGCAGGTCGAGAACGCGCGTGCGCTCATCGTGGGCAACATCTTCGGCCAGAGCTACACCTACAACACGAACCTCCTCCTGCAGCAGTCGTTCTTTCAGGGCGGACGGATCGTGAGCGCTAATCAGGCCGCTGCACGTGGCGAGCGGGCCGCCCTCGCCACCCGCGATGAGACCCGCGCGGACCTCGCCGTGGACGCGCAGCGTATCTACCTCGGCGTTTCACTCCAGTCCCGCCTCGCCGACATCCAGCGCCGCAATCTCGTGATCGCCGACGAGCGGCTCGCGCAGGTGGAACAGCTCGAACGCTCCGGTCGCGCCTCGCGCTACGACGTGCTGCGCGCCCGCGTCGAGCGTGCCAATCTCGAACCGCTCGCACTGCAGGCCGAGAACGATCGGGTGCTCGCCGAGCTCGAGCTCAAGCGCTTGTTGCAGATCCCGCTCGCGCAGCCCGTCGTGCTCTCCACTGCACTCGACGGCGATGCGGTGCAGGCACTGGCCGCCGCGGCCGCTGCGGACCGCACCACCGGCGTGCGGCCCAATGTGCGCGCTGCCGAACTCACCGCGAGTGCGCGTGAGGCAGCCATACGTGTCGCGCGCGCCGACCTCCTGCCGACGCTCAACGCGAGCTTCACCTACGGATATCTCGCACTGCCGGCGTTCAACGGCCTTCCCGGCCGCATGGGCGTGAGTGCGCTGAGCCTCTGCCCAAATCCCGGCACCGCCACCCGTCCCTGCCAGAACAACGGCTGGTTCCCCGATCGCAGCTTCAACGTGCAGTTGCAGTGGCCGCTCTTCGACGGATTTCGCGCCAAGGGGGCGATCGATCTCGCGCAAGCCAACGCGCGCGTCGCCGACCTGCAGGTACGGCAAGTGCGCGAACAGGCCGCGATCGACATCGAACGCGCACGCGCCGAACTCGCGCGCGCGCAGGCCACCTTCACCGCGCGCGCCGGTAATGTGCGCGAGGCCGAGGAGGCGTTCGAGCTCGCCACCCTGCGCTTCGGACGCGGTGTTGGCACGCAACTCGATGTCTCCGACGCGCAGCTCGCTCTCCTGACCGCGCGATCCACCGAGGCCCGCGCGACCTTCGACCTCTACCTCGCGGTGGCCGAGCTCGCGCGCGTGCGCGCGGTGCCGATCCCGCTCCCTGACGGCAGCACCGTCACCGTCAGGACTCCTCGATGATCATTCCCATCACGCCTCGCTCCCTCCTCGTGCTCGCCTCGCTCGCCCTCGCCGCCTGCGGCGGAGACAAGACAGCGCCTGCCGACGCCGCGACCCCCGCCAAGTCCGGCGCAGCGGGCGGCGCAGCGAGCGCCGCACCTGGCATCGGCGCACCGACTGGCGCTGGTGGACCAGGCGCCGGCGGTGCGCGCAGCGGCGGCTCCGTGGTGCTCTCCGGCGCCGACGTGCACAAGGTCGCGCCCGGCCTCATCGAGTCGGGCATCTCCATCAGCGGCAACCTTCGCCCGATCGAGACCGTCAGCATCCGCGCCCGGCTCGAGGGTGATCTCGTCGCGCTCAACGTGCGCGAGGGCGACGTCGTTCGCGTCGGCACGGTGCTCGCCGAACTCGAACGCTCGGAACAGGAGGCCGCGCTGCGCTCGGCCGAAGCCGACGAACTCGCGGCGCGCAGTGACGCCGGCACGGCGCAGTGGAACCTCGAGCAGACGCGCGATCTCTTCAAAGCGGGCGCGGTCGCCGAGCGCGACATGCGCGGCGCCGAACAATCGGCCCTCGCCTCGTCGGCGCGGCTCGCCGCTGCCGAGTCGCGCGTGAAGGCTGCCAACTCCGTCGTGCGCGACACGCGCATCAGTTCGCCGGTCAATGGCGTCGTGGAGAAGCGCAGCATCGAGAACGGCGAGCGCGTCTCCCGCGGCGCCGAACTCTTCACGCTCGTTCGCACCGATGTCCTCGAGCTCACCGCCGCCGTCCCCGCGCGCCGCGCCTCGGCGCTCGCCCGCGGCCAAGAGGTACGCTTCGTCGCCGACGGTCGCAACATCGTCGGACGCGTGGCGCGTGTGAGCCCGACCATCGACCTGCAGTCGCAGTCGGTGACGGTCTTCGTGCAGGTCCCCAACGGCAATGGCGCACTCAAGGGCAACACCTTCGCCACCGGTCAGATCATCGAGCGGTCGCTCGATGGCCAGATCGTCATCCCGCAGGCGGCGATCCGGCAGACGGCGGCGACGGCCGGCGGCGCGCTCTTCGTGTGGAAGGTTGCCGGCGGCACCCTTGCTCGCGCCGACATCAAGCTCGGGATCGTCGACGAGGTTCGCGGCGTGGTGCAGGTCCTCGACGGACTCGCCGTCGGAGATGAGATCGTCGTCGGCAACGTCGGCCTGCTCGGTGCGGGCATGAAGGTGCAGATGCTCGGCACCGAGACCCCGCGCGCGCGACCGTAAGCGCACCGCCCTCTCTCAGGATCCCCGTGTTCCTCTCCGACGTATCGATCAAGCGCCCCGTCTTCGCCACGATGCTGATGATCGCGCTCGTGGTGTTCGGTGGGGTTTCCTTCTTCCGCCTCGCGGTCGACGAGTACCCCGACGTCACCTACCCGATGATCGTCGCGCAGACCGCCTACCCCGGCGCGTCGCCCGAGGTCGTCGAGCGCGAGGTCTCCAAGCCCATCGAGGAGGCGCTCAACACCACCGAGGGCCTCAAGGAGATCACCTCCTCCTCCACTGAGGGCTCGTCCTCCGTCCGCCTGCAGTTCAACCTCGGCGTCGACGTGATGAAGATGCAGCCCGAGGTGCAGGGCAAGGTCGCGCGCATCCGTCGCCAGCTCCCGCGCGACATCGAGGAGCCCGTGATCATCCGGTTCGACCCGAACGACCGGCCGATCATGAGCATCGTCATGCAGAGCGAGACGCGCCCCATGCGTGAACTCACCGACCTCGCCGAGGAGGTCATTGGCAAGCGTATCGAGTCGATCCCCGGCGTCGGTGGCGTGAATGTGGTGGGCGGAGCGGCGCGCGAGATCCGGGTGGAGCTCGACCCGACGGCACTGCGCGCGTATGGCGTCTCACCGGCGCAGGTCGTCTCCGCCCTGCAGCGCGAGAATCAGGAGGTCCCCGCCGGTCGCATCCAGCGCGGCGACACCGAGCGGCTCGTGCGGATCACCGGTCGCATCGTCGATCCGCTCGCGTTCGGTGATGTCACCGTGCTGGTGCGCGAGGGCACGCCGATCCGCGTGCGCGACGTCGGCAAGGTCATCGACGGCACCGCCGAACGCCGCAGCGCCTCGCTCATGGGCGCGGACCCCGCGCTCTCGCTCGAAGTGCTCAAGATCACCGGGGCCAACACCGTCGAGGTCGCCGATCAGGTGCGCGTGGTGATCGAGGATCTGCAGAAGCAGCTCCCCGCCGACATCGGGCTGCGCATCATCCGCGACGACTCCAGCAAGATCCGTGAAGCCCTCGCCGACGTCGAGCTCACGCTCGTGCTCGGCGCGATCCTCACGATCATGATCATCTATTTGTTCTTGAACTCGTGGCGGTCGACCGTCATCACCGGACTCACGCTGCCGGTGGCGATCATCTCGAGCTTCTTCGCCATGTGGTTGTTCGGTTTCACGCTGAACACCATGACGCTCCTCGCGCTCTCGCTCTCGATCGGCCTCCTGATCGACGACGCGATCGTGGTGCGCGAGAACATCGTGCGGCACGTCGCGATGGGGAAGGATCACTATCTCGCGGCGAAGGAGGGCACCGACGAGATCGGCCTCGCCGTCTTCGCCACGACGCTCGCGGTGATCGCCGTGTTCATCCCTGTCGCCTTCATGGGCGGCATGATCGGCAAGATCTTCTTCCAGTTCGGCGTCACGGTCGCGTTCGCCGTCGCGGTCTCGCTCTTCGTCTCGTTCACGCTCGACCCCATGCTCTCGAGCATCTGGCACGACCCCGATGCCGAGTCGCATGGCGAAGAGGCGTGGAAGAAGGCCGGCCCGGTGCGGCGTATCGCGCTCGCCTTCGACGGCTGGTTCGAGCGCCTGTCCGACAAGTATCCGCCGCTGCTCGCCCGCGCGATCCAGCACCGCTGGCTCGTGCTCGGCGGTGCCGTTGGCTCGGTTGTCGTCGCCTTTCTCATCGCCGGCAGCCTCGGCTTCACCTTCATGCCCGACTACGACGCCGGTGAGTTCAACGTCTCGTACCGCGTCACGCCGGGTTCGCGCGTCGACTTCGTCGTCGGCAAGGGCCAGGCGCTCGACTCGATCGTCAAGCGTGTTCCTGAGGTCGAGTTCACGTATCTCACGGTGGGTGGTGGCGGCGGACGTGGCTCCGGTACCGGCGGACAGTTGTTCGTGCGCCTCAAGCCGCAACACGATCGCGATCGGTCGATGGCCGAGATCCAGAACGACCTCCGACCCAAGCTCCGCCTGGTGAGCGGTGCGCGCGCCAGCATCGACGGCACCCGGTCGATCTTCGGCGGCTACCGCCAGCCGATCGACGTCAAGGTGCAGGGCCCGGAGCCGGCGCGACTCAAGCTCATCGCCGGTCAGGTGCTCGAGGTCGTGCGCAATGTGCCCGGCATGGGTGAACCCACGTCGAGCGATCAGGGCGACATCCCACAGCTCGACGTGCGGGTCGACCGCCAGCAGGCCTGGGCGGCGGGCCTCGGTGTCGGCTCCATCGCCGCAACGCTGCAGCCCCTCTTCAGTGGCTCGCGCGCCACGCTCTGGCAGGACGAGCAGGGCTACACGCACGACGTGCGCGTCGTGTATCCGGAATCGTTGCGCACCTCTGCCGAGGATGTCTCCAACATCCCTGTCACCGGCAGCGCGATCGACCGCCTCACCGGCCTTCCCGCTGCGATCCCGCTCTCGCAGGTCGCCGACGTGCGCGCCGGCGTCGGACCGCAGCAGATCGAGCGACGCCAGCTCGAGCGTCAGATCTCCGTCTCGTCCGGCGTACTGCCCGGCGCCGCGGTCGGTGACGTCGCTGCCGCCACCGAGGCCGCGCTGAGCGCGGTCGTGCTCCCGGCCGGTTACCGGACCGTCTTCGGTGGCGACGTGCAGAACCTCAACGAGACCAAGGGCTACGTCCTCGAGGCGATCCTCCTCGCGATCGTCTTCATCTATCTGATCCTTGCCTCGCTCTTCGGCTCGTTCCTCCAGCCGCTGGCGATCATGCTCTCGCTGCCGCTCTCGCTCCTTGGCGTTGCGCTCGCGCTGCTCATCACCGGCGGCACGCTCAACGTCATGTCGATGATCGGCATCATCATGCTCATGGGCCTCGTGACGAAGAACGGCATTCTGCTGATCGATTTCGTGAATCAGGCGCGCGGAGAGGGCAAGGATCGCCTCACCGCGATCCTCGAGGCCGGCCGGATCCGACTGCGTCCGATCATCATGACCACGGTCGCGATGATCTTCGGCATGATCCCGCTCGCCATGGCGATCGGCGAGGGAGCGGAACAGCGCTCACCCATGGCCCATGCGGTCATCGGCGGCCTCATTACCTCGACTCTGTTGACGCTGTTCGTGGTGCCGGCCGTCTACACGTTGCTCGACGACCTGGCAGAGTGGGCGACCGGCCGCCGCGGCCCCGCAGCGGGTTCTGTTGAGGCGCCGACAGCCGAGGTTCCGGCGCTCGCGAACGTGCGCGCCCGGAACCCAGCTTGACTAGATGGGGTCACCTAGTGTATTCAGCGTCCTGAGCGTACGGCGTTTCACTATGAACGGAGACCATCATGCCGCTTGACGAGGAGATGTGCGATCGTCTCTTCTCGGATCGCGACGACGATTCGGAAGAGGCTGGCTACGGCGGCGGCGGAGGCGGTGGGAGCGCCTCCTACGACGGGGATGAGGACGAGGACGGCGGCTGGACCACGAACAAGGATCAGTCGGATTCCCTCTGGGATTCGACCGACGAGTCCGACGACGATGAGGAGGAGGGGGGCGTCGCGCCCGCCGCCCCGGTCACCGACGACGAGGATGAAGAAGATCCCTTTGAGCCCGTGATTCGCAGGCGTGGGCGGAAGCCCGCGGAGAAGCCGCGCGTGCCTAGCATCTTTGAGACGGCCGAGTCGGAGATTCCGGCAGCGGCCAAGCCAGTGGCTCCTCTTAAGCCAGTCGCTCCTGTTAAGGCAGCGGCGCTCGCCAAGGCAGCGGCGCCGGCAAAGCCCGTCGCTCCTGCCAAAGCAGTCGTTCCGTCGAAGGCGGTTCCGCCCGCGAAGAGCGCGCCCGCGAAGAGCGCGCCCGTGAAAGCGGTGCCGGTCAAGCCGGCCGCAAAGGCCGCGGTGGCGAAGAAGCCTGCCACCAAGAAGCCGATCTCGAAGAAGCCCGCAGCCAAGAAGCCCGCAGCGAAGAAGCCCGTCGCGAAGGCCGCGAAAAAGCCAGTCAAGAAGCCCGCGAAGCCAGTCGCGAAGAAGGCCCCCGCCAAGAAAAGCGCCAAGAAGCCCGCCGGCAAGAAGTAGCGCGGCTCCGTACGCTCAACGTGGTCTGCAACACTCGGCCCGGCAACGCAAGTGCGTTGCCGGGCCTTCGCGTTCGCGTACCGGCGCGACTCGCCTATCCACCGCCCCGCGCGCGCGCTAATGTTTCCGCACGATGTCGGACTCTCCCGTCGCCCTTCTCCGCGCTCACTCGCGGCACGCACCTTGGAACGCGCGCGGACTCGCCTCGCACGCGACCGCGCTCGTCGACGCCGCCGGCATGCGACCCACCAACTCCTCGGCCCGCGCCACGCCGAGCGCACGCGCCATTCGGTTCTATGTGGCCAACGGGCTCCTCGATCACCCCGAGGGCAAGGGCACGGCCGCTACGTACCACTATCGGCATCTGCTCCAGTTGCTCGCGATCAAGATCCGGCAACGCGAAGGGCAGACGCTCGACGTCATCAAGGGTGAACTCGCCGAACTCCATGGCGACCAACTCGAGAAGCGTGTCGCCACGGCACTCGCCCCCGCGCTCGGCAGCGGTGCCGATCTGCAGGTGCGGCACGACGACGATGCCCCCGCCATCTGGCGTCGCCTGACCGTCGCCGAGGGCATTGAGTTGCATGTGCGCGAAGACAGTGTGGCAGCCCGTGATTCGGCCCTCATCGCGATCCGCGAGGCGGTGCGAGCGGCACTCGGGCGAGAAGACCTGCGTTGACGTACCACTTGCCCGGTTTCACGAGCGGACCGACATTAGTGCTCGATGTCCCCTGCCACTCGCCGGCGGCCCCCGTCGCGCACCGTCCTGCTCGATCGTGCGCTCGAGGCACTGCCACTCTTCCGGCTCTCCGATAGTTCGGAAGACACCGTCGTCGCCTTCACCACCGACACCGGTGGCCGCTGGCGCGTCCTCCCGTCACCCGGCGAACGCCTCCCGGGGACGTTCGACCAGGACGTCTACCTCGAGCTCATGCGCCGCTTCGACGAGGCCGAGCGACCGGCCGACGGCGCGCTCACGTTCACGCTCCACGCATTTTTGCGATCCATGGGACGGCGCGTCGACGGACGCACCTACGAACAACTACGCGGCGCGTTGGGGCGACTCGAGCGCACCGTCCTCGAGAGCGAGGGCGCGTGGCTCGACGCTCGCACCAACAAGCTGGGGTCGGCGCGATTCACTCTGCTCTCCGCGGTCGCGATCGACCGGCGGCGCTACACCGACCGCGAACAACTCGCGCTCTTTCCCTCGCTGGCCTCCAACGAGCCCGGTGACGCACGCGTCGTCCTCGCCGCTCCACTGCGCGCGAACATCGCCGCCGGGCACACCTCTGCGCTCGTCGCACCCACCTACTTTCAGCTCTCCTCCCCTGTCGCGAGGCGGATCTACCGCCTCCTCGCCGCGCTCCGAGGCGACTCCAAGGAGCTCGTGCGCCTCCCCCTCGAGCGGCTCGCTGAGATCCTGCCGCTCAGCCAGCGCTACCCGTCGCACCTCCAGCGCGTGCTGCAGCCGGCGCACGAGATGCTCGTCACCGCCGGCATCGTGCGCCGCGCCGACTTCGTGCAGGACGGCCGAGCCTGGACCGCCGAATATCAGGGCTGACGCCCCGACACTGACGCTCCGACGGCTGGTCTCCGGGGTATAGCTCCCTTACGTTCCCCAAGAGCCCCAACCGAGGTCGTCCCGCATGCTCCGGTCCCGCACACTCGCTATCGCTGCCCTGGTCGCCATCCCCGTGGCCGCCGGTGCCTTCGTCGTGCAGGAACGCGCCTCGGCCAACGGCGCCAAGCTCTTCGATCAGGTGATGTCGATCGTCACCGACCGCTTCGTCGACTCGATCGGTGTCGGCCCGCTCTACGAGCGTGCGGCGCGGGGCCTCGTGGCCGAACTCAAGGATCCCTACTCCGAGCTCTACACGCCCAAGGACCTCGAGGCGTTCAATCAGGGCACCGGCGGGTTCTACGGCGGCATCGGCATGCTGATCGAGGATCAGCAGGGCTCGATCATGATCTCCAAGGTCTATCCCAACACGCCCGCCGAAGAAGCCGGCATCCGCGAAGGCGACCGCATCGTCGGTGTCGACACCGCGAGCACGCGCGGCTGGAAGGTGGATCAGGTCTCGGGCGGACTGAAGGG
>JANOWT010000334.1:0-30626 GCA_031418115.1 Gemmatimonadota bacterium
GGGGTGGGGGGCGCCCATGCCCGCACTTTGCAGGTTGTTGTGTTGTTCTTATTTATTTTCTTTTTTAATTTTTACGGCCCGGGGGGGGGGGCCCCCCCCCCCCCCCCCGCCCGACCCACCACGAACGCCGCCGTCAGGGCACGATCGCTGGCCCGCCCACCACGTTCGGTACGTTCTTCTGCCGCAGCAGCGAGTTCAACGCGTTCAAGTCGCTTCCCAGCAGAGACTCCAGCGCGGTCAGATGCTGCTTGAGCTGCACGTTGAGGATCCCCTGCACCTCCACCTGCTGGTCGGTCGCGCGGAAGTCGCTGTTGGTCAGCCCGTTCGCCAAGTAACCGAGCTTTGAGATCAGTCGACTGCCGAACCGCACGCCATCCTGCCCCGTCCCCGTCTGTCGCAGGTCCACCAGTTCCATCTCGAGCGCGAGCAACTTCTCCGAGAGCGCGGCGACCGCGCGCGTCACCTCGGCGTCGGTGACGGAGCCGGCGAGTGCGCCGAGCTGCACGCGCACCGCTTCCATACGATGCACGGCGGCCGCTGCACGGTTCAGGTCGTCGCGGATCGCGCTCGCCACGCGTGTCTGTTCGACGATGTCGCCCTCGGTGCCGCCGCTATTGGGGTCCTTGCGCACCTCGAGTTGCCGCGTCTGCTCAGCGCCGCCCGCGCTGAACCTCACCGTGTACATCCCCGGAGGCATGAGCACCGACACCTGCGACGTCCCCGGGGCCTCGCGCCCTTCCGGTCCCACGGTGATGTACGACGCATACAACGGACTCGTACGCAGACGCACCGCCATGCTCGGCTCGTCACGCAGGTCCCACTGCACACGGTTGATGCCCGCGGTGTTCGCACCGGTCAGTGTCCGCACGATCTTTCCCTGGGCATCGGCGATGGTGATCCGCGGCGCCTGCGCCGCCGGTGCCTTGAGCCAGTAGTTGATCGACGCTCCGTAGCGCGGGTCCTCGCCCGTGGTCGGATCGTCATAGGTGCTCGACGGCGCCGTGATGTTCCGGAACCGATAGGCCGCCCGCAGGTCGAACAGATGCGCCGCGCTGTTCATCACCTCGGGCGTCATCTGCTGCAGCGGCCCGATGTCGTCCATGATCCAGAAGCCGCGGCCATAGGTGCTGATCACCAGATCGTTGAAGTGCTCCTGCACCTGGATGCCCGAGACCGGCGCCGCCGGCAGATCATTCTGCAACGGGAGCCAGTTGTCGCCCGCGTCGTACGAGAGATAGATGCCGTTCTCGAGTCCCAGGTAGAGCATCCCGCGGCGCTTGGGGTCCTCGATGATCACCTTCGCATAACTGAGGTTGTTGCGCGGCAACCCGCTGGTGATCGACTTCCATGTCTTGCCGTAGTCGTTGGTGCGATAGACGAACGGGTCGCGACCGTTCACCTGGTGAAAATCAACTGTGAGGTACGCGGTCGCCGCATCGTACTTGGACGCGGCGATGCTCCGCACCGAGCCCCACACCGGCAGGTTCGGCAGGTTGGCCGTGAGGTTCGTCCACGTCTTGCCGTCGTCGCGCGTGAGCTGCACGAGGCCGTCGTTCGTGCCGACCCAGATCATCCCCTTCACCAGCGGCGACTCGGCGATCCCATACACGACACCCGCGTACTCCACGCCGATGTTGTCGGCGGTGAGTCCGCCCGAGCTCCCCATCTTTGAACGATCGTTGAGCGTGAGGTCGGGGCTGATCACCTGCCAGCTCTGTCCACCGTCGCGCGTGCGGTGCACGTGCTGGCTCCCGGTGTAGACGGTGTTGTGGTCATGAGGCGAGATCAGCAGCGGCGCGTCCCAGACGAAGCGGTACTTCACGCCCTCGGCCGGTCCGTTGCTCTGCTGTGGCCAGACTTCCACGCTGCGGAACATCCGGCGGTCCTCTTCGTAGCGCACGACGATCCCACCCACCATGCCCGAACCGGACGCGCTCGACCAGATGATGTTCGGGTCGACAGGATCGGGGGTCGCCCACCCGCTCTCGCCTCCGCCCACCGCATGCCACATCCCACGAAGGATCCCTCGGCCGCCGAGCCGCGAGTTGCTCGGGCCGCGGTACGTCGGCTCGTCCTGTTTGTTGCCGAGCACGTTGTAGGGGATGTTGTTGTCGACGGTGACGTGATAGATCTGCGCGTTGCTCAGACGCTGGCGGAACCAGGTGCGGCCGCGGTTCTGCGTGATCGAGAGGCCCTGGTCGTGCGCGACGATCTGTCGGTCGGCGTTGGTCGGGTCGATCCAGATGTCATGGTGGTCGCCGCCCGGCGCCGACGCGCGCTGCTGGACGACGATCGTCCGACCACCGTCGATCGACTTGCTGTAGCTCGCCGTGAGGAAATAGAGCTCGTCCTCGTCGTCGGTCGCGACGGCCACTCGTGAGTAGTAGTGGGCGCGGCCCATCGCATTGCGGTCGCGACTCACCAGCAACCACTGCTTGCCGCCGTCATCGGAGCGCCAGAGCTGACCGCTCTCGGTCTCCACCCCGTTGTTCGGCACACCGTCACCGGTCTCGATCATCGCATAGACGCGCTGCGAGTTGGAGGCCGAGATCGCGACCACCACCTTGCCGACCGGCTTGGTCGGCAGCCCGTTGCCGCGGAGCCGCGTCCACGTGACGCCCCCGTCGCGCGAGGTGAAGAGCCCGCTCCCCGGTCCGCCACTAGTGCGACCCCAGGTATGGATCTCGAACTGCCACATCCCCGCGAAGAGCACGCGCGAGTTGGACGGATCCATCGCGAGGTCGGAGCAGCCGGTGTTCTCGTCCACGAACAGCACGCGCGTCCAGGTGGTGCCGCCGTCGGTCGTACGGAACACTCCGCGCTCCTGCTGCGGACCGTACGAGTGCCCCAGCGCGCAGGCCATCACCACGTCGGGATTCGTGGGGTGGATCACGATCCGCGCGATCCGCGCGGTCTTCTCCAGTCCCTTGAGTTCCCAGGTCTCGCCGCCGTCGGTGCTCCGGTAGACGCCCTGTCCCACGGAGACGTGCGAGCGGATATGCGCTTCGCCGGTCCCTGCCCACACGATGTTCCGGTCGGAGCGCGCCACCGCGAGCGAACCGATCGACTGCACGGGCTGCGCGTCGAACGTCGGCTTCCAGTTCACGCCGCCGTCGGTGGTCTTCCATACACCGCCTGACGCCGAGCCCACGAAATAGGTGAGCGGATCACCGACCACACCCACCGCCGCGGCGAAGCGATTGCCCTCGGGGCCGATGTTGCGCCAGTGGAGCGACTTCCATTGGTCGGCGGCAGGGCGCGCGGTCGCGGACTGCGCGGCAGGGGACTGCGCGGCGAGCGAGCGCGCGGCGGGGAACGCGACCGCGATCGCGATGATCGCGGCGACTGTGCTACGGGAGACGATTCGCATCGAAGCCTCAGGTGGGGAGTAACGCCGAGAACCTATCGCGGACCGCGCCACGAAGTAAGAGTGCCCGCGGCGCACTGGACGCCGCGCGATTCCACCCCGAGCTTATCTCGCATGAGAACACTCGCACTCCTACTCATCCTCGCCGCCGCCCCGCTCGGCGCGCAGAGCACCCCGATCACCGAACGCGCCACGCGCGCCGGATTCGACCCGTCGCGTCTCGCACGGCTCGACGCGTACCTGCAGCAGAGCGTCGACTCGCAGTGGATCGCCGGTGCCGTCGCCCTCGTCATGCGCGACGGCGTCGTCGTGTACGAGAAGGCCGTCGGCTGGCGCGATCGCGAGGCACGGCAACCGATGCGGACCGACGCGATCTTCCGTATCGCGTCGCAGTCCAAGGCGATCACGAGCACCGCGATCATGATGCTCGTCGAGGAGGGACGGATCGCGCTCACTGATCCCGTCTCGCGATGGTTGCCGAGTTTTGCGAGCACCACCGTCGCCTCACGCGCCGACACCGGCCGTACGCTCACACCGGCGCGGCGACGGATCACGATCTTCGACCTGCTCACGCACACCGCGGGCATCTCGTACGGCACCGACGCATCGGTCGCCACGCGCTATCGCGCGGCCGGCCTCGGACCCGCCGCTGGTTTCGGCTGGTACACCGCCGACAAGGATGAACCGATCTGCACGACCATGGACCGGCTCGGTACCCTGCCCTTCGTCGCACAGCCTGGCGAGGCGTTCGTCTACGGCTACAACACCGACATCCTCGGCTGCGTCGTGGAGCGTGCGAGCGGCCTGCCACTCGACAAGTTCATTGCGACACGCATCACCGGCCCGATCGGCATGACTGACACGGACTTCTTCGTGCCTACCGAGAAGGCCTCCCGACTCGCGGTGGTGTATCGCAGCGATTCCACCGGCCATGCGGTGCGCGCCGACACCGGTCAGCGAGGCCAAGGTCACTACGTGGACGGACCGCGTCGCAGCTTCGCGGGAGGTGCGGGACTGACCTCGACCGCGCGCGACTATGCGCGCTTCCTTGACGCACTGCGGCTCAGCAGCACGCTCGGCAACACCGTCGGCGGCGCGCGCATCCTCTCGCCGAGGAGCGTCGACCTCATGACCACCAATCAGGTCGGGACCCGCTACTCTGCCGAGGGCAACGGCTTCGGGCTCGGCTTCGCGACCACCGATCGGCTCGGCGCCAACGGCTTCAACTCGGTCGGGACGTTCTCATGGGGCGGAGCCTATGCCACCGCGTATCAGGTCGACCCGAAGGAGAGGCTCGTGATGGTGCTCATGCTGCAGAACCTCCCGAGCTCGGCCGACCTCCCGAGGAAGTTCCCGACGCTCGTGTACCAAGCGCTCGTGCGCAGTGCGGCTAGCCCGGCGTCCCCGCCGCGTCCCTGAGGCGCGGCGCTCTTGACGGCGAGCAGGTCGAGTAAGAGACTGTCGCAGTCGTTCCCATCCACCTTCCTGACAGGGACCACCGAATGACCCACCGTTCCTCGGCGAAGTTCCCCACGGTCCGTAGCGGCCTGCTCCTCGCCACCATCGCGGCCATCACGGCGTGCTCGCCCGACGAGTCGATCCTCGCGCCGGCAACCGACACGCAACTCGTGACGGACGCCGCGAGTGCACTGCAAGGAGGGGGACGGTTCGTCGCCGGCGAAGTGATCGTGAAGTTCCGCGACGATGTCACCCCCGCCGGACGTGGCCGTGCGCTCGGCCGCGCGAACGGTAAGGCCGCGGAGCGGATCGTCACGGCACGGATGCGCGCCGACGGAGACGCGGAGGGCATCACCGTGGTGCGCACGCCCATGTCGGTGAATGCGGCGATCGCGGCGCTCGCCTCCGACCCCGCCGTGGAGTACGCGGAACCGAACTGGATCTACACGAACGACGCGACCTCCAACGACACCTACTTCACCAACGGCTCGCTCTGGGGCATGTACGGGAGCTCGGGCTCGCCGGCGAACCAGTACGGCAGCGGCGCATCGGTCGCCTGGGCAGCGGGGAAGACCGACTGCGGCAGCGTCTACGTCGGGATCATCGACGAAGGCTACATGTACACGCACCCGGACCTCGCTGCGAACGCCGGCACCAACCCCGGCGAGGTCGCCGGCAACGGCGTCGATGACGACGGCAACGGATACGTCGATGACGTCTACGGCTGGGACTTCGACGGCAACAACAGTTCGGTCTTCGACGGCGCGGGTGACGACCATGGGACGCACGTCGCCGGCACGATCGGTGGCGTCGGCGGCAACGGCGTCGGGGTCGCTGGTGTGTGCTGGAGTGTGAAGCTCCTCAACGCCAAGTTCCTCGGCCGCAACGGCGGCACCACCGCCAACGCGGTCAAGGCGGTCGACTACTACACCGACCTCAAGACTCGGCACGGCATCAACCTCGTGGCGACGAGCAACTCGTGGGGCGGCGGTGGCTTCTCGCAGGCGCTGGCCGATGCGATCTCGCGCGCCAACACGGCCGGGATCCTCTTCATCGCCGCGGCGGGCAACAGCACCTACGACTGCGACACGAGCACGGCCTGCTACCCGGCCGAGTACGCGAGCGCGAATGTGCTGACCGTCGCATCGATCACCAGCACCGGTGCGATCAGCTCGTTCTCGAACTACGGCGCGACCACGGTCGACATCGGCGCGCCGGGCAGTGGCATCTGGTCCACGGTACCCGCGAGTTCGAAGGGCAAGATCGTCGCGAGCTACGCCAGTTACAGCGGCACGTCGATGGCGACGCCGCACGTGAGTGGAGCCGCGGCGCTCTATGCGGCGTACCATCCGGGATCGTCCGCCGCACAGATCAAGAGTGCGATCATGAGCAGTGCCACCCCGACCGCTTCGCTCACGGGCAAGACCGTGACCGGCGGGCGACTGAATGTCAGCGGCTATTGATCGCTGAGCGCACGACCGCTTCGGCTTCGATCTCCACCAGATACGCGTCACCCACGAGTTCGGCCCGTACGAGCGTGTTCGCCGGCTTGATGTCGGCGAACCGTTCGCCGTGGGCTCGGGCGACCGCTTCCCAGTCGCCGGCAGCGGGCACGTAGATGCGCGTCCTGACGACGTCCTCCAGCCGACC
Organism: Gemmatimonadota bacterium; assembly: GCA_031418115.1. GTDB lineage: Bacteria > Gemmatimonadota > Gemmatimonadetes > Gemmatimonadales > Gemmatimonadaceae > Pseudogemmatithrix. The sequence goes on from JANOWT010000334.1 coordinate 6,476, forward strand.
GCCGAGCGAACGGATCGCCCCTTCGATCTTGTCGATCGCATGGTGCGCCTGCGCCGCCGAATCGCGTCCGCCCATGGGCCGGTCACCGTGTGACGCGGTGGTCCCGGACACGAGGATGCGGTCGCCCGTGCGCACGGCGCGCGAGTAGCCGTAGAGCGATTCCCAGCTGGTGCCGCTGAGCACACGCGTGCTCCCGTCCAGAGCCTCGCGCACGGCGTACGGCGCGGGGAAGCTCGCGACGTGATGGCTCAGGTCGCCGCTCGCCGTGAGGAACGGCGGCTTGCGATACTCGTCGCCGCAGTCGCCGGGGATCGGCGTGAGCGCGTCAGTCGCGTCGGCGAGGCGCGCACGATCCTCGGCGTCGAACCGCAGTGCGGCCAGGCGCGCGTTGTCGTCGAGGTGTGCACGTTCACCGAGCCGCGCACCGACGATCACGCCGGCGACGGCGGGCGCGTCGAGTACCGCGCGGCAGGCGACGTTCGCCACCGAGCAGGCGTGCTTGTCGGCGACGAGCTTCATCGCGCGGAGCAGCTGTTGCAGCGCGGCCCATCCACCCGCCGCGCGCACGAAGCGTCCGTACTTCATCTGTGACCAGGTCTCGAGCTTCTCCCAGTCGGGCTCTGGCTTGCCCAGCCAGCGGTCAGTGAGGAATCCGCCGGCGAGCGTACCGAACGCGAGGATGCCGATGCCCTTCGCGGCGCAGTACGTCGACATCGCGCCGGCGGCGCGACGATCGAGCAGCGAATAGCAGATCTGATTGCTCACGATCGGAATGCCGCTCTCCACCGCGAGCCGCAGGTGCGCGGTGTCGGTGTTGGTGAGCCCGAGGTGCGCGATCAGCCCTTCCTGCCGCAACTCGTCGAGCCAGATCAGCGCGTCGATCCACGAGGGATCGGCGTAGCTCCACGCGTGGAACTGCAGCAGGTCGATCCGATCCGACTGCATGCGCGTGCGAGCGCGATCCACCGCCGTGCGGACGTCCTGGCGTGTGATCGGTCCCGGCGACGGGACCCACTTGGTGAGCAACTCGACGCACGGCGCGCCGACGGTGGCGCGGAACCGCCCGACCACTTCCTCGGCGGATCCATAGTGATCCGCCATGTCGAACGTGGTGAACCCCGCTCCTGCGTAGGGTCGCATGGCTGCGGCGGCCGCGGCGGGATCGAAGGCGCGACCGTCGCGCTCCTGGTCCGCCATCTGCCAGAGTCCGGTCACCACACGCGCGACGGAGAACCCGGGCGCGAGATCGATCCGTTCAACTCCGGGGGCGAGGGCTGGGCGTGTCAAGACGGAGTGCGGTTCGAGGAAGGGTCGGAGTGGCGTGAACCAATCCTATGCGCGTGGGCGGCGCAAGCAGTGCGAGTCGAGTCAGCCGCACCGGTGCGGCGGGGACGCATCACCTCACACAGTCCGTCCGCACGACGGAGGGTGATTTCGTGTGATCTGGAGCCGTTTCGGGGCTGCGCGCCGGACGGAGGCAACGAGGACGCCCCCAGGAAGCTGGCATGATTCTCTCACAGATTCTTCTGCTATAGAGGTGGGACTCGGCGACCTTCCCCATTGCCAAGATGGGCCCGAAGTCAGATATTCGCATGAAGATGCCTTACAACCTTAGAGGGTCGGGATCGGAATGATCTGCGCGCACTGCAGCTCGCCAGTGGCGGACGAAGCTCGATTTTGCCATAGCTGCGGGTCCCTCGTGTCGGACGCTGAGGGGCAAGCGGCCGCGACGGCGTCGCTGGACCAGTCCTCGTTCCTCCACATGGAGACGCTCCTCCGTGAGGACACGAAGGACACGTACGTCGTGGGCCGCATGCTCGGCCGCGGCGGCATGGCGGTGGTGTACCTCGCGACCGAGACCCAGTTGTCGCGAAAGGTCGCGCTCAAGGTCCTCCCGCCCGAGCTGACGTTCGGGCATGGTGTGGAGCGGTTCAAGCGCGAAGCGAAGACCGCCGCCGCGCTCGACCATCCGAACATCATCCCGATCTACCGTATCGGGTCGAGCGGCAAGATCTTCTGGTACGCGATGAAGTACCTCGAGGGCAAGTCGCTCGAGGACCTTTTGCGCGAACAGGGCTCGTTCTCACTGGACGAGACGATCGAGATCCTCGAGCAGGTCGCGGATGGGCTCGACTATGCGCATGAGCACCACGTCATCCATCGCGACATCAAGCCGGCGAACATCATGCTCGACAACCGGAATCGGGTGATCGTCACCGACTTCGGCATCGCCAAGGCGCTCACCGAGGGAAAGCTCACCGCGACCGACTCGGTGATCGGCACGCCCTACTTCATGAGTCCCGAACAGGGCATGGGCAAGACGGTCAGTGGCGCATCGGACCAGTACTCGGTCGCAGTCATGGCGTACCGCATGCTCGCCGGCCATGTGCCATTCGACGGCGACTCGGCGATCGACATCCTGCACAAGCACTGCATGTTCGAGGCGCCGCTGCTGCACGAGGATATGACGGAGATCCCGCAGCACGTGTCGGACGCGGTCGCACGCGCTCTGTCCAAGAAGGGCGACGAGCGCTTCGCGAGCGTGCACGACTTCGTCCAGTCGATGAAGGACCCTGCGTTCGTCCCGAAGGTGATCACGCGTCCCAGTGGCGCGACGGTCGTGATGGACTCCTCCGAAGTGCGGAAGGGGCGTGCGCCGGCGACCAAGCCGTCGCTCACGCCCGTACTGAGCACCGGCAAGGGGCGCACGGTCGCGGCCAAGCAGGCGACGGGGAACAACGACAAGACGGTCGTTGCGTCGTCGAGTCCGGGCACCTCGCGGGCGAGAACGGCGGCCGCGCCGGCGCCCGCTGCCAAGTCGAAGGCAGGACTCTTTGCGATGATCGCGCTGGTGGTCGTCGCTGGCGGCGGGATCGCGGCTTGGCAGATGAGCAACTCGACGCCAGCCACGTCGACGTCGGAGAACAGTGCGCAATCGACTCTCGCCGCCACGCCGCCGGCACCGGTGAGCGCGACGTCTGACTCCACCGCACTTGCAGCGGCGGCGGCTCTGGCCGCTGCGCCGCCGGTCGTGGTGTCCGAGCCGAGCACGAAGGCGCTCGAGAGCAGGTCCAAGGTGCCCACGAACACGCCTGGCACTTCGGGGTCGCGTCCGAGACCGGCGTCCCCCGCGCCGTCCACCGCGTCGAACAACGCACCGACTAGCTCGCCTTTGAACACACCGCCGCGGCAGGAGCCGGCGGCAGTTCCTTCGCCGGCGCCGGTCACGGCGGCTCCGGCGGCGACTCCGCCTGCGCCGTCGGTGCAGACCGGCACCCTGCAACTGATCCTGTCGGCCCCAGGAATAGTCGAGATCGACGGCAGGGACTTCGGTGAGAGGGCACGATACCAGACGCAACTCTCAGAAGGCACGCACATGGTGCGCGTACGAAAGGAAGGCTTCACTACGCTGAACCTGCCTGTCGAGATCAAGGCGGGCGTCACCACTCCGCTGCGGCTCACCCTCGAACCCCGCCCCTGATGCGTCGACTCGTCCTCATCCTCGCACTCTTGCTCACGGCGAGCGCCCCGGCGCTGGCACAGGGCTCCAGAGCCGTGCTGCTGCAGCAGGCCACCGCAGCATATGACAACTTCGAGACCACGCGCGCACTCGACCTCGCGCGCGCAGCACTCGACCCTGCCTTCGGCGCACCCGACTCGAGCTGGGTGCGCAGCTTGCACCTGCTGAGTCAGGTCCTCTTCGAGAACGGCAGCGAGACCGACGCGCGCACCTGGGCGCGCTGGGGCATGCGGGTGAATCCGCAGATGCGGATCGACACGGTGAACTTCCTCGCCGGCGTCGTCGGCATCCTGCGCGAGGCCCGCACCAAGGTCGGCACGCGCACGTCGTCGGACGACATCACGCGCACGGTCTGGCAGTGGCCGGCACGCGGCAGCACGGCAACGCAGGGACTGGTGCGGCTCGATCCCTCACCGATGTCGGTGCCGATCTCCGTGCGAGTGCTCAGTGAGGCGGGCACGGACATCGGCCAGCTGATCGCCGGACCCGGACTCACGCTCGCACCGGGCACCTTCGAGATCCAGGTCTCCGCGTCGGGATTCCTCCCCGCGCGCATCTCACGCGAAGTCCTGCCGGGCGTCACGCTGACGCTCTCGTTCCAGCTCACCTCGTCGGCCGTCGTCTCCGGCACCATCACCGACGCGGCGCGGCAGAGTGTGTATCGCAGCACAGCGGCGCTCTCGGTCGCCCGCTTCGGCACACCGGCACCGTCCTGCGCCGCCGGCGCGGTGACGAGCGGCCGCCTGGTGCTCACGAGCTACGCCGCCATTCGCGGCGCCGACAACCTCACCGCGTCGATCGGTGGCGCTGCCGTGGCCGGTGACCTGCGCGTCGCCGCGTACGATGCGACGAGCAACCTCGCCGTCATCTACCTGCCGACGGCCCGCACCGATTCGATCCCAGTATCATCGCAGATCGTCGACGGCCAGTCCGTCTGGGGCGTGGGGCTCGCACAGTGCCGCACCCCCTCCGACACCCGTGCCGCCGTGGACGAATGGACCCAGCGTCCGCTCGGCGCACTCCGGCTGAGCGAGACCGTAGCGCAGGGTGTCCCAGGCTCACCCTTGGTGGATTACCTCGGTCGACTCACCGGCATCTGGTCGGGAGGCACGGGCGCGATCGCTGCACCAAACGCGGCCGCGCTGTTCGACATCGCGCGTCGCAACATCGCCTCGCAGCAGACGCTGGCGTTGAATGAGGTCGCGCGACGCGAGAATCACATCTTCGGTGCGCTCGCCGTGAGTGCCGACGTACCTGGCGCATCGGTGCGGCTCATCGGTCTGGAGCGCTGGCACTGGACGGCAATCACCGCCGGCGCGACCGGCCCTGCCCCGTTCAACTTCAGTGGCCCGATCGGTCGCTACCGACTTGAGACGAGTGCGCCTGGTCTCACGGCGCGTACGCAGGAAGTCGTGATCCGTGCCGGCGAGACCATTCGTATCGCGGTGCCACTCCGCACGGTCGCTGCGGCACCGCTGGGTGGTCCGCCGCCGGCCACCGTCAAGAAGGGCGGCGTCCCCAAGTGGGTCTGGATCGCCGTGCTAGGCGGCGGGGCAGCCGCAGCCGCAGCGCTCGGTGGTGGTGGTGGCTCAGGCGGAGGCACGGGGCCGACCACCGGTAGCATCAACATCTCGATCCCGGTGAACCCGCCATGAGCGTTCCCACGCGAAGCATCTTCTCCTCGTCCCGCGCATCCTCCGACCTCGTGTACCCCTCAGTCGTGTACCCCTCAATCGTGGTGAACCTCATGCAGAGACTTCGAACCTTCGCGCTCCTGGCCGTGATGAGCCTCGTGCTGTCGTGCGACTCACCGACCGAGATCCGCACAGGATCGATCCGCATCGCACTCCTCTCGGAGGGCGGGACGCCCGCGTTGGTCGACTCGCGTAAGGGCGACCTCGATGAGACGCCCGACATGCGGGGCGGGACGCTCCCCAATGTCCTGCTCGATGCCGTGCAGGTCCGCGTGGTCGGCGGTGGCACGGATCGAACGGTGACGAGCACGACGCCGAGTGGCGGCAACTTCCTCATCACCGTCGACAATCTCCCGGCGGCTTCATACACCGTGAGCGTGACCGGACTCGTGAACAGTCAGGTCGCGCACTTCGGCGAGACGTCCGGCGTGCAGGTGACCGCCGGTCAGACGAGCCAAGCCGGGGTCACGTTCCCCGTCTTTCAACCGTCGATCCCCAACGTGGCGGTCGTCGATACCAGCGACGTACTGAGCTTCGACATCTCCTATAGTGCGGTGACCGGCGCGACCGGCTACCGGATCGAGTGGAGCCAGAACTCCAACTTCACCGCACTGCAGACCAAGGACACCACCGGCCTCGGCGCGCGGATCGCCGTGACGGCCGAGGGCGACTACTACGTTCGTGTGCGCGCGCTCAATCCCAACCTGACGGCGCCGGGACTCCCGACGCCGACCAAGGGTGTGTTCGTGTTCCAGGGCGTCGCCACGGTCACGGTGACGCCAGCGACGCCGACCATCGCCGCCGGTGCAACGCAGCAGCTCACAGCTGAAGCGCGCGATGCCGCGAACGTGGTCGTACCCGGGATCAGCTGGTTCTGGGCGTCATCCAATCAGTCAGTAGCACTCGTGAGCCAGACCGGTCTCGTGACCGGGGTAAACGGCGGTGCGGTGACCATCACGGCCATGGCGAAGGGCACGCCGGGGAGCTCCGCCGTCGCGGTGACGGCGCGGCCCGCGACGAAGATCGCGTTCAGTGCGCAGCCAGGCAATGCGGCGGCGGGCACCACGATCCCGACCGTGCGCGTTGTGATCCAGGACGCGACGGGCGCGACCTTGACGGGCGACAACACCACGCCGGTCACGGTCGCGATCGGATCCGACGCCGGCCCGGGCGGAGTGCTCGGCGGACTCACAACGGTATCGGCAGTCGCTGGCGTCGCGACCTTTGCGAACCTCTCGATCCCCCAGGCCGGTGCGGGCTACACGCTCGCCGCCACAGCGACGGGGCTCACGGGCGCGACGAGCGCGAACTTCAATGTCACGCCCGGAGCGGCAACGCAGCTCGTCTTCACCGTGGCCCCTTCGACCACGGCTGCCCTCGCCGCGATGTCGCCGGCTGTCCAAGTCACGGTCCGGGACGCACTCGGCAATCGCGTCACATCGTCGACGAGTGCGGTGACGGTCGCGATCGGGACGAACCCGAGCGCGGGCGTCCTCGCCGGCACCAGGGTCGTGAACGCGGTCGGCGGTGTGGCGAGCTTCAGTGGACTCTCCATCAGCTTGGGCGGCACCGGCTACACGCTCGCGGCGAGCGCCTCCGGACTCACGGGCGCGACGAGCGGGGTATTCGACATCGGTGCGATCCTGCCGGCGTCGCAGGTGGCTTTCGTGATCCAACCGGCGGACGGCGTCGCCGGTGACCCGCTCTCGCCAGCGGTGCAGATCGAGATCCGCAACGCGAGTGGTGAGCGCGTAACGACCGCGCGCGATGCTGTCACGCTCGCGTTCGCGGCCAATCCGGGTGCCGGCACACTCGCGGGCACCAAGACGGTCAATGCGATCGACGGCATCGCCAGCTTCACGGGACTCGCGATCAACAAGGCCGCTGGTGGGTACACGCTCTCCGCGTCGTCAGGCAGTCTGACGGCGTCGACCAGCACGGCATTCGCGATCACGCCCGCTGCGGCGGCCAAGCTCCGATTCCTGACACAGCCGGCGAACGCGAAGGGCAATGTCGCGCAGGCCGGCGGCATCAGCGCGGCGATCGCCGACGCGTTCGACAACACAGTGACCACCGCGACGTCGAACGTGACGCTCACGATCGGTTCCAATCCGTGGCGCAGTCTGGTGAGCGGCGGTGGCGGCACGGTCACGGCGACCAGTCTCACCGTGGCGGCGGTCGGTGGCATCGCCAACTTCGCGAACGTTCGGGTCGACAAGCCGGCTGTCGGTTACACCTTCGGCGCGACGTCGAGCGGCATCACGCAGGCCGCGAGCAACGAGTTCAATGTCAACGTGACCTTCAGCGGGGTCATCAGCGGGAGCAGCGGGCACACCTGCGCGATCTCGACCGAGTCGGGCGCCTATTGCTGGGGATACAACTACAACGGGCAACTCGGCTCCGTCACGGGACCGACGCAGTCGGACAGTATCCCCGCGCTCGTCAGCAGTGCGCTCAACTTCGTGTCGATCTCGGCCGGAGGGGACTTCACCTGCGGCCTGATCGCCAGCGGGGCCGCCTTCTGCTGGGGCTACAACGGCAGCGGCCAGCTCGGTGACAATACGACCAACGATGCCGTGTCGCCCGTTGCGGTCGCGGGCGCACTTCGCTTCTCGATGATTGACGCCGGCGCCTCCCACACCTGCGGTGTGACGACCGCGAGTGCGACCCCGGCGATCGACCGTCAGGTCTACTGCTGGGGTTACGGTGGTAACGGGCAACTCGGCAACACGGCCAACCTGAATTCATCGATCCCCGTGAGAGTATCGGAACCGCTGCAGACCACCACGCGCGCCGTCTCGGTTTCGCTGGGCGCGAACCACACCTGCGCGGTCGCCTTGAACCAGTTGGCGTACTGCTGGGGCTACAACGGCAACGGACAACTGGGGATCGCGGTCGGCAACACCACCGCCACGAACCTGCCGACTCAGGTGCACGCGTTGGGGATCTACACTTGGACCTCGATCTCCTCCGGCTACTACCACACCTGCGGGATCAGCTCCAACGGTGGCAATATCGCGCGCTGCTGGGGCTACAACGGCAATGGTGCGCTCGGTGACAACACGACGACAGCCAGTCAGATCCCGGTGACGGTCGCGGGGAACATCACGACCTGGTCGCGCGTGACCGTGGGCAATCAGTTCAGCTGCGGCACGTTCGGAACGCTCACGCAGTGCTGGGGCAACAACGGCAACGGACAGCTGGGAAACAACGACCAGTCGAACAACAGTCTGGTCCCCGTTCTGGTCGTCGGCGGATTGACATTCAGCACGATCGAGGCCGGCACCGATCACGTCTGCGGTAAGACAGGAACAGGGGCGACCTCGGTGCTCTACTGCTGGGGATACAACGGTGGTGGACGGCTGGGCAGTACTGGCGTGAACCAGTCCAAGCGCACGCCGACGCTCGTGGTGCAGTAAGCGCGATTGAGGACCACTAGCGATCGAAGGGCCCGGCCAGTGATCGACTGGCCGGGCCCTTCGGCCGTTCGCGCCTCGGACGAAGGACCCAGCGGCGTGCGGGGCCACCTACGTGTCTTCCCCCACATTCCCTAGGGTCTCCACTTATGGTGCGCACTCGCGCGGCACGCGGAATTGAAGGCGTCACGCAGCCGTCCACCGCCGGAGGGTGCACATGTATCTGCCAGACGACCTGCTCTCGTTCATGCGCGCACATCGCGACGAGCTCACACTCAGCATCTACGTCGAGGCGGCGCCCGATGACCCGGCCGCCCGCCGCAACTGGCGCGTGCGGCTCCGTCAGGGTCTCACTGAAGTGCGCGGCACGCTCACGGCCGCGCCAAGTGACGAGCAGGACGCATTCGGGCGGTGCGCGGCGGAGGTGATGGGGCGCCTCCCGACCGGCGAGACGGCACCAGCGACCCATGGCTGGGCCTGTTTCGCGACCGCGAGCGGTGATGTCTTCGCGACCGCGTTGCCCGACTCGACCGAGACCAACGTCTCGTGGGGTCCCGGCGCGAGAGTCGTCCCTTACCTGAGGCACATGACCGAGGGACGTGCGCTCGTGGTGCGGATCGATCGCGAACATGCACGGATCCAACGCTGGCACACCGAGGCACTCGAGACCCTCGCGCTGTTCGAGACCGAGCCGCCGCACGATGTGGGAACTCACATGGGCGACACGCCTCGCCCAGGCTTCCACGGCGGCACGCGCGGGCGCACTGGCACCGACGAGGAACAGCGGCAGAAACTCGACGCGACCGAGCGATTGCTCGCGGACGTCAGGGCGCGGGTGATGACACTCGTCGAGGCGCACGAACCGGTGCTGATCGGCGGCGCAGCGGCAGCGAGCGCCCATCTCTTCGACCTGCTCCCGGACGTCGTCGCCTCGCGGTCGGTCGTGGTGCCCGCGCTCACGATGCCCCTGAGCGATACGGCCGCGCTTCCCATCATCCACGACGCGCTGATCGCACTCGACGCCACGATGCGCATGCGTCGCGTGACCGAGCTCCGCGAGTTGGCGCACGCGCGAGGGCGCGCCGCCGTCGGGTACGCGCCGGCGAGCGCCGCTGCCGATCTCGGAGCGATCGCCGAACTCATCTTCAGTGAGCGCGCTTGGCGGCAGCACCCGGACGAGATCGAGGATCTGGTGCAACGCGCGCTCTTCGAAGGCGCGAGCGTCCTCCTCGCGCCCAGCTTCCCCAACACGCCCTACGACAGCGAAACCGAGGGTATCATCGCCGGTCTGCGGTTCCCGCTCCCGCCCGGCCGCTGAAGGGCCCGAACAGAAGAGAGGGCGCCCGTTCCCGGGCGCCCTCTCTTCACATCCGTAGCACCGCAGACCGTCAGAGCACGATGTCGAGCAGGCGCTGCGCCGGTCCGAGCAGATCCTCGTAGGTGTCGAACGCCTGCTCGAACCACTCGACGATCTGCCGTAGCATCGCCTGCTCGGCCGGTGTCAACGGCTGCCCGTTGGCGCCGAGGATCGTCGGCGACTCGTCGACCAGACCGTCGACGCTGATCGTCGCGAACGCGTTGCCGTTCACCTTCACGAGCAGTGTACCGCCGCTCTGCGCGACGATCGTGCCGGTCATCCCGACGCTGTGGCCGCCCTGCCCGGTGAGCAGGCCGTCGATGATGACCTGAGGCGCTTCGCCGCCAGTGAGCGTCTGCTGCACTCGCGTCGAAAGGTCCCGCGTGGGGACCGCGGTGCGCCAGTCGACCGCGATGGTCGAGTTCGCGAGCGAGAATGTCGAGCTGAGGGTGAAGGCGAGTGAGTCGCTGGCGTTGCGGGCGAAACCGGCCACCAGCACAGTCGGATTGGTGATCGTGCCCTGCACCATGACGGTGTAGCTGAGGACCTTGACCGGTGTGTTGCCACCGGCGAAGGCGTCCACGCGCGCAGTGATCGACTGGTTCGTGACGATGCGCGACAAGTCCGCGTACCCCGTCTCCACGAGCGGGAACACCAACGCGTCGGTGACGGGATCGACGGCGTACAGGATGAAGCGCACGCCATTCGCGGGCGCACCGGTCCGCGCGCCGGCCACGTAGCGGTCGGCGGTGGTGTCGTACTCGAAGGTCTTGCCGAGCGCGACCTGCGGGATGACCGACGCGCCGCCGTCACCGCTCATCATGCGCGCCCGGAGCTCGGCGCGCTCAACGAGGACGTTGGGATCCTTGAGCAGCGCGGACGGAAGTTCGGCTACGCCGAAGCTCCCGCCGGCGTCGGCGAGCGCGTTGCTGATCATCGGACCGAGCGCTCCAAGGCTCACCGACGCCGGCGCACTCGCCGCGGCGCTCGCGGCCGCAAGATCGGACTGGAGCGCTGCCGGATCGAGCGGGCCGGTGGGGCCAGTGGAGCTCTCGCAGGCGGCGGCGAACGTGATCGCTACTAGGGCGACCAAAGAGCGAGCGGATTGAAAGCGCACAGGGTGTTCCTCGATCGGGGTCATCGTGAAGAAGGTCCGCAGGCGGTCGGCCCGCAAGCGGTCGGCCCGCAAGCGAGCGGCCCGCAAGCGAGCGGCCCGCAGTCGTGAGGCTCGACGCTCCAGTACCCGCGGGGGTTGCGAGGGTTCGGGCGAAGCGTCACAACGTGAGTACGGTGCGCAACGTCCTGTTGCTGTAGATTCTCCTGATGATCTTCCCGATTCCTGTGACCCTCGAGGGCCATGGTGTGCGCCTCGAGCCTCTCAGCGCGGCTCACGAGGCCCCGCTAGCGGCGGCCGCTGCCGACGGCGAGCTCTGGAAGCTCTGGTTCACGTCGGTTCCGGCTCCGGGCGAAACCGCGCAGTACATCGAGTCGGCTCTCGCGGGCCTGACGGCAGGGGAGATGCTCCCGTGGGCCGTCCGCGAGCTCTCTACGGGTCTGATCGCGGGCACGACGCGCTATCACGACATCGTCGCACCGGTCGACCGAGCGGAGATCGGCTGGACCTGGTACGGGGCGCGTTGGCAGCGCAGTCATGTGAACACCGCCTGCAAGCTGCTGCTCATGGCGCATGCGTTCGACGCCCTCGGGTGCGCGGTGGTCGGCCTGCGCACCGACATCTTCAACACGCGGTCGCAGCAGGCGATCGAAGCGCTGGGCGCCAATCGGGACGGCGTGCTCCGGCACTACATGGCGCGGCGGGACGGCAGCGGGCGTGACACCGTGATGTACAGCATACTGCGCGCCGAGTGGCCAGCGGTGCGCTCACACCTCGAAGCGCGACTGGCACGGCACGCGGGCGCCTAGGCGCTCGACGGCTTGTTCCTGCGTCGCAACGGCATCGTGATCAACGCCCCGACCGTTTCATGCTCGCGCGCGTCCATGTGCGTGTCGATCCCGTACACCAGCTTCGCGCGATCCATGTCCATGAAGGTGCCGAACAACCGGTCCCAGACGGAGAAGACGTTGCCGTAGTTGGAGTCGGTGTACGGCAGCACGTAGTGGTGGTGCACCTTGTGCATGTCCGGCGACACGAACACCCAAGCGAGTGCGCGGTCGAGCGCCTTGGGCAATGCGATATTGGCGTGGTTGAACTGGCTCAACACCACGCTCACGGCCTGATAGAGGAACACGAGCCACATCGGCGCGCCGATCACGATCACCGCGACCAGCGTGAAAGCGAACCGCACCACGCTCTCGCCTGGGTGGTGGCGATTGGCGCTGGTGGTGTCGACGTGCGTGTCGGAGTGGTGCACGAGATGCAGACGCCAGAGCAGCGGCGTCTTGTGCTCCACCCAGTGCGCGAGCCAGGCGCCCAGCAGGTCGAGCAGCAATAGCCCGACGAGCATCTGCACCACGAGCGGGAGACCGGGCACGAGGAAGAGCACGCCGATCTCGTGCCCCACCGCCCAGTCCGACGCGCGCAGCAGCAGGAACGCGAGCGCGAAGTTCACCACGATCGTCGTCGCGGTGAAGAAGATGTTCACCAGCGCGTGCTTCCCCTTGCGGTACTCGAACCCGAACAGCGGCGCCGCGCTCTCCCAGATCCAGAAGAACGCGATGCCGCCGGCGAGGATGAGCGCGCGATGGGACGACGGGATGGTGCTGAAATACGAGACGATCGAGTCCATCCCGCCGTCCGACTACTGCACGACCGGCTTGGGGATCAGCTTCGCCGCCCAGAGCCCGCTGTTGAAGTCAGTGAAGAGCACGCGACCCTTCCAGGGCATCGCGTTCATGACGAACGGTGCGTTCGCGGTGTAGGCGTCGGGATCGTACGGCTTGAAGACCGCGATCTCGCGATTCTGATCGGTGAGGTTGCCCATCAACTCGCCCGAGACGTCGACCACGCGCACACCACCGTCGTAGTACGCCTGATATAGGATATCGTCCTCGACGATGATGTCGTGCGACCCGTAGTCCTCGAGGTGGTAGCGACCCACCGGGAGCGGATTGAGCGGATCGGTGAAGTCGATGATGTGCGTGTAGCCACCCGACGTCTGCGCGATGCCACCCCGCGGCGGCTTGCCGTCAGGGCCGGAGAGCCCGTACTGGGTCCCCTCCCACACACGACCGCGGCGGCTCATCTCCTCGTCACCGATGAACAGATAGGTGCGCCCCGTCTTCTGCTGGAAGTACGGGAAGATCTCATGCCCCGAGTTCACCTTGTACGTGGTGATGAGCTTGGGTGCCTCGATCGTGCCGCCGTACTTGCCGTTGCCGACGTCGACGACGACCACACCCACGCCACCCTGCGCCGAGTAGGCGATGCCGTCGCGGACCCAGAGGTCGTGGATGCGGGCATTGGGGTGACGGTACTCGCTCACGTACTTGGGCTTGGTGATGTCGCGCACATCGATGATGACGTATTTGGAGCCGCCCGAGATCGCGAAGAGGTAGTCGTTGGTGGCGAACACGTTGTGCACGCCGCCGGTGAGCTCGGTGTCGAACGTCGACGCGACCTTCGGATGCGCCGGCACGGCGAGGTCGAGGATCACCACGCCATTCACTCGGTTGGACGCTCCTTCGCGCGAGAGTACGCCATAGCGGCCGTCCGGCGAGATGGTCACGTCATTGATCGTGCGGGCATCGACCCGGATCGAGTCGGTCTTGACGATGTTGTCCATGTCCGTGATGTCGAACACGAGACCCCAGCCGTCGCCGCCCCACGTCCCGACGAGCACGTAGTCGCGGCCATCCTTGCCCGTCCAGGGCCAGAGGTCGGAGGTGTGCGTCGTATTGATGTTGCCGCGGCTCGTGACCTCGATGCGCTGCCGCACGTCGCGCGGGTTCACCTGCACCGCCCACTGCGCATAGGCGCCGCCCGACTGCGCGAGCAACGTGTAGCGGCCGGGATAGTTCGCGGCGAAGCGGTCGTACTGCACGATGCCCGCACCGCCCGGCAGACCGGCCGGCGCGATCGAGTCGTCCGGCACGTAGGTGTAGCTCCAGGTGATCGGTGCGTCGGCGACGACGGAGCCATTCGCACGGCGCGCGGTCGCCTTGAGATGGATCACGTCACCGGTGCGCATCTGCGACTCGGGGATCCCGATCTCGAGACGTGCGACGGGGTTCGCCGTGATCGTGAAGCTCTTCGAGGCGCGCTGACCTTCGGCCTCCACGGTGAGCGTCACCGCACCCGGCGCGAGCGCCGTCACGTCACCGAAGCGGTTGACCGTGGCGAGCTTCGCGTCGGAGGTGCGCCAGGTACCCGAGAGCCCCGTCCGTTCACTGTTGTCGGCGTGGAAGCCCTTGAGCCGCACGGGAGTGGTGAGACCCGCGTAGAGGTTCGCGGTCGCGCTCGTGATCTCGACCTTGGTGAGCGCCGGCCACGTCACGGTCACGGGGATGGTGAGCATGATCGGGGCGCCGTTGGCGCCGAGCGCCATGGCGGTCGCCTCGAACTTGCCCGCTGCGGTCGCCGTCACGGTGGTGTCGCTGAACCGGACCGCGCGATTGCCCGACTGCACGCGCACGAACGCGTTCGGGATCTCCTTCCCCTGCGCGTCGTAGGCGCGGACCTTGAACGTGATGCTCTGACCTGCCCGCAGCGCGAGCGCGGCCGGCTCGGCCACGAGTTTGGCGGCCGGCACCGGAGACGCCTCCTGCGCGCCGAGCGGCGAGCCAAGGAGCACGGCAGCGGTCACCGTCAACGCGACGGCGGCGATGTGCGTGACGATACGACGGCGCGGTGTTAACATCTTCATAGCTGGCGTGCTCCACGGTGGGTTGGCCGACTTTGACACAGGTGAGACTATGCAACGCAATTTCCTACGCCGCAACCTGAAGAAGGGTTGGCGTCTCCTCCCTCAGGGCGCCGGTCTCGCCACCGGGCTCGCCCTGCTTCCCGCTCTCCTGAGCGCGCAGAGCGCGACTAGCGTCGCAAAGGCACCGGCCGCGTCGGCCGCGGCGACCCTGCCCGCGGCGACCTACTACGTATACGCGGGCGCCGAGAGCGCCGACAGGATCTATCGCATCCGGTTCGGCCCTGCGGGGACTGCCGTCGAGAAGGAGATCATCATCGGCGAGATGGACGCCGAGATGGAAGGGCCGCATGGCCTCGCGATCTCGGCCGACGGCAAGTACCTGCACATGACCACCGGTCATGGATTCCCCGACGGCAAGTACTGGCAGTACATCCTCGGGCCCGACACCCTCGCCGGTCCGGGCGCGTTGCTCGGCGCGTTCCCGGCGTCGATCGACGTCACGCCCGACGGCCGCTATGCGTTCTCGGTGAATTTCAACCTGCACGGCGACATGGTCCCGTCGTCGGTGTCGGTCGTCTACGTCCCGAATATGACCGAGATCGCGCGCATCGTGACCTGCACCATGCCGCACGGGAGCCGCGTCTCGCCCGACGGACGCCACCAGTACTCCGCCTGCATGATGGATGATCAGCTGGTGGAGATCGATACACGCACCATGGCCGTGAGCCGTCGCTTCTCGCTCGCCAAGGGGAAGGAAGCGCCGCTCCCCGCCAGCGGTGGTGACATGCTCAAGCTGTGGATGGAGGGCGCCTTGCGTGTGTCGAACGGCGCGACGAGCGATCCCGCGCAGGTCGGCTACCTCGCGATGGACGGTCACAAACATGCGATGGAACCGAACTCCTGCTCGCCGACCTGGGCGCAGCCGTCGGCCACGGGGGCCAAGGTCTACATCGCCTGCAACAAGTCGGACGAGATACTCGAGATCGACCGCGACTCGTGGACCGTGACGCGGCGATTCAAGACCGCGCGTGGACCATACAACCTCGGCGTCACGCCCGACGGCCGCTATCTCGTCGCGTCGATCAAGCCGGGGAGCATGGTGGAGATCTTCGACCTCACGACCGGTGCGAGCGTCGCGCAGGTCCCCACGAGCAATCGCCTCGCGCACGGCGTCGCCATGAGTACCGACTCGCGCTACGCCTTCGTCACAAGCGAGGGTGTCGGCGCCGCACCGGGCAAGGTGGATGTGATCGACATCGCGGGCCGTGCGAAGGTCGGCACGGTGGATATCGGCCAACAGGCGAGCGGCATCGCGTTCTGGAAGATGATGCCGCCCGCCCGCTGAACCCGCATTGCTAGTGCAGTCGCACCTGGAAGATCGTCGTCGTACCGCTGATCTCATTGCCGACGATCACGAGCGGCTCCTTGTTCGGTGACCGGTTGGCCGGCACGAAGGTGATTCCCTCGGGGCCGAGGTCGCCGCTGGAGCCGTTCCGAGTATTGGCATAGGTCATGTAGATCGGGCTCGCCGGGTTGGTGATGTCGTAGACCACCACACCGCCCACGCGCTCGAGGCCGATGAACGCGAGCGTCTTGCTCCCGAACGTCGCGATGACGAGACCTTCCGGCTCAGGACCCTTGTTGTCGCTGCGGTCGTCGGCGGTGTTCCCTGTGTTGCTCGCATTGAAGTTGACCATCGAAAGGGACTTGGTCAGCTGTTCGAGCTGGTCCCCCGAATCCCAGACGAGCGCGCCGTTCGCCGCCCAGATGCTGAACGAACGAGCGCCGAGCACGTACAGCGCATCATACCGTCCGGTCGTCGGGTTCCGACCGAGCGTCCGCGTCACGGTCAGACGGCCGAGGCGCGCATTGTCACGACAGATGCCGCCGCAGAGGTCCGTGGTGAAGATCGAGGGCTCGAGCGTGAGCGCGCTCACACGGGCTTCCTCGGCGAAGCCGGCATAGTCGCGCGAGTCGCCCTCGTTCGCGGTGACGATGTAGGTCTGACCGCCGACGGTGTAGTTGCCGATCGCATCCGGCTGGTACATGCCGAAGACCGGCCAGGGGCGGATGTTCACGGCACCATCGCGATCGCTCGCGTCGAGACCGTTCATGGCGAGCGAGTGGTCCTTGAAGCCGAGCGGCACGATGCGCTGGACGGTCGCCGACGCGACGTCGATGATGGCCAGCGCGTTGTTCTCCTGGAGGCTGACCCAGGCCGTCCGCTCGTCGCCGGAGACGGTCACGTACTCGGGCTCGAGATCCTGTGCGACCGAGGCGCCCGGACCGTAGATCCGCACGCCGTCGGCGCGAAGTGCGTCGGCCTGACCATTGAAGGCCGCGAAGCCCGCGGTGCGCACGGTGGGGCGATTCACATTGCTCACGTCGATGATGCTGACCGAGCCCTCCGGGTCGACGGTATAGGCCGCGTTCGGCTCGCCCTCGTTGGCGACGAACACATAGCGCCCAGTCGGCGAGAACGTCACCATGTCCGGCACCGCACCGACCGTGACACTCGAGATGTGCTGCAATGTGGTCGCACGGTAGAACTCGACGGTCCCAGGCAGCGTCCTCTCCGCGCCCTCGACGGCGATCGCGATCACGCCGCGATCCGCTGCCACGCTGTTGGCGCTCGCGCCGAACGTCAGGCGACCGACACTCACCGGTGCCGCAGGATTCGACGCATCGAATACATCGACCGAGCCGAGCGCGCCGTTGACGACGAAGATCCGCTTGCTGACGAGATCATACGCCGGGATCTCCGATGCGCCGACGCCGCCGTTGGCGAAGCCGCCGATCTTCTCGAGCGAGACGGCCGAGGGCGTCTTGTCTGCAGCGCTGGCCGCAGAAGCCTCGGCCGAGATCGGTGCCAACGACGCAGGAACGTCGGGGCTGCATGCCGCGACGGCGGCGAGTGCTCCATAGAGGAAACGCGATGTGACGCGGGGCATGTGCATCGTTGGCTGGAGGGGATCGTGACGGCGGGAGCCGAACTTTCGTCCGCGCATGTCACCGATCACCACACGCCGCGTCACGACCTTGCAACAGCCCGATGAATGTCGGTGAGACTCACCCGATCCCGGGAATCCTCACGAGCTCCTTCAACCGCGCCTCGAGCGCGGCCTTCTGCGCCTCGAGCTTCGCGCGCTCCTCGGCGATGCGCTGCTCGGCAATCGTCTTGACCTTCTCGGCCTCCGCTCGCGCCTCGGCGACCTTGGCACTCACGAGTTCATCGACACGGGCCCGCACCTGCTGCTCGGCCCGTCGCACCTCTTCGCCCAACTGCGCCTTGAGTGCGGCTGCCACCGCGTCGGCGATGTTGGTTCGCACCGCGAGTTGCGGCTTGGTCACGGAGCCAGTGAATCGCGCTTCGATCTCGACCGAGTCGATCCGGCTCACGGCGCGCCAGAGCGCGTCCTCCACGAGTCGCATCGTCGGCGTGGTCGCGCGCGGCTGGCCAGTGGTGTCGCGCGCCCAGCTCACCGTGGTCGAGCGCCAGAGCCACCGCCCACCGAGGCGGTCCCCTTCGCGCGCGAGTTGCAACTCGGAGGTGCCGTCGCCGAGCGAGACCGCGGCACCGAGCCCAGCGAGCGGCATCGTCGGCAGCGGGATCCCGCTGAACTGCGCCGTGAGCGAGTCGCGCACCGGTGCCCGGCGATGATCGATCAACCCCGAGACGCGCGCGTCGCGCGGACCCACCTTGCCCGCCGTACGACTCAGCTGGAAGCGCGTGGGCGCACCGTACACCGCAGGCTGCGTGGTCACACCGACGAGTCGCGCCTCGTACTCACCGGCCGACGCTCCTTCGCCACCGATCGCGAGCGAGAGTTCCGCGAGCCGTGCGAGGAAGTCCGGGTAGACGCGCTCCTTGGGGAAGAGCACGTCGGTGCCCGACGCGCGTGCGCGCGACGGGCCTCGCTTCATCTGTCGTTCGAGTCCGGGCGGCACGTACTTCTCGGCCATGTTCACCCAATACATCACCTCACCCACTTTCTCCGCGATGAGACCCGAGAAGAGCTGTGGACCGATCGCCGGGATCTCGAACGAGGGCAGGCTGAGCAATGACCTGGCGTACGCGTAGTCGGCAGTGCGTGCAGCGGGGATCGCCTCGAGTCGGCCGCCGAGCGAGTCGATGTCGCCGCGCGTGTCGCGTTCGAACGACTTGAGCTTGGCGTTGAGGGCGTCGAGGTCACGGATCGTGCGCCGGACATCGCTCACGGCCTGGCGCGCACCGCCGATCCCCAGCGTGCGGAGGCTCGCGCCGCGCAGTCGGATCGCGAGCGCCTCGGCGGAGTCGATCGTTGGACGCGGGTCGAGCGCCCGCAGGCCGGCAGTGAATCGCGTACGTGCCGTGTCGACGAAGTCGCGCGCGGCACGAGCCGCGCGCAGCGTCGCGAGACTCTCGGCAGAGATCGCCCCGACGTTCACCGACTGCGTGAGAGTCGAGAGCGAGATCGGCGGGATCTTGACCTGCGCCACCCAGTCGTCGACGATCTTGCGCACCGCGCTCGGTTCGTCACCGGACGGAGCGCCAGGCGCGCGCGGGAGCGCACCGGACGTCTTGCGCGCGGTTCCGAACCGGATGCCTCGTGCTGCCACGGTGTCGATCACCACTTTGCCTTCGAGCGCCGGAAGGATCTCCACGTCGAAGACGATCTCCTCGGCCTCGAAGAGATTCGTCATCGGACGGCCGGGATCGGTCACCGCGAGTCCGCGGAACGTGACGTTGCCGTCGAGGATGCCGACACGGGCGCTCGCGAGGTCGACCTTGGCGCCGACCGCCGCCGTACCGCCGACCTCAACGCCGCGGCGCACCGAGGGATCGAGGAAGAAGAGTGTCCCGAGCACCAGCAGGAGCAGTACGACCGCGAGAGGGAGCAGGGCCTTCCAGCGGAGCCATCTCATGTGCGGAACATCTCGTAGACGCCATAGAGCTTGGACGCCTTGATCGCCTGGAAGAGCTTGAACTTCTCAAGGCGTGCGAAGATGTGCACGCGATAGCGCGCCACGAGGACCCGGAAGAGGAACGCGGCCGGCAGGAACGCCACGATCCACGCCACGAGACTGCCGAGGACGATCGTGTTGTTGAGATGCGAGAGCGAGACGATCGGCGTGTTGACGACCCAGGTGAAGAAGGGCGCGAGCGCATCGTTCGTGAGCAGCGCCATCCCGATGCGGTCGAAGAGCGGATCGAGTGCGAATCCGAGCGGTACGGCGGCGACCCAGCCGAGCATCACACCAGGGAATGAGACCGTGGTGAGCATCGCCACCACGAGGATGACCACGTTGTGCAGGCTCATCAACGGTGTGAGGCCAAGGCACAGGCCAAGAGCCATGCCGACGCCGACCTGGAATGGCGTGCCGTCGGAGTTGAGCGCCTTGATGAGCGTCTGAAGGAACTTGAGAATGAGCATTCGGAGAAAGTTGACGGGTGCGAGGGGCGGCGGGAAGCCGCCTGTCGGCCGGGGGCTTCGTGCTCTACGTTCAGCGCATGACTCGCTCAACCGTCCCGGCCACCGGCCTGGCCCTCGCATTCGCGTTCGCGTTCGCGGTAGCGCTCAGTCCTCGCCCCGCCGTCGCGCAGTCGCTCAGCCCGTCCGATTCCGCCCTCATCGGCCGGATCCTCCTCGCCGAGGACCGCCGCGATGCGACCGACGCCGCTCTCGCCGAGGGTGCCGCGCACGGCGATGCCCGTGTGCGCGCGATCGCCCAACGCGCCGCCGGCCGGATCGGCGACCCGCTGTTCACCTCCCGCGCCACACTTCCTGGGCTGCGGCCACCGCCGATCTGGGTCGAGCCCGCGTGGCGCATCAGACACCGGGCGCTCGCGAACATGCGGGATGATTGCGCCGCCATGCGCCTCGCCGCCTCCGACAGCGCCTGGCCCGTGCGCTTCCGCGCCGCCGCACTCGTGCGCGAATCGTGCGCGCAGGACGAGGAGCTGGTGCAGACGTTCCATCGGTGGATCCGCGAGATCCCGCGCGACGTATCGACTCGGGAGCGGGGCGATGTCGCGTGGCAGGGCGCCGCGAATGCGCTCGTCACGCTTGCGCGCATCCGACCGAACGAGGCCCGCTGGTCGCTCTCGCAGTTCGTGGGCGATCCCGACTGGCATCTGCGTCAGTATGCGGCGCGCGCGGCCGGCATCATCGGTGACACCATCTCGTTGCGCCGGTTGGCCGCTGATCGCGACGACAACGTCGCTGAGGCGGCGATCGTGGCGTTGTCGCGACTGACCGGTCACCGCGATGATGCGCTCTACCTCGCCGCGCTCGAGCGGCGCGGTGCGCAGGTGGTGCGCGCCGCCGCGATGGCACTCAAGGGGTCACCGCGCACCGATGCGGCTCCTGCCGCCACGCGCGTATTCGAACGCTGGGTCGCACGCGCGAATGCGTCCGCGCACGACGCGCGGGTCGCCCTGCTCGAGGCTGCCGGCCGCCCCGCGAGCGATGACCGTCCGCCGCCGGTGCTCGCCGTGCTCCCGCGCGATGCGGTCGCACTCGCGCTCGGCAAGGAGATCACGCTCCGCGTGTGGATGGGGTCCGAGCGAGGCGGCGGCCGCATCGACGTGCGCCTGCGCGGCGACGTCGCGCCGATGATGGCCGCGCGGATCCTCGCGCTCGTGCGCGAGCGCTACTACGACGGCCTCACCTGGCATCGCGTCGAGCACGACTTCGTGATCCAGGGCGGCAGTCCGGGCGCGAACGAATACGTGGGACTCCCGCAGTTCCTGCGCGACGAGCTCGGGACCGTGACACATGCCCGCGGCACGCTCGGCATGAGCACGCGCGGCCACGACACCGGTGACGCGCAGTGGTTCGTCAACCTCCGTGACAACGCCCGGCTCGACCGCGACTACACCGTGTGGGGCGAGATCGTCGCCGGCATGGATGTCGCAGACGGGGTCCTCGAGGGCGATCGCATCCAACGCATCCGAGTACTCAGATGACCGACTCCCTTCGCATCGCGAAGTCAGCCACGGCGGAGCTCGCCCTCCTCCCTGCCCTCGCCAATCGTCACGGCTGCATCACCGGCGCGACCGGCACCGGCAAGACGATCTCACTCCAAGTCCTCGCCGAGCGGTTCTCGCGCATCGGTGTGCCGGTCTTCCTCGCCGACGTGAAGGGCGACCTTGCCGGGATCAGCAAGGCGGGCGCGCCGAGCGAGAAGCTCACTGCGCGGCTCGCGAATCTCGGGCTGCCCACACCCGAGTGGGGCGCGTGTCCCGTCACCTTCTGGGATGTGTTCGGTGAGCAGGGGCACCCGGTGCGCGCGACGGTCTCGGACATGGGTCCGCTGCTGCTCTCGCGACTGCTCAATCTGAATGAGACGCAGGAGGGTGTGCTCAGCATCGTCTTCCGTGTGGCCGACGACAATGGATTGTTGCTGCTCGACCTCGCTGACCTGAGGGCGATGCTGCAGTTCGTGGGCGACAACGCCGCCACCGTGAAGACGCAGTACGGCAACGTGTCGGCCGCGAGTGTGGGTGCGATCCAGCGCGGACTGTTGCAGCTCGAGGATCAGGGAGGCGAGCGGTTCTTCGGCGAGCCGATGCTCGACATCGCCGATCTGATGCAGACCGTGGACGGCAAGGGAGTGGTGAACGTGCTCTCCGCCGACAAGCTCATGCAGAACCCGCGCCTGTATGCCTGCTTCCTGCTCTGGCTGCTCTCGGAGCTGTACGAGAACCTCCCCGAGGTGGGCGATCTGCCGCAGCCGAAACTCGTCTTCTTCTTCGACGAGGCACATCTGTTGTTCACCGATGCACCGAAGGCGCTCGTGGACAAGGTGGAGTTGGTGGTGCGTCTCATTCGCTCCAAGGGCGTTGGTGTGTACTTCGTCACGCAGAACCCGATCGACATTCCCGACACCGTGCTCGGACAGTTGGGCAACCGCGTGCAGCATGCGTTGCGTGCGTTCACGCCACGTGATCAGAAGGCGGTGCGCGCCACTGCCGAGACGATGCGGCCCAACCCCGGGCTCGACATCGAGAAGGCAATCCTCGAACTCGGCGTGGGCGAGGCGCTCGTCTCGCTCCTCGACGCGAAGGGCACGCCGGGGATCACCGAACGCGCGTTCATGATGGCGCCGGGGTCGCAGATCGGGCCGATCACGCCGGCCGAGCGGACGGCGCTGATCGCCGGCTCACTGGTGGCTGGGACGTACGAGAAGGCCGTCGATCGAGAGTCCGCGTTCGAGATGCTGCGCGCGAGAGCGCAGCAGGCGGGTGGCGCGGGTGGCGCGGCCGCCACCGTGCCGATGAGCGGCACTCCGACGGGAACGACCCCTGCGGGTGGTGGCTTCGGCGGCGGAGCGGCGACAGGCGCGGCCGGTGCCGTGCTCGGTGGACTCGGCGCGTTGATCTTCGGCACCACCGGCCCGCGCGGCGGACGGCGCGATGGCATGGTCGACCTCGTCGCGAAGAGCGCTGCGCGCACGGTGGGCAGCAGCATGGCCCGGGAGCTGGTGCGCGGCGTGCTGGGCTCGCTCCTGGGCGGCGGCACGCGCCGCCGTCGCTGATCAGTCCGCTGCGATCGGCACGGCCGCGCGCATGCGCGCGAGCAAGTCGACGAGTGCGATCCGGTCGGCTTCATCCGGTAGCCCATCCGCGACCATCGCGTGGACCACCTGCACCTGTCCGTCGGCCTCCGCGAGCAACGCGAGCCCCGCGGGGGTGATCCGGCAGCGGACCATGCGGCGGTCCTTGCCGCTGCGATCGCGGCGCACGAGCGTCGCGAGCTCGAGCTTGTCGATCAGACGCGTGATGCCGGGCGCCTCTTCGACGAGCCGCGCGCGCACGGCGAGCGTAGGAAGTCCGTCGGCTCCCGCACCTCGCAGAATGCGCAGCACGTTGTACTGCCCCAGCGAGATGCCGAACCGGTCCAGCTGCTGGCCAAGCGCGTGCCGGAGCACCGCCGCAGAACGCAGCACCGACACCAACGCCTCCTCCGCGGTCGTGGCGAAGGGTCGGCTCTGCTTGAGCTCCTCGGCGATGCTGCTGAGTCGATTCGGCATGACCAATATTAGAACGTGACGACCACGGTGGCGAGCAGCGTGCGCGTCGCCACCGGAAAGAGATAGCGCACC
Source organism: Gemmatimonadota bacterium (assembly GCA_031418115.1). Lineage (GTDB taxonomy): Bacteria > Gemmatimonadota > Gemmatimonadetes > Gemmatimonadales > Gemmatimonadaceae > Pseudogemmatithrix. The sequence goes on from JANOWT010000334.1 coordinate 30,373, forward strand.
GTGCCGTCCGTGTAACCACTCGCGTACGCGGTGGCGTCGAACAGGTTCTGCAGCTGGAGCCGGAGCACCATTCTACTGACCGGCACCGCCACACCGGCGTCGACCAGCGTGAACGCAGGCGTCGTCGTCGCCGCATTGCCGTCGTTGGCGAGGAACGAACGGCCCACGTGGCGTGCCGACATGGTGAGCTCTGTGCGGCGACCCGTGCGCCAGACGCCCTGTGCGTTCAGTAGCAGTGACGGAGAGAGCAGCGG
>JANOWT010000335.1:0-6128 GCA_031418115.1 Gemmatimonadota bacterium
GTGCAAGAACGCCCGCATCGATCCCGAGCTGCGCCGCCGCATTCACCGTCGCCGTCCGCAACGCCTCGTAGGGCGTCATGCCCGCCAGCACATACGTGTAGAGCTCACCGTGAAGCGTGGCCGCGTTCGGCGTGTCCGTTCCCGCCACCACGAGCGTGCCTGCGCGCTGCAGCTTCATCACCATCTCGCCGCCCGCCGCCGCCGCGGTGGAGAACGCCGAGACCACAGCCGGCGGCATACCGGCGGTCTGCGCCGCGGTACCAGCGGGTGTCATGCTCTCGCGGAGCCAGGGCGGATACAGCGCGAAGCGCGGGTCGTTCACGAAGGCCGTGTCGCGTTCCATCATCCGGCGCAAACCACCGCCGCCGAGCGCGAGCGTCGGTGTGATCGGCATGCCGCTCGCCGCGAAGATCGCCGCCACGTCGCCATAGGCGCGGCCGAGCGTCGCCGCTTTGGGCGAGTAGCCGCGTCGGCTCGTGCCGGTGGTGTGCTCGGTGCCGTCGATCCCTGAGAGGGCGGAGGGATACACCTCGTGCGACGCTGCTGGTACGCCCGCCGCATGCGCGAACTCGATGATGCGCCGCTGCTGCAGGTCGGGCATGCGCACGTAGCTCTTGATGAGGTCGTGCTTGAGCGCCTTCGCGCGCGAGAGTTCGAGTTCCAGATGCGCGATGCTCGAGATGGCGACCGCCATCTTATAGTAGGTGCGCTGCCACTCGAGCAGATACCCCGTGGTGAAGAGGCGTGGACCAGCGCGCGTTCCGGCATCGACCGCTTCGCGATCCTCCGCGGCCTCGTACGGCGTGCTCCCCGGACTGCGCACGGTGGTGATGCCGAACGCGAGATACGCACGCTCGGAGGCGGCGCCCAAGTCCGCCTGCAGATGCGTGTGGAACTCGATGAGCCCGGGCATCACGGTGCGCCCGGTGGCGTCGACCACAGTGCCGGTGCGGTGGAGCGCCGCGTCGTGCGGCACCACGCGCGTGATGCGATTGGCCTCGATCACCAGATCCATGTCGTCGCGTCGCACCTTGCTCAGGCCGTCGACCAGGTGTCCCGCATGCACCACCACACGCCCGGTGGGGATCGCGGGTGTGTAGTCGAGTGCGAGTGGTACGTCGCGGGTGTCGCCGGTCTCGATGTCGATCAGGCGCAGCTTGTCGTTCGACTGGTACAGGATGCGCTTCGAGTCCGCCGTCCAACTCGGCGCGTGCGCCATCTCGTTCGTGATGCGGCGCGGCGTGCCGAGCGGCGCGCCACTCGCACTCACGGGTACGAGTGCGAGCACTCCTTCATAGATGACGGCCATCTGCGTGCCGTCGGGCGACCAGGTCGGACCGGCGCCGGCGCGCGAATCGATCGAGAGATCGGGCACGGGCACCGACCAACGCGCATCGCCACCGGTGGCAGCGACGGTGAGGATCTGGTTGGTGCCTTCGCGAAAGCGCCCCGAGTAGGTCTTGAGCGAGGCGAAGGCGATGCGCGTGCCGTCGGCCGACCAGGTGGGTGTTCCGGGACCGAAGCTCGATTCATGGACCTTGGTGACGATCCCCGTTGCGACGTCCACGACCGACACGTTCGCTCGTCGCCAGAATCCATCGACCTCGAGGAACGCGATGCGCGTGCCGTCGGGCGACCAGGCGGCGCCCATCGCCGAGTTCTTCGTGTGTGTGAGTTGGCGTTCGGCGCCTGTGCGCATGTCGCGGATCCAGAGGTCGAGTCGGTCCCCGGCGCGGTCGGAGGACCAGGCGAGCCACCGTCCGTCCGGCGACCAGGCGGCCTCGGTGTCGAGCGCCGAGTCATGCGTGATGTTCGCCGGCGCGGCACCCACGGGCATGATGTAGAGGTCGCCGAGCGCGGTGAACGCGACCGATCGTCCGTCGGGTGCGATGGCAGGCGAGACGATGCCGAGCGCACGGCGTGGCGCGCGCGAGTCGACATCGCGGACGCGCCTGGTGTACTGCGCACGCGTGACGGTGAGTGTCGCGGAGAAGGGGATGGTCATGGCGGGTCCGCCCGCGAGTGCGCGGCGGCGGATGAGTCCGTCGGAGACGTAGACGATGTCGCGGTCGCCGAGCCAGCCGGCGCGGAAGGCGAACGCGTTCTCGTCGCCGGTGAGTGTGCGGCCGTCGAGTTCGAGCCGACTGTTGTTTCCCTCGACGGCGTAGTGGACCAGTGCGCCACTCGGTCCCCACGACGGCGCGTCCGCGCGGCCGCGCGAGGTCGCGAGCACGCGTTCGGCTCCGGTCGCGACTGTGACGGCGAGCACACGCAGTGCCCGTTCACGCGTGCCGATGAAGGCGATCTCGGTGCCGTCGGGGGACCACGAAGGCATGTAGTCGTCGCCTGCGTCGCGCGTGACCTGAGTGAGCGCTCCGCTCGCGAGGTCGAGGGCCCAGATGTCGTAGTTGCCGGCGTTGCCCCGGTCGGACGAGAACGCGATGCGCGTGCCGTCGCGCGAATACGTCGGCTCGCGATCGTCGAATGGTCCGTTGGTCAGCTGCCGCAGTCCCTGTCCGTCCGCGCCGACCGTCCAGACATGGAAGCCACCGTCGCGGAAGCCCTGGAACACGATCGTGCGACCATCGGGCGACCAGGCCGGCTGTCTCGCGTCGTTGTACTCGTCGGTGATGCGACGTGCCGTGCCGCCCGCTGAGGGGAGGAGCCAGAGTCCGCCCTGCAGATCGATCACGAGTTGACGGCCATCGGGCGAGGCCGCGACCGACATCGACGTGCCCTCGGTGACGGTGACATCGACTCGTGTGGGTGCCTGCATGAACGACGAGGCGACGAGCCAGCAGAGGGCCACGCAAGCGGTCGGCAGGAGGCGTGCGGTCATCGGTGCAGGGGCCGGAGTGAGGAGGGCAGGTCCAGCGAAGTTAGCGTGCGCCGGAGTGGTTCGTAGCCGCGGTCAGCGGCTCGGGGGCTCGCGGTGCGACTCTCGCGCTCGCATGCCCTTGAGCACATCTTCTTGCCAGACCAGACTGGAGGGTGCGATGTGACTAGCGCGAAGAGTAGCGATCGGAGTCGGCGGACTCCTCGGTGTGCTCGTCGTCGGTGCCGGCGCGTTCTATCTCTGGGCATCGAGCGTGGCGAGTTCCAAACTCGCGGTGTCGTATACCGTACATCGCGTCGACTTCCCGATCCCATTCCCGCTCACCGAGGCGGAGCTCGCGATGTTGCGCGCGGAGCGCGCCGTTCTCGCTGATACCGACCTCAACGCGTTGGCTACCGCGCGTGCCGTCGCCCGCGGGAAACATCTCGTCGAGAGCTTCTACGCCTGCGCCGAGTGCCATGGTGCGGACTTCGGCGGTGGCGTCATGATCGACGACCGCGCGGTGGGGCGTATCCTCGGGCCGAACCTCACACTGGGCACCGGCTCCCGCACGCTCGCGTATACCGCCGCGGATTGGGACCGGATGGTGCGTCACGGAGTGAAGCCGACTGGTGAGGGGTCACCGATGCCGTCCAAGGACTTCTTCGCGATGTCCGACCGCGAACTCTCGGACGTGGTGTCATACATCCGTTCACACCCGGCGGTGAACCGGGAAGTACCGGCGGTGACGTTGGGCCCGTTAGGCAAGGTGTTGCTGGCCACCGGCAAACTGCTGCTCTCCGCCGACATTCATCCGACGAAGCACATCATCGATCATGCCGCGCTTCCGCCGCCGGCGGTCGCCGATGCGACGTTCGGGAAACATCGCGCGCAGACGTGCACCGGATGCCACCGCGACAACTTCGCGGGCGGTCCGATCATCGGTGGTCCACCGGACTGGACGCCGGCAGCGAACCTCACGCCCACTGGTCTCGTCGGGTGGACATATGACGACTTCGTCGGTGCGCTACGGAACGGGAAGAGCAAGAACGGCAGAGTATTGCTGGAGCCCATGTCCAGTGTACCGAAATTCGCGAAGAACATGACCGAGGTGGAGATGCAGGCGCTCTGGGAGTTCATCAGGGCGTTGCCTGCGGCGCCGGCGGGACGGTGATAGGATTTTCGTCCAGTCACCGCCTGCGCAGCACCTCATCCGCCGCAGGCTGGAGCTTCAGCGCGATCCCGCCCTGCCCGACCAGCTTCTCCAACTCGGTCAACTCGGACGGCAGGAAGTCGGTGAAGTTCTCGTACCCGTCGGCGGTGATGACGATGACGTCCTCGTAGCGGATGTAGAGCGACTCTTCGGGCACCCAGAGTTGCGGGTCGATCGAGAAGACGTGGCCCGGCTTGAGCACGTCGCCGTTGTAGCGGCCGTCGTCGTGCACGGCGAGGCCGACCGGATGCGAGAGGACGCCGCCGCCGGTCTCGAGCAACTTGCGAGCGGCCTGTTCATAGATCGGCTTGGAGAACTTCGTCCGCTGCAGCACCGGCTCCATCGCCACGCGCGCCTGTTGGAGTATCGCCGCCGGCGTGACGCCGGGGCGGAGGAGCTTCAGGACCACGTTGCGATACTCGAGCACGAACTGCAGCAGCTCGCGTTGGACGGGCGAGTACTTGCCGTTCACCGGCCACATGCGCGTGACGTCGCTGGTGTAGTAGCCGTAATCCGGAGCGAAATCCAACAGGACCAGGTCGCCGTCCTTCAACTGCGAACTGTTGCGATAATAGTGGGCGTTCCAGATGTTGGCCGAGCCCGCCGCGGTGATGGAACGATACCCCTCCAGGCGTGCGCCGCCGGCGAGGAACATGTAGCGCGCCGCGGCGTCGAGTTGATACTCGAAGAGTCCGGCGCGCGTGCTCTTGATCGCCTCGAGGATCCCGAGCCCCGCGAGTTGCGACGCGCGGCGGACGAGCGCGATCTCCCGTGTGCTCTTGACGCTGCGCATCTCGTCCAGGATCGCCGTCAGATCGCGAATGTCGGCGCGCGGTGCGCGCGTGCGCAGCAGGCTCACGAAATGGGCCTCGCGCGACGGGCGGCCGTCCCAATAATCCGCCGCGATGGCGGCGTTCGCGTTGAGCAGCTCACCCCGGCTCTCGGCGCTGCCTTCCGCAGGTGAGAAGAGCGTGTAGATCGCCGGCGTGGGCGCCTTGAGCAGATCGTTCAACCAGTCCTCGCCCATCGATCTCGCGCTCGCCACCGCATCCGCGCCCGTCAACTGCCGGACCAAGTCGGCATCGTCGGCGGAGAGCACCTTGCCTTCGCTGCGCTCCAGCCGCTCGTTGCGCGGCGGCAGGAGGAGTGTGGCCTTGCGCGTGCGGCCATCGAGCAGGAGATATGCGCCGGGCGTCTCGATCCCGCTGAGATAGTAGAACTCGTTCGACTGGCGCGGCAGCGCGTAGCCTCTCGTGAGCGATACGCCCTGGACGATCGCCACAGCGCGGTCGCCGATCTGATCATAGATGCGGGCCCAACGCGCCTGGAACTCGGCCGCGGGAAAGTGCGACTGGTAGTGCGGCTGCTGTGCGCTCAGCGTGGCAGGAAGCAGCAGCGAGAGCGAAGTGAGGAGCAGGGCGAGTCGTCGCATGGGACACCGAGGTGAGGGCGCGATCAGGGTGGTGCGAAGTATGGGTCGCCTCATCGCACGCCGCTACGGTGTGAGTCCGGAGATGAACTGACACTCAAGTGCGCTCGGCTTCGTACGCATGGAGCGCGATGTATTCTCTGAACAAAGACCATCCAGGCCGCAGGCATCGGCGCGAGGGATTCATTGGCACTCACACTGCGGCTCGTTACTCATGATGGTACCTGGCAGGCCCGCTTCGAGGCAGAAGCAGCGCGCCTGCAAGCGGCGCTCAGCGGCGCGGCCACGGCTCCGCTTGGCGCAGGGCCGCTGAGGATCGAGCACGTCGGGAGCACCGCGGTGCCTGGCCTCACCGGTAAGCCGGTACTCGATGTCGCGGTCGCGGTGCCCAGCGAAGCGGTCGCCGATGCGTGCATCGCACCGCTCGACGAGCTCGGGTACGAATACCGCGGTCCGCATGGGGACGATCCGCGCCGTCGGTACTATGTGCGTGACGTGAGCGGCGTGCGCGCGGTGCAACTCCACATCTACGTGTTGCCCGCGAGAGCATGGGACGAGAAGCTCGCCTTTCGCGACGCGCTCAGGGCCGACCCGTCGCTGGCATCCGCCTACGCCGCGGAGAAGTTTCGGGTCGCTGACGCCGTCGGATGGGACAAGAGCGCCTACGCGCT
>JANOWT010000336.1:0-16043 GCA_031418115.1 Gemmatimonadota bacterium
TACGCGCGGGACTCGCTGGCCGCGGCGCAGGGCGTCGCGGCCTTTGCCGTTCCGTGGAGCGTGAGCGAGCACCTTCGCACCGACTTCGGTGCCGCAGGTGCCTCGTTCTCGCTTCGCAGTGCGGGCCGTGGTGGCAACGGAAGCGGATTCCTCCGCCAGCACTACGTGCGTGATGAGTGGGGTGTCTGGTTCGGGGCCGCCGCCGGCCTCACCGAGCGCGACGGCGTACGCAGCCGCGCCGTGGCCGGCGACCTCGGCGGCTGGGCACGTTGGCGCTTCCTCTACGCCAGTGCGTCGCTCTCGCACCAGAACTCCGACGACTGGCTCCTCTTGCTCGCCTCAGGCCAAGTGCGCGTGCCGACCGCTCCGTCGTACGACCTCGAGGACTGGCAGCTCGTGGCGCAGGCGCGGCGCGGTCCGCACGAGGTGAGCGCCTCATGGACAGCGCGCCGCTCGGTCGCCGGCTCCGATGTCAACGTCGATGCCCTCGCGATCAGCGGATCACTGCAGCTCAACGACCGGCTGGCTTTTCTCGCGAGCGCCGGCCGACAGCTCGCCGATCCGCTCCGCAGTCTGCCACAGGCTGACATCTTCACCGCGTCGCTACGCGTGAGCCTGGGACCCAAGCCGTTGCCCGTGATGCAACGCGCGACCATCGCCGAGGTACGACTTCGTCCCCACGACGAGGGTGGCGCCGACCTGGAGTTGCGCGTCGAGGCGCATGACACGCTTGCCGTGGAAGTGGCGGCCGACTTCTCGCAATGGAAGCCGCTGCCGATGGTCCGCGAGGGCGACGAGTGGGTCGTGCGCGTCGCGCTGCCGCCGGGCAAGTACCGGATCGGCGTACGCGTCAACCTCGGGCTCTGGCGCGCGCCCCGGAACCTCGCGCGCGTGCGCGACGACTTCGGCGGCGAGTCGGGCCTCATCGTGATACCTTAGCGGGACCATCCCCACCCCGGAGCCGCCCGTGCCGTTCACTTCGCGCCGCAACTTCATCGCCGGACTCGCAGGGGCCGGTGTCGCTTTGCCGGTCTTCTCCGAGCGCGCCGCCGCGCAGCTCTTCAAGGCCGAAGCGGTCGCTGGCTCGCGCACCGCGGCCGAACTCGCGAACGACGAGTCGTACTGGTCGGAGATCCAGCGCGCGTTCGACTGCGACCGCACCATGATCAACCTCAATAACGGCGGCATCTCGCCGACGCCGAGTCATGTGCTCGAGCAGATGATCCGCGATCTGCGGTTCGTCAACGAGCTGCCGGTGGAGCACAACTGGCGCGTGCTCGAGCCGCGCATGGAGAGCACCCGCCGCGAGCTCGCCCGCGAGTTCGGCTGCGACCCCGAGGAGATGGCGATCACGCGCAACGCCTCCGAAGGTCTCGAGATCATGATCCTCGGGATCGACCTCCAGCGCGGCGACGAGGTGATCGTCACCAACCAGAACTACGGGCGGATGATCACCACCTGGCAACAGCGCGAGCGCCGCGAAGGGATCGTGCTCAAGCAGGTCGCGTTCCCGGTGCCGCTGCTCGACCCGAAGGTCCTGCTCAAGAACATCGAGGCGGCGATCACACCGCGCACCAAGGTGATCGAGCTCACGCACATCACCAACCTCACCGGCCAGATCCTCCCCATCCGCGACGTCGTGCGGATGGCGCGGCCGCGCGGCATCGAAGTGTTCGTCGACGGCGCGCATGCGTTCGCGCACTTCCCATTCACGCGCGACGAGCTCGATTGCGACTACTACGCGACCTCGTTGCATAAGTGGATGCACGCGCCGATCGGCTCGGGGTTCCTCTACGTGCGCAGGGAGAAGATCGCCAAGCTCTGGCCGCTCATGGGCTCCGACGTCTCGCGCATCGCGAATGTGCGCAAGTACGAGGAGATCGGAACGCACCCGCAGGCGAACTTCAATGCGGTTTCGGTCGCGATCACCTTTCACCGCGGCATCGGCGGCGAGCGCAAGATCGCACGGCTCCGCTACCTGCGTGACCGCTGGGCCAAGGCGCTGCAGGCCGAGAGCCCGCGCGTGCGCGTCCTCACCGAACTCGGTCCCGACAAGGCGGGCGCGATCTGCATGTTCGGCGTCGACGGACTCGACCCAGTGAAGCTCGGCAGCTGGATGCTCGCGAACCACCGGATCGTGAACACGCCGATCGTCCACCCGGAGTTCAACGGCATCCGGATCACGCCGAGCATCTACACGTCGCTCGACGAGATCGACACGTTCGTGGACACCGTGAAGGTCGCGATCCGGAAGGGCATCGCGTGAGCCACTGGCTCCTTAAGTCGGAAGAGGACGTCTTCTCGTTCAACGACCTGCTTAAGGCGCCAAAGCGGACGACGCACTGGGACGGCGTGCGGAACTACCAGGCGCGCAACACGTTGCGCGATCTCATGAAGAGGGGGGACACGGCCTTCTTCTATCATTCCAGTTCGGAGGCGATCGGGATCGCGGGCGTCTGCGAGGTGGTGCGGGAAGGCTACGCCGATCATACCGCGCTCGATCCCGCGCACGAGCACTTCGATGAGAAGTCCAAGGCCGCCGCACCGACCTGGTTCATGGTGGACGTGAAAGCGGTACGGGCGCTTCCGCGAGTGATCACGCTCGCCGAGCTCAAGGGTGTGAAGGGGCTCGAGAAGATGGTGCTGCTGCAGAAGGGAAGCCGGCTGAGCGTGCAGCCGGTGACGGCGCAGGAGTGGGCGATCATCTGCGGGATCGCCGGGGTCGCGGTGGGCTGAGTCCGCCTCCTCAGCGGATCAGTTGGATCGGTACGCCGACGTCGAGCGCTTTCCACGCGCGATCCGCGGTCCACGCGACCCCCCCACGGGCAGCTGCGGTCGCAAGGCAGGCGGCGTCGCCGAGCGACAAGCCGCGTTCACGCGACTTCGCATGGATCGCGGTGGAGCGCTCGATCATCGACTCATCGAATGCCACGACCTCCAGCGCGAGCGCGTCGAGGATCTCGCGCACGCTCTCAGGCGGGATCCCGCGGCGCGTTAGCACGATCGAGACCTCGAGCAGGTTGACCGCAGAGACCACTGGGAGGCCACGTGACGGCACCGCGTCGGCGCCCGGCTCGCCCGAGAGCACCGCAAGAAGCGCCGACGCGTCGAGCACCACCGGCTTCTCACTCACGCCAGAGCCCGCGGCGACGCTGTTCGATCAGGTCGTCCGTGAGCCCGACTGACGCCTCCGTGCCAAGTACTTCGCGCACCCGCGCGCGCGCAGTGGCCGCGCTCGCGGCGAAGGTGCGCAACGTGATCACGCCGTCCTTCACCTCCACGGCGAGTTCGTCCCCCGCCGATAGGCTGAGTGCTCGTCGCGCTGCGGCGGGAAGGACGACGCGGCCGTGCCGGTCGAGATGAGTGCGATCTGCCATAAGAAGAATATATGGCAAGATGTATGTTAGTGCCACTATTGGTTCCGGTACCGGGTTCGCCGCGCTCCACCGAGGGGCCAATCTTCCGCCACCGATCGATGCGACCGCAAGCGGAATCCTGCAGGTGCACCCCCTACAGCGCCTTCTGTCTTTCCCGACTGTCGGCCACCGGTCCGGAGGACAACATGCAGCAGGCGTCGCACCCCCGCGCCGCCGAGCGGCCTGCGAAGGGCCATCACGCCGAGGGACAAATGCCCAAGATCACCGATCGCGCAGGACGTGCTGCGGGACGCAAGGTCAAGGAAGTCGAGAACCGCATACTGGCGGCCGAAGGGAGGAAGTCGATCCGGGCGAAGGTCGCGACCGTCAAGCGCGTCACGAAGAAGGCGCTCAAGGCAGGTGCGATCGCCGGCGCGCTCGCCGCGACCGCGGTCGTGATGCGCGAACGCAAGAAGCGGCAGCGTCTCGAGTCCTGATGGTCCGTCGAGCCGAGCAGCGCTATGCGGATTCGCTGAGGGTACGGCCGATCCGCACGACACCGTCCACGAGTGCGTCGAAGTCGCTGTCGGTCGAGCGGTGATTGGAGACCGCGATGCGGATGGAGAACCGTCCGCGTATCACCGTCCCGCTCGGCACCGCGATCCCCTGCTCCTGTAGTTGGATCAGGATCTCGCGGTTGAGCGCGTCGAGCGCCGCGTCGTCGAGTGCGGTGTCGTCGCTAGTGGTGTCGTCGAGAGTGGGCGCGACGTAGCGGAAGTTCACGATGTTGAGCGGCGCCGGCGCGAGCAGCTCGAGCTCTGGGTGGGCAGTCACGAGTGAGGCGAGACGGCCGGCCTGAGCCACGTTGCGCGCGATATGCTTGCCCAGCGTGTCGGTCCCGGAGGCACGGAACCGCATCCACACCTTGAGCGCCTTGAAGCTGCGCGTGAGCTCGATGCCGCGGTCGGCGAAGAAGACGCCGCTCTGCGCCATCAGGCCGCGCTTCTCGCTCGCGAGGTACGCACCCTGTGCGGAGAAAGTCTCGACGAGATCGGCATCGTTGCGCACGAGCACGCAGGCGACGTCGAACGGCAGGTAGCCCCACTTGTGGAGGTCGAACGCGAGTGAGTCGGCGCGCTCTTGGCCCCTCACCTGCGCTGCGACGTCGGGAGCGAGTGCGGCCATCGCGCCGAAGGCGCCATCCACATGGAACCAGAGCTTCTCCAGCGCAGCGAGATCGGCGAGCGCGTTGAGATCGTCGGTGGCGCCGGTCTGCACCGTGCCTGCTGTGCCGACGATACAGAACGGTCGGTGACCGGAGGCGCGGTCGGCGGTGATCATGGTCTGCATGGCGGCAACGTCGACCGTGTAGTCGTCGCGTACCGGCACGCGGCGGAACGACGCGTTGCCGAGTCCGAGGAGTTCGCAGGCCTTCTTGAGCCAACCGTGCGTCTCCGTACTCCCGTAGACCAGCAGCGTGGGGTGGTCGCCCTGCAGTCCCTCGGCGCGCACGTCGAAACCCGCGCCCTTCTGTCGCGCGACCGCCAGGCAGAGGTCGTTGGCCATGGTCCCACCGCTCACGAGGATCCCGCCCGCAGTGGCGGGGAAGCCCATGAGCTCAGCGCACCACCTGATCACCTGCCGCTCAACGAGCACTGGCGACTGCTCGAAGCCGCCGACATTCGGGTTCATCACCGAGGCGAGGAAGTCCTCCATCGCCGCCTGCGGTGTGCCGGTGCCCATGACCCACCCCCAGAAGCGCGGGTGGATGTTTCCGTTGGGGTAGGGACGCACGTCGGCGAGGAACGCCTCGTACACAGCCGCGTCCCCCATGCCTGTGCGCGGCAGCGGCTCGCTCGTCAGGCGCTCACGGACGTCGGTGGGCATCGGCTTCCATGTGGGGCGCTCGCGGACATCGCGGAGATAGTCGAGCGATTCGTCGACCATGCGGTGCGCGAGGGCGCGGTACTGCTCCCAGTCCTGTGGGTCCAGCGGCGGGATGGTCATATGAGTCCGAAGAGCATGGAGAGCCCGGAGCCGAGCCCGATGGTGACGATCGCGCGGCGCACCCAGACCTGACCTACGCGTTGTGCCATGAGCGATCCGCCGACGCCACCGAGTGTGGCGCCGACGGCCATTGCGAGTGCGATCGGCCAGTCGACGATCCCGCTCGCGGCGAAGATGACGACCGCGACGAGGTTCATCACGCCTCCGCCCCAGTTCTTGAGGCCGTTCATCTGGTGGATGTTGGTGAGCCCCATGAGGCCGAGGGCGGCGAGCATGAGGATTCCCGCTCCAGCACCGAAGTAGCCACCGTAGACGCCGACGAACAGTTGGTAGATCAGGAATGGCGCGGACGGCGCCCGCAGTGATCCGTCGGCGTCCTGAATCCCGTGCGCCGGGGCGGACTCGCGGAAACGCCTGAGTAGGGGGCCTTGTGCGAGGAAGAGCGCGGTGGCACCGAGGATCAGCCACGGCACGATGGCGGCGAACCGACGCTCAGGGGTGACCAAGAGTAGGACCGCCCCAATGATCCCGCCGACGAAGCTCGGGACGGCGAAGGCGGCGGCCCAGCGGCGGGCACCGCGGAGTTCGGCGCGGTAGCCCCAGAGCGAGGTCATGGTCCCGGGCCAGAGTGCGACGGTCGAGGTCGCGTTGGCGGTGACCATAGGGATCCCGAGTGCGACGAGCGCGGGGAACGTGACCAGCGTCCCCCCTCCGGCGACCGCATTCATGGCGGCGCCTGCGGCCGCGGCAAGGGCGACCAGGGGGAGGAGGAGGGGGGCGTCCACGGGACTTAAGGGGAGAAGCGCGCGAAAGGTCGGATCAGTGCGGTCGAGTCGGGCGGTCGAGCCGGGGGGCAGGTGGTCGGGGATGACGAGTGCCGTCGCGGGACGACGCGTAAGGATAGCGCAGAGCTGTAGTCACGGCACTTGCGCACGCTGCCGATGATATCTTTCCAGTGCGTCGACCGCCTCTGACGCCCCGCCCGGCCGGCGCGATGCCATGTCCGGGATCCACCTCCCAGATGGAACTCCATCCGATGTCCGGCAAGCCAGAAACCAAGGCCCCCGTCACGGGCGACCACCTCGAGATCAAAGACTCGCGCACCGGGAAGATCTACACTCTCCCGATCACCGACGAGACGATCCGCACCGCCGACCTCAAGCAGATCAAGGTCAATGCCGATGACTTCGGGATCATGGGCTACGACCCGGCGTTCATGAACACCGCGTCGTGCCGTTCGGCGATCACCTTCATTGACGGCGACAAGGGGATCCTGCGCTATCGCGGGTATCCGATCGAGCAGCTCGCCGAGAAGTCGAACTTCCTCGAGGTCGCGTGGTTGCTGCGCAAGGGCGAGCTCCCCTCGCAGACCGAGTACGACGAGTTCCAGAAGCAGATCACGTACCACACGTACGTGCACGAGAACATCAAGCGGTTCATGGAAGGGTTCCGCTACGACGCGCACCCGATGGCGATGATGACCGCCGGGGTCGCCGCGCTCTCGTCGTTCTACCCGACGTCCAAGGACATCTTCGACGAGCACGAGCGCGACATCGCGTTCATCCGGCTCCTCGCCAAGATGCCGACGCTGGCGGCGTTCGCGTACCGGCACGTGAAGGGGATGCCCTATGTGTATCCCGACAACTCGCTTCCGTACGCCGAGAACTTCCTCTCGATGATCGCGCGCATGTCGGAGCCCAAGTACGAGGCGCACCCGGTCTACGCCAAGGCGATCGACATCCTGTTCATCCTGCACGCGGATCACGAGCAGAACTGCTCGACGAACGCGGTGCGCGCGGTGGGTTCGTCGCACGTGGACCCGTACTCGGCGGTCGCGGCCGGCATCGCGGCGCTCTATGGTCCGCTGCATGGCGGCGCCAACGAAGCGGTGCTCCGCATGCTCCACGAGATCGGCGATGTGAAGAACATCCCGGCCTTCATCGAGTCGGTGAAGAGCGGCAAGGGTGGCTCGCGCCTTATGGGCTTCGGCCACCGCGTCTACAAGAGCTACGACCCGCGCGCCAAGATCGTGAAGGGGCTCTGCGACGACGTGTTGCGCGTGGCGGGCCTCTCGAAGGACATGGAGATCGCGCTGGAGTTGGAGCGGATCGCACTCAGCGACGAGTACTTCATCTCGCGAAAGCTCTACCCCAACGTGGACTTCTACACGGGTCTGATCTACCGTGCGATGCACTTCCCGACCGACTACTTCACGGTGCTGTTCGCGATCGCGCGCACCGCGGGGTGGATGGCGCAGTGGGAGGAGCTGCTGTTGGACAAGGAGCAGAAGATCGCTCGGCCGCGGCAGATCTATACGGGGCACGACGAGCGGCCGTATCAGGCGAAGATCGACCTTGGGCACAAGATCAAGAAGTAGTCGAGGAGCAGATGGGAGATGGGAGATGTGAGGAGGGCCGCCCGTTCGGGCGGCCCTTTCCGCATTCATGGCATGGCGGTCTTCCGCCGACAGTCTCGCCGTTCCACCTTACAGCTCACATCTCACATCTCACAACTCACCTCTGCCGTTGTCCGATCCCATCCGCGACTCTCTCGAGCGCGCCGTTGCCGGCCGCTACGTTGTCCTCCGCGAGCTCGGCCGCGGCGGCATGGGAGCGGTGTTCCTCGCGACCGACCTCTCGCTCGACCGCGAGGTCGCGATCAAGGTCCTGCCGCCGGAACTCGCCGTACAGCCCGCCCTGCGCGAGCGGTTCGTGCGCGAGGCAAAACTGGCGGCATCGCTCTCGCATCCCAATATCGTGCACGTGCATGCGGTCGAGGAACATGGCGAGCTCCTCGCCTTCGTCATGCAGTACGTGGACGGGGAGACGCTCAGCGAGCGCATCGCGCGCTCGGGGCCGTACGACGCGCAGGACTGCGCGCGGCTGTTGCAGGACATGGCCTGGGCGCTCGGGTATGCGCATGCGCGGGGGATCGTCCACCGCGACGTGAAACCCGACAACCTCCTGATAGAGCGTGGCACCGGGCGAGTGCAGATCATGGACTTCGGGATCGCGCGGCAGGAGCGGGCGAGCAACCTCACCGAGGTCGGTCATTCGATCGGGACGCCCCACTACATGAGTCCTGAGCAGGCGGCGGCCGAACAGGTCGATGGTCGGAGCGATCTCTACTCGCTCGGGTGCGTCGGTTTCTTCGCGGCGACCGGACGTCCGCCCTTCGAGGCCGAGAGTGCGCACAAGCTCCTGATGCAGCATCTCACGGTCACGGCGCCGACCATCGCCACGATGCGCCCCGAGTTCCCCACGGGACTCTCCGCCGTGATCGCGCGCGCGCTCGAGAAGGACCCGGCGGCACGGTTCGCGACTGGCGAAGCGATGGCCGATGCGATCGGGGCGCTGCAGCTCCGCACGCGCGAGGTCGCACCGCTGCTGCGACTCTTCCATCAACAGACCGCTCAGTCGCTGCAGGCGCTCTTGATGCTGTTGATCATCTTCAATGCCTTCTGGCAGTTCTCGAACAAGGCGACGACGATATTCGGCAGCATGGTGGCGGTGCTCTTCGGCACGGTCGCGTTCACGATCGTGACGCAGGCGCTGGACCGTGTGCGGTTCGCCGTGCGGCAAGGCTTCACCGTGGAGGACGTGCGCGCGGCGTTCGAAGCGATCGCCGATGAGATCGCGCGTGGGCGCGAGCAACTCGTCGCCGATCCAGTCGAGCGCGGGCGCATCGCGCGACGAAAGCGGATCGCGGCAGTCTGCGGGTTCTTCGGTGGCGTTTCGATCCCGTTCATGTTCAGACTCGTGCGATTCGGCGGACCGCGCGGACCCGAGGTCGACACGTCGGCAGGTCTGGTGATGCTGCTCGGGACGATCGCGATCGGCGTCGCGATCGCACTCTGGACCCAGCGTCCGGTGCGCGTGACTCTTGCCCAGCGCTCGGCGAACCGGATCTGGGTCTCGAAGGTGGGGCGCGCGATCTTCGCGCGTGCGGAACGGCGCTATGCCGCAGAGATCGCTCGGTAGGGGGCGGTGGGAAGGGAGCGGTGAGAAGGGAGCGGAGGGAAGGGAGCAGTGGCAAGAAGGAGCCGTCGTTCCCCTCTCACATCTCCCCTCTCACATCTGCCTCTGATACGTCTTGCAGACCCCACGGAGCGGGCAGATCTCACATCGCATGACGCGCGCGGTGCAGACGAGTGCACCCAACTCCATCAGTGCCTGGTTGTGCACCCACGTCGCCTTGCCGGTACGCGGAAGCGTGGCTTCGGTGATGGACCAGATCCTTGTCTGATCGCGCGCGCGTTTCGGGTGAAGGCGCGGAGCGAAGACGCGCGTGATCAGTCGCGCGACGTTCGTGTCCACGAGTGCGGCTCGGCGCTCGAATGCGAAGCTCGACACCGCACCCGCCGTGTATGCGCCGATGCCGGGGAGCTTGCGCAGCGACGCGGCGTCGGCGGGGAGGGCGGCGGCGCCGCTCGGCGCCGAGTCTCCCCACGCTGCCGCGCCCTCGCGCACCACCGCTCGCGAGAGTTTGTGCAGGTTGCGCGCGCGGGCGTAGTAGCCGAGTCCTTCCCAAGCGGCGACGACGTGGGTCTCGCGTGCGCTGGCAAGTACTTCGAGCGTGGGGAAGCGCTCGAGGAAACGCGGATAGAACTCCATCACACGCGAGACCTGAGTCTGCTGGAGCATCAGCTCCGAGACGAGGATGTGATACGGGTCCCGCGTCTTGCGCCACGGAAGGTCTCGTGCGTTGCGCCTGTACCAGGCGCGGAGGCGAGTGCCGAAAGTGCGCAGCGCGTCTGGGTCGAGGCGTGGCGACCGAGACGCCTTGCGCACCGGCATCTCAGTGCGGCTCCCAGGTCGGCATGGCAGAGAAGAGGCCACCGTCGACGATCAGTTCGCGAGCGAGCAGCAGACCGAACGTGATGCTCAGTGCACCTGCCGCAAGCCGGATCCCCGACTGGAATCGGGTCACGCGCGCGCCAGCGTAGAGCGCCGGTGCCGCGAGCAGCATCGTCACGGCCATCATGCCCGCGATCGTACCGAGTCCGAAGACGAACAGATAGACCAGCGCCTCGAAGGTCCCGCGGATGGTCGCCAGCACGAGCAGCGCGACGGCGGCAGAGCCCGCCAATCCGTGCACGAGCCCCACGAGGAACGGCCGCACCGCCGCGCGAGGTGCGTCGTCGCGCGTGCGAAGATTGCTGAATCCGAGCGCGATCAGCATCAGTGCCACGCCGAACTCGAGTCCGAGCCCGATGCGCGGCGGGATCACCAGCCGGAACGCGACGATCGCCCCGCCCACGACGAGCACTGTCAGCGTGTGCCCGATCCCCCAGAGCGCGCCGATCCTCGCAGCGCGGCCGAGTGACCGCTCGCGCGAGACGATCGCCGTCACCGCGACCACGTGGTCGGCGTCGGTCGCGTGTCGGAGGCCCAGCAGGGCACCCAGAGCGATCGCGGTGAGTGGGTCTTGGAGCATCGCGGGAATCTAAGGTGAAGAACCGGCTCAGCTCCGTCGCTTGCCGTCGTGGGCACCGAAGTGCGCCACAAGCATCGCTTTCGCCTCGCGCAGCACCGCCTCCCGGTGAGGCGACGGCAATCGGCTCGCGAGCTCGACGACGCCATGCACCATCGTGACCGAGACCATCGCCGACGCGGCGCGCTCCAGCTCAGGCGCGCGCGGGTAGCGGAGCGCGAGGAACTTGCCGACGTGCCCCACGAGCGCCTGGTTGAGTGCGTCGTTGATGGCCGGACAGTTGCGCTGCACCGCCTGATGAACGGCGTCGAAGGCGGGCGTTCGTTCAATGAAACGGACCTGCGACATCAGGATCCGCTCGAACAGTTCCTCAGCCGGCAGATGCGCCATCTCGAGAGGCATCGCCTCTTCGTTCGTCACACGGACCGCGTCGGCGTACCGCGCGCCTAACGCGTCGACGATCGCGTCCTTGTTGGGGAAGAAGTGATACAGCGACCCGACACTCGATTCGGCGCGGTCAGCGATGAGCTGCATCGACGTCCCGGCGACCCCGAACTCCGCGAACACGAGCTCGGCCGCGTCGAGGATCTGCTCCACGCGTCGCTGACCGCGCTCCTGCTGGGGCGCGCGTGGAGCGCGAGACTCGGCGTCGGGAGCCGCAGGCGGCGAAGAGGTGGTTGCCATTCGAGCAGAATAATGGAGGTCACCCTCCACTATTGACAAGTAGAGGAAACCCTCTAATACTTCCCACCGTACTAGAGGACGTTCTCTAGAAATGGCCGCATGCCTGACCGGCGATATCGCGCCGGAAACCTCCCAGCCGCACCGATGCGCCGATCACTGCAGCACCTCATTGCCGCCATCATCATCGTTTCGATCTGTGCACCCGCCCTACTCGGCCAGTCGCGCGCACTCGATGACTACGTGGCGCTCGGACTCAAACAGAATCTCGGGTTGCGGCAGGAAGAGCTGGCCGTGCAGCGCTCGGGCGCCGCGCTCCGCGAAGCCCGCGGTCTCTTTCTCCCGACCGCGACGCTGAACGCGCGCCACACCGACGTTCGCGGGCAGGTGATCGACTTCGGCGAGTTCATCAATCCCGTCTTCGCGACGCTCAATCAGCTGACGGGCACGTCGAACTTCCCCACCGGAGTCGAGCTCCGCCTTCCGCTCAAACAGGAGACCAGTGTGCGCGTAGCGCAGCCGGTCTTCCAGCCGGCGATCATCGCCGGATACCGTGCCGCGGGTGCGGTCCGCGATGCGCAGGAAGCAACGCGCGATGCCCGAGTGCATGCGGTCGCGGCCGAGATCCGATCGGCGTACCTGCAGCACGCGAAGGCACGGCGACTCGCCGAGTTGCGTGGGGCGACTCGCCTGCTCCTCGACGAACAGGTCCGCGTGATCTCGCGCCTGATCGAGGCGGGTCGCGCGACGCCCGATGCGCTCTCGCGAGCGCGCGCCGAGCTCAGCGACGTGATCCAGCGCGAGGCCGAGGCTCGGGCTTTGGTCGAGGCGTCAGCGCAGTCCTTCAACATGATGCTCGGCCGCCCACTCACCGACTCAGTGGTCGTGGAAGCCGAGAGCGCACTCGCGTTCGGAGCGATGCCCGCGCTCGACGATGCGATCGCGGCTGGCACCGGACGCCGCGCGGAGTTGCGGGCGCTCGGCGCGGCGGAACGAGCCGCCATCGCGCAGCGTCGCGCGGCCCAGAGTAACTACCTGCCAAACCTTGCGGTCGCGCTCGACTACGGCGTGCAGGGCAACGACTACCGCTTCTCGCAGGATGTCGACTTCACGACCGTCTCGGTCGTCGCGTCATGGAACCTCTTCAATGGTGGCCGCGACGCGGCGCGCGCCGAGCAGGCGGGCCTCGAGGCGAGGCGTCTCTCGCTGCAGGGTGAGGACGTCAGGCGCGGTGTGGAGCTTCAGGTGCGGCTGGCCTGGCAGGCCGCTGAGGTCGCGCGCGCCGGCATCGCGACCGCCGAGGATCAGCGCGTGGCGGCCGCACGCACACATGAGTTGGTGCGCCGCCGCGCTGAGGAAGGACTCGCGAGTCCGCTCGAGCTCAGTCAGGCGCGCACTCAGCTCACGTCCGCCGAACTGAACGCCGTGTTCACGACCTACGACTACTACCTGCGGCGCGTGGAACTCGATCGCGCGGCCGCACTCTACCCGAGGGTTACACCGTGATCCGCACTGAGAACGACCCCGTGGGCCGCGCTACGAACCGCGTAGCGCACCGCGTAGCGCACCGCGTAGCGCACCGCGCCGCGAACCGCATCGCACTCGTCTCGGCGATCCTGCTCGTCGCCTCGTGCGGCGGGGCCGACGCCGCGCCCGCCGCCGAGGAGGTCGTCCGCATTCCCGTGCGAGTCGTGACGCCTGAATCGCGGCGTACCATGCCGCCGATCATCCTCACCGGCACGCTCGGTGCGAAGGAGGAGATCCCTCTCGCGTTCAAGATCGGTGGTGTCGTGGCCCGAGTGGCCGTCGAGGCCGGGCAGTCCGTGAGTGAGGGGCAAGTGCTCGCAGAGCTCTCGCTGGCGGAGATCGATGCGCAGGTGTCGGCCGCTCGCGATGGGCGTGACAAGGCGCAGCGCGACCTGACGCGTGCCGAACGGTTGCTCGCCGACAGCGTCGCCACACGTTCGCAGATGGAGGATGCGCGCACGCAACTCGACGTCAGTTCAGCGCAGTTGCGCGCAGCGGAATTCAATCGCCAGTACGCCGTGATCCGTGCGCCCGCGAGCGGGATCGTGCTGCGTCGACAGCTCGAGGTGGGGCAACTGGTCGGCCCGAACACGCCATTGATCGTGCTGCGAACCGAGCGGCGCGGACTCGTGTTGCGCGTGGCCGCGGCCGACCGTGACGCGGTCCGGCTCAAGGCCGGTGAGAGCGCGACCGTGCTGTTCGATGCGTTCCCGGGTCGGGAGTTCAGGGGTCGGGTCGAGCGCGTGGGTGTCTCCGCGATGCTGTCGACCGGGACCTACGAGGTGGAGGTCGCGGTGCAGTCAGACGGTGAGCGGCTCTCGAGCGGCCTGATCGGCCGTGCCACCATGTCGCCTCGCTCCGCGACCGCCATGCCGATGATCCCCGCCGAGGCACTGCTCGAAGTGGACGGCGCATCGGCGTCGATCTTCGTCTTGAACGAGGCGGGTGATGCTGCGCATCGGATCGCCGTGCGCGTCGCCTTCCTCGATGGGCCGATGGCCGCGATCAGTGGAGGACTTCCTGCGAACGCGCGCGTGGTCACCGCTGGCGCAACGCGACTGGTGGAAGGAACGAAAGTGACCGTGAGCGCGGACCGGGCCCCGTGAGGATCGCCGAGTTCGCGGTCAAGAACCGTCAGTTCACGCTGGTCGTCTTCTTCGCCCTGTTGGTGATGGGCGCGTTCTCGATCGTCACGATCCCGCGCGCGGAGGACCCGACCTTCCCGATCCCCATCTATCCGATCGCGATCGTGTATCCCGGCGCGACGCCGACCGACATCGAGCAGCTCGTGGTGGACCCGATCGAGGACAGGATCCGCGCACTCGACGGCCTGATCGACGTGACGACCACGATCGAGGACGGTCTCGCCGTGATCCAACCCGAGTTCAACGTCTCGGTGGACGCCGACCGCAAGTACGACGAGATGGTGCGTGAGATCAACGCGCTGCGGCCGTCGCTGCCGGAGGACCTCGCACGACTCGAAGTGATCCGTATCAACGCGAGCGACGTCAACATCGCACAGTTCGCGTTGGTCTCCGAGACCGCTCCTTGGACCGAACTCGACCGCGCGGCACGCCGGTTGCGCGACGACCTCGCGCGGCTACCCGGTGTGAAGGAGTCGGACACGTGGGGGTATCCGCGCCGCGAAGTCCGTGTCTCGCTCGACGCCGGGCGCCTGGCCGAGCTGCGGATCCCACTCACGACCGTGATCCAGGCGATCGGTGGGGAGAGCGTCAACATCCCCGGCGGCAGCGTCGATGCGGGGCGGCGACGCTTCAACGTGAAGACGAGTGGCAGCTATCGCTCGCTCGACGAAGTGCGCGAGACGGTGATCGGCGGTGCAGCCGGTGCGACGGTGCGCGTGGGAGACGTGTCGAGCGTGGAATGGGATTACGAGGAGGCGGCATCGCACGCGCGGCTCGACGGGAAGCGTGCCGTGTGGGTGACGGCCAACATGCAGGAGCGCCAGAACATCATGGCGGTGCGTGACCGTCTCTGGGCCACGGCCGACGCTGCCGAGGCGGCACTGCCGGCCGGCATCACCATGGAGCGTCCGTTCGATCAGTCGGCGAACGTGCAGTCGCGGCTCTCGCGTCTGGGTGTGGACTTCATGATCGCGATCCTGCTCGTGCTGCTCACGCTGCTCCCGCTCGGCTTCCGGGCGTCGGCTATCGTGATGGTGAGTATCCCGCTCTCACTCGCGATCGGGGTGACGCTGCTCAAGACGGTGGGCTTCACGGTCAACCAACTCTCGATCGTGGGATTCGTCATCGCGCTCGGCCTCCTCGTGGACGACTCGATCGTGGTGGTGGAGAACATCGCGCGCTTCCTGCGGCAGGGGTACACGCGAGTGGAGGCGTCGATCGCCGCGACGCAGCAGATCTTCGTCGCAGTGCTCGGCACCACCGCCACGCTGGTCTTCGCCTTTCTCCCGGTGATGCTGCTTCCGGGGACCGCCGGAAAGTTCATTCGTTCGATGCCGTCGGCGGTGGTGTTGACGATCCTCGCGTCGCTCCTCGTCTCGCTCACGGTGATCCCGTTCCTGGCGAGCATCTTCCTCAAAGAAGAGGAGGACGAGCATGGGAATGTCTTCATGCGCGGTCTCAACCGCTTGATCGAGATCACCTATGGGCGATGGCTGCACCGGGCGCTCGCGCATCCCGTGCAGACGCTCGTCGTCGCCGGAGTGCTGCTGGTCGCGTCCCTCGCGCTCATCCCGAGCATCGGTTTCTCGCTCTTTCCCAAGGCGGGCACGCCGCAGTTCCTCGTGACCGTGACTGCTCCGGATGGCAGCTCGCTCGCCGTGACCGATTCGGCGGTGGCGTTCGCGGAGCGCTCGCTCGCGGCTCGGCCGCAGGTGTCGCACACGTACGCGAACGTCGGGCGAGGGAATCCCAAGATCTACTACAACATCAACTCGCAGCGGGAGCGGGCGACGTACGGCGAGATCTTCGCGCTGCTGCGCGGGTACGATGCCAACTCCACGCCGCGCATGCTCGACTCGTTGCGCGCGCAGTTCGACGCGTATCCCGATGCGCG
>JANOWT010000337.1:0-23394 GCA_031418115.1 Gemmatimonadota bacterium
ATGTCGTGGAGCTTGAGATCGAGGAAGACGCGGCGTCCGTCCGACTGGAGCCACTCGACGACCCGAGGCCCCTCCGCCGTATAGAGCTCGAGCCCGACCTTCACGAAGTCGGCGCGCGGGCCGAGCCGGTCGACAAGCGCACGCGCCGCGTCGAGCGTCGGCACGTCGAGCGCGATGATCGGTTGTGCGCGCAATGCGCCCCCCACAAGACTGTTCACGAAGGCCACTCCAACGTGCCCGTGAGGTCCGCCACGCGTGCGACGCCATGCGCGTCGCACCAGCGGCCCAGGTCGCGCACGAGGCGTGCGGGGAGCTTGGGGTCCGCCATGCCGGCGGTGCCGACCGCCACGAGATCCGCGCCAGCCATGAGATACTGCACGACGTCGGTCGCGTGCTGGACACCGCCCGCGCCGATGATCGGCACCGCGACTGCTTGACGTACGCGCCGCACGGCCAACAGCCCGACGGCGAGGAGACCGGGACCGCTCACGCCTCCTGACCCGAACCCGAGTACCGGGCGGCGGTGCTCAACGTCGATCACGAGACCCGGAATGGTGTTCACGACTGTGATGCCGTCCGCGCCCGCGTCGACCGCGCGCTGCGCCACTTCACCGATCTGCGGCAACGTCGGCGAGAGCTTCACGACGATCGGCTTGCGCGTGGCCGCACGCGCCCCGCGAACGACCTCGGCGAGCGCAACTGGATCGGCACCGAACTCCAGTCCGCCCTGTTTCACGTTGGGGCAGCTGACATTGAGTTCGTAGCCGTCGACGCCGGCGGCATGGTCGAGTCGAGCAACGACGGCGCCAAAGTCAGCCGCTTCGCGCCCCACCACATTCACGAGCACGCGCGGACGGCGCACATGCGCCGCGATCCAGGGGAGGTCCTCCGCGAGCACGCCATCCACACCAGGATTCGCGAGCCCTACGGCGTTGATCATCCCGCCGGCGAAATCGGCCACGCGCGGCGCGGGTGCGCCCAGCCGCTTCTCGAGCGAGACGGCCTTCGTGACGAAGCCGCCGAGTTCCTCGAGCGGCATGACATCGGCGAGTTCACGTCCGTACGCGGCCGTACCGGCGGCGAGGAGGATCGGATTCTGGAACTCAAGACCGAGCACCGAGAGGGCGAGCGATGCGCTCATCGCTGCGAGGTCCGTATGCGACGCTCGTAGTGTTGCAGGTACTCGACTGCGGCATCGGCCATCGCGCTCGCGGCGGCCTGCTGCCCGCGATCGCTCGACATCCACCGTGCATCCTCGGGATTGGACCCGAAACCGATCTCGACGAGCACCGCGGGCATGTAGGCAGTGGAGAGCACGATGAGTCCTCCCTGCTTCACGCCGCGATTCGGGCCCGGGTGAAAGACGGCCATGCGCTGTTGCACGAACCCCGCCAGCTCGCTCGACTCCCGCAGGTGCTCGTTGCGCGCAAGATCGTTCAGGATGAACGCGAGCGCGTCCTGCTGCGGCGCATCGAACGCGGTCTCGAAGCGCACGACGTCATTCTCCATCGCGGCCACGTGCGCTTCGTCCTCGGTGCGCGCCGTCGAGAGATAGAAGGTCTCGAAGCCGCGCGCCGTCGTCGGGTTCTTCCACTTGGGGTTCGCCGAGTTCACATGCACCGAGATGAAGAGATCGCCCTTGGCGCGGTTGGCGATCGGACCGCGATCACCGCGCGCGATCAGCGTGTCGGTGGTACGCGTCATGATCACTCGGATACCCTGCGCCTCGAGTTCGATCTCGAGCCGCTTGGCCACGGCGAGCGCTATGCGTGCCTCGGAGAGCGCGCGCCCGTTGACGACCGCGCCCCGCATCCCCGGATCGCGCCCGCCGTGTCCGGCGTCGACGACCACCGTGTACCGCCTCGAGAGACCAGAGGGCACCGGCGCGGTCGCTCGACCGGCAGACGCCGAGATCGCTGCTGAGGTTCCAGCCGCGACGCCCGCGGTGCTGTTCCGTGCGGGTGCGACCGGCACCGGTGCGACCACCGGATCGGGCGCCGCTGTTCCGACCGGCACTGACCGCTTGGCGATCCCCTGGAAGAGCCGCAACTCGGCCCGCGAGCGGTCCCAGAGGATACCGATGCCGAAACGCGGGATGATCTCGCTGAACAACTGAAGCGCTACCTGCGGAGCGCCCTCGATGAGCCGCGTCGGTTCGAGCAGCGGCAGCGCGAACCCGTTGTATGTGGCGAACGGGAGACCCTCCCGCAGTTCGAGCGTCGTGCCATACAGCCCGAGTCGCCAACGTCCGCCGCCGATGCTGTCCAGCGAACCGCCAAGCAGCCGGGCCATGACGTCGACCGGCACCAGTCCTCCGGATGCCGACGGCGTGAGTCGTAGCATGGTGTCACCAGCGACGCCCTTCACGCGGATGACGTCGCCGGGAGGTGCGCTGAAGGCGACGCCGGCCACGAAGGCCAGCATCACGATCACCAGGGGGCGCGCGCGGAGGGGCATCACCGCGTCCGGAGCGCGCGCTGCATGTCGCGCTGGTCGTCCTTCTCCTTCAGATCGGCGCGCTTGTCGTGGAGCTTCTTGCCCCGACCCAGACCGATCCGCACCTTGGCGCGCCCGTGCTTGAAGTAGAGTTCGAGTGCCACGAGCGTGAGTCCCTTGCGTTCGACCGAACCGATCAGGCTGCGGATCTCCTTTTGATGCAACAGGAGCTTCCGCGTGCGCGTCGGCGGATGATTCCAGATATTACCCTGCGCGTAGGGAGCGATGTGAGCATTGAGGAGCCAGACCTCGCCGTCCGTCACGACCGCGTACGCGTCGCCGATCTGCACGCGGCCGTCGCGCAACGACTTCACCTCGGTCCCCGACAGCACGAGGCCCGCCTCCCACGTCTCGAAGATCTCGTAGTCGAGGCGGGCGCGTTTGTTCCGGGCGATCGGAACTATGGCGTCATCGGGCGGCGGCTTGTTCATGATCGTGGCAGTGAAGAATGACGACTCATCGTTGACTTGGGTATCCGCGTCCGGTACGTTTCGCGTCTTGCCGGAGTGGTGGAATTGGTAGACGCGCTGCGTTCAGGGCGCAGTGGGCGACAGCCCGTGGGGGTTCGAGTCCCCCCTTCGGCATACGGCGGCGTCCTGAGACCGCAGCATCAAGATCCCAACGAAGCGGGAGCCTCCTCACGGGGTCTCCCGCTTCGTCGTTCTCCCGCCTGCTCCTAGCTAATACCCCGCATGACGGACGGCTTCACGTCCTCGGGGAGCTGGGCCTCTCCGTAGACCGCCCGCAGCGACTCGGCCGCGTCCTCACCGTAGCGTTGGAGCAGTTCGATCGCGTAGGCGAGGGGCGCGCCCGCGGTGCGAGCGCCGTCGCTCGCGAACGCCAGCAGGCAGCGGCCCAAGCGATCGGCGGCCGGGATCGTACCGCCGCGAGCCGTCATCGCCTCCCTGTACGCGAGCAGACGCTCATTGAACTGACGCTCCGCGAGTTCGCGGCGATCGATCGCGATGTGCGGGTCCGATCCGAGTGCCGTGAGGACACCGGCGGACAGGTCGGCGGCAGTCCGGTCGGCGAGCGCGTCGCGCTGCGCGACGATGAGTCCGAGTGCCGCGCGTGCATAGCGCAGTTCCCAGCGCGCGTGATCGAGGTCGCCGTTCGCTGCCGCGTCGGCGAGCCAGGCGACGTCGGACTCGTCGGGTTCACGCCTGAGCGCCTCGACGACGACGCGCGCCTTGCGCTCGCGTTCGCGATCCTCGCGCCATCCCGAAGTGAAAGGGAGCGGCACGGTGCGCGTCAGGCCTGAAGGACGGGAAGACCCACGCGCTCGCGGACCTGCGGCTCGGCGAAGAGCAGATCGGAGAGCCGCACGCTCTCGAGCGCGTCGTCGATCTTGCGTTGGAGCATCATCCACACCGGGCGGATGCTGCAATCGCACGACTGCGCGCACCGTTCGGAGTCGAGCGGATGCGTCTCGCAGTGCAGGTCGAAGGTCACGAGCTCCGCCGCCGTGATGATCTCGCGGACGGTGATCGCGCTCGACGGACGCGCGAGGCCGTACCCACCCTTGGCACCACGCGTGCTCTGCACGATCCCCGCGCGCCGGAGCCGCAGGAGGATCTGCTCGACATAGTCGCCCGGCAGTTTCTCTCGCGCGGCGATGTCGCGTCCCGTGATCGGCCCCTCGTCGGGACGCCTCGCGAGATGCAGGGAGCAGATGACGCCGTATTCAGCCCACGTGGTGATTCGCATCGGAGGGAAGATGCCCTCGCGCGCCCTATGGGGACAAGGGCATTCGGGACTACAACGGGCTCGGGTCTACAACGCGCCGGGGTCTACCGTGCGTCGCCGCTCACGCCGGGAATGCCCGGTTCGGTGAGGCGGCGGAGGTCGAAGACCTCATCGGCCTCCGCCGCCGTGAGCAGTCCCTCGCGCACCACGAGGTCGCGCACGCTTACCCCCTCCGATACTGAGCGCTTGGTCAGCGCGGCCGCGGCGGCGTAGCCGATGCGCGGCGCGACCGCCGTCGCGAGGGCCGCCGACCGCTCGACCCAGTACGCAAGCATCACGGCATTCGCTTCGATGCCGCGGACACAGCGTTCGTCGAGTGCTCGCGCTGCATTGCCCATGATCTCGATCGCCGCGACCAGATTCTGCGCGATGACCGGCATCATCACGTTGAGCTCGAGTTGCCCGTGCTCGGCGGCGGCCGAGATCGTGGCATCGTGACCGATCACCTGGAAGACGACCTGGTTCACCATCTCGGGAATGCTCGGATTCACCTTCCCGGGCATGATGCTGGAGCCGGGTTGCACCGGTGGCAGTCGAAGCTCGTCGAGACCGGTGCGCGGGCCACTCGCCAACAATCGAAGATCGCTCGCGACCTTGCCGAGGTCGAGCGCAAGCGTGCGCCAGGCAGCGCTGAGTCCCGCCGGGTCGCCCATGCTCTGCATGAGCTGCACACGATCCGCGCCGGGGCGCAGCGGCAGCTGAGTGAGCGCGCGCAGCTCCTCCACCATCCGCTCGGCATAGACCGGCTCGGCATTCACGCCGGTGCCGACGGCCGTGCCACCGATCCCGATGTCGAGCAGATAGTCGGCGGCCTCACGCACTCGCCGAGCGCCGCGCTCGACGGATCCGGCCCAGGCCGTGAACTCCTGACCGAGCCGGATCGGCATCGCGTCCTGGAGGTGCGTGCGTCCGGCTTTCACGATGTCGTCGAACGCGTCCGCACGCTCACGCAACGAGACAGCGAGGCGATCCACTGCCGCGAGGGCGGGCACGAGCGCGGCGAGGGCCGAGATCCGGATCGCGGTCGGGATCACGTCATTGGTGGACTGCGCCATGTTGACGTGGTCGTTCGGGTGCACCGGCGCCGACGCGCCACGCGGCGCACCGAGGCTCGCGTTCGCCAGGTTCGCGAGCACTTCGTTGACGTTCATGTTGAGTGAAGTGCCTGCTCCCGCCTGATAGACGTCGACCACGAACTGGTCCCGGTGCGCACCGCCGAGGACGAGGTCAGCGGCC
This sequence comes from Gemmatimonadota bacterium, assembly GCA_031418115.1. Lineage (GTDB taxonomy): Bacteria > Gemmatimonadota > Gemmatimonadetes > Gemmatimonadales > Gemmatimonadaceae > Pseudogemmatithrix. Next base: position 5,479 of record JANOWT010000337.1, read on the forward strand.
GCGATGATCGCGTCGGCGCGCTGTGCGTCGAGCCGCCCGGTGCCACGGTGCACCGACGCCGCCGCACGCTTGATGCGCACGACAGCGTCGATGATCCGAGGATGCGAGCGGAGCCCGCTGATGGCGAAGTTCGCGACGGCCCGGGCCGTCTGCGCCCCGTACCACGCGTCCGCCGGGACCTCGACCGCGCCGAGCGGGTCGTGCTCCACGCGGACGCGCGTCATCAGAAGTTGGTCGTCAACAGGGGCTGACCGTACGACGAGATGATCGAGAGGCGCGTGCGTGCGTCGACCGTGACTTCGCGCGAGCGGACGCGGAGCGCACGGGTGGCGCGGTTTCCGTTGAGCGCCGTGATCCAGCCACCCAGGTAGTTCGCGTTGATCGAAGCCGCGCCATCGTCGGTGAAGGAACAGAAGATCTGCTCATTCAGAGCGCCACCGGAGACGCTATTGGAGTAGCGCAGCGAGAAGGTCATCTGCGAACCGGCGGAGGGCGCGGGCGTCCAGGTGAGCGGCAGGGCGACATTCTCGACCGGAATGCCGATCGTGCCATGCGTGAACGCTTCGGCCGTGCGGATCGTGATGGACGAGGCCGGGAATCCACCGGGTGCGCCGGGAATGGTGATCGTAAGACTGTCGCCCGGCGTGTACGGGATCCCCAACGGGCGGATCGCGCTATAGACGCGCAGGGAGCTCCCCGCGATCGCCGCCATGGTATCGACACGTCCCCCGATGCTGGTGAGCAGGAACTCACCGGCGTTGAGCGTGACCAGACCCGTATTGATCGTCTGCACCGGATTGTAGTTCGCGATCACGCAGGTGTCGCCGGAGGCCGGTGTGTAGGACAGATCGGTCTTGTCGTAGAACGCAGCCTCAGGGCGCATGACATAGGAACCAACGCCATTGCCAAAGGCGCCAGCCGTGACCGTGCCGAAGCGACCATTGGACTGCTGCAGAGTGTCGATGCAGGCCGTCGAGGAGAGCAGAAGGACCGCGAAGGAAAGGACTCGAGCGCGCATAAGCCGGGAGGGGACAGGGGAATGACACTTCAGGATATCTACCCCGCAGAGGCGGGAAAATGCTACGCGGTCAGCCGCGACTAAAGGGTACGCGCGCTGCGCCATTCAGGAACGGGTTCCCAGCGCCCTCAGCAGCGATCGTCGTCGACGGACCGTGCCCGGGGTGTACTCGCAGCGTCGCCGGGAGCTCCATCATCCGTTCCAGCGACGCCGCGAGGGCGGCCGGATCGGAGAGCGGCAGATCGCTTCGCCCCACAGAGCCCGCGAACAGCACGTCGCCGCTGAAGCAGTGTTCCGACCCGACGAAGGCGACGTGACCGGGCGAATGTCCGGGCAAATGGCGCACGGTGAACCGTTCGCCAGCGAACTCGAGCTGCTGCCCTTCGGCGAGTTCGCGCTCGGGCGGCTCTGGTTGCTCGAACGGCAGACCGTAGTACGCCGCCGCGCGGTCACCATTGACGTAGATCGGCAGATCGGCCGGGTGCAGGTGCACGGGCACCCCTGCCCAGACTCTCCGCACGCCGCTGATCGCGCCGATGTGATCGAGGTGCGCGTGCGTGAGCCAGACCGCGACGAGCCGTGCGCCGAGGCGCTCGACCTCTTCGCAGATCCGGGGGGCATCCTCACCCGGGTCGATCAACACCACCTCGGCGCGCGCCGGATCGTGCAGGATCCAACAGTTCTCGTCGAACGCGCCGACGACGAGCGACGAGACGTTCATCCCGCTGCGGGGACGAGCATCGGCTGGGGCCGCGGCGCGGGGTGTCCGTTCTTGCGCGCCGTGAGGTACTTCTCCACCCCGATCGCGGCCGTGGTCGCATCGCCGACCGCAGTGGTCACCTGCCGCGTGAGCTGCGCGCGCACGTCTCCGGCGGCGAAGAGGCCCGGCACCGAGGTCTGCATGCTCGAGTCGGTGATCAGATACCCCGATGCATCGTGCTCGACGTGGCCGCGGAGGATACCGGTATTCGGCTTGAAACCGACGAAGATGAAGATCCCGGTCGCCGTGAGGTCGGAGGCCGTGCCGCTCTTGACGTTGCGGATCCGCGCATGCGTCATGAGGCCGTCCTTGCCTACGATCTCGTCGACCACCGTGTCGTAGACGACCTCGATCTTGGGATTCGCGAAGAGACGCTGCTGGACGATCTTCGACGCGCGGAAGCTGTCGCGCCGATGCACGAGGTAGACCTTCTCGGCGTACCGCGTGAGGAAGTCGGCCTCTTCGCACGCCGCGTCGCCGCCACCGACCACCATGATCGTGTGGCCGCGGTAGAAGGCACCGTCGCAGATCGCGCAGTACGAGACGCCCTTGCCGGCGTATTCGATCTCGCCGGGGACCTCGAGCTTGATCGGCGTGCCGCCTGCGGTGACGATCACCGTCGGCGAGACGTACACGTCGCCGTTCTCGACCTTGGTGTCGAAGAGGCCGTCGGCGCGCTTCTCGACGTACTCGACTGGTGTCGACGTTCGGATCTCGGCGCCGAACTTCTCCGCGTGCGCCTGGAACTTGGTCGCGAGCTCATGGCCGAGCACATGCTCGAAGCCGATGTAGTCCTCGATGACCTCAGTGTTGAGCAGTTCGCCACCCGGGAAGCCGCGCTCGAGCACGACGGACCGGAGCATGGAACGACCGGCATAGAGTCCGGCGCACATCCCGGCCGGGCCGGCGCCGACGATCACCACTTCATATTCATGCGTAGCCAACGGGCGCTCCGTAAGTGCGTTTTGGATCGGTGCAATCTAGGTGGGGCGCGCGGGCAGAGCCACGGCGCCCGCCGAACGAAGTCGCTCAGGGCGCGGCGAGTTCCAGCACGGCGAGGGCCCCATGACAGTGCGATACGGTCCCAACGAGCACCTCGGCGCGCCGCCCGTCGGCCGAGTCGGCGACGAGGCGATCGGCATCCACCACGTCGGCGACGTCGAACATCCCCACCCCGTACGCGCGGTGCGCACAGTGGAAGACCGCGGGTCCGTCGATCCGGCGCCCCTGCAGCCGTGCGGTCTCGACGAAGGAGCGAACGGTGAGCGGGAGGCTCCATGCGCGGGGGCCGCGTGTGTGCGGGCAGGTGCGCGGCTCGACACAGTTGATCGGGCATTCCCACGTGGCGAAGCTCACGTAGTGCGTGCCGTCGTCGCCGGTGCGTTGCCACGGGACGTCGAGCGCGCCGTCGAGCGGTGCGATCCGGATCCCCCGCCCCGGCCAGCGCGCTCGCGCGCGCGCGACGAGCCAATGCGACATCAGGTGCGGCATCAGCGGCGAGGGGACGATGGCGTCGCCGCGCACCGCGTCGGCGCCGCGAGACGCGGCAGCCGCGAGATACTCATTGAAGAAGAGCGTCCAGTCGCGCACGACGAGCGTGACATCCTCCGCGTCGGCAGCGACAGCGCACTCCGGATCGCGATCGACGACGACGAGCCGTTGCCAACTCAGCGCACCGGCAGCGCGCGCGCGGCGGAGCTGGCGCACATAGTACGAGCCGTAACAGCCTCCACCCACCACCACGATGTCGCCGTACTCCTGCGTCGCCTTCGCCTCAGGGCCTGACACCGCGTCCCCCGTCGACATGCAGGGTCTCTCCGGTCACGTAGGGCGCATCGATCAGGTAGACGACGGCCTGCGCGACGTCGGCTGGCGTGCCGAGACGCCGCATCGGCGTCTCGGCGGCGAAGCGCGCGGCGGCTTCGGCCGGCATCCCGACCGGCGCGAGCACGAATCCGGGCGCGACGGCGTTGACTCGCACGCGCGGCGCGAGGGCGGCGGCCAAGTGCCGAGTGAGTGCTTCGACGCCCGCCTTGCTCACGCCATGCACGATGTAGTCGGGCCAAGGCTCGTGTGCCATGTGATCGGCGATGTTCACGATCACGCTGCCCTCGCGCATCACTCCGGCGGCGGCCTGTGCGAGAAGGAAGGGCGCCCTGAGGTTAAGGGCCATGATGTCGTCAAAGCTCTGTGCCGTGGTGGCACCGAACGGCGTCCGGACCATGCCCGCGGCCGAGTTCACTAGGACATCGAGGCGACCGAGACTCTCCACCGCAGAGGCGACGAGCTCCGGCGCGGACTCCGCACGTCGCAAGTCGGCACGGATCGCGCGCGCCTCACCGCCGGCCGCGCGAATGCGGTCGACGGTCTCGTTCGCCCCGTCCGCCGACCCATGGTGATGTACCGCGACGGCCCAGCCACGCTCCCCGAGCGCGAGCGCGATCGCTTGCCCCACGCGCTGACCAGCGCCGGTGACGAGCGCGACGCCGCGGCCCGGCGGATTCATCCCGCGCGGACCATGGCGACCCGCGCATCCTGCGCCTCGAGCCAGGAGATGGGAACCTGCATCGCTCCGAGGACGCGGGTGCCCTGCATCGCGCCATGCCAGTCCGACCCGCCGCTCGACACGAGCCCGAAGAAGTCCGCGAGTGCTGCGATGCGCTTGGAGTCCTCGGAGGAGTGACTCGGATGCTTGACCTCAAGGCCGTCGAGTCCGAGCGCGACGAGCGGTTCGATCCGTTCGCGCCGACCTTCCGGACCCGGATGCGCGATCACGGCGATGCCACCGGCCTCGTGGATGATGGCGATCCCCTCCGCGATGTCGAGCCGTTCCTTCTCGACGAAGGCCGGCTTGCCGGCGGCGAGGTAGCGGTCGAACGCCTCACGCGAGTCCTTCACGAAACCGCCCGCGATGAGCGCCTTCGCGACGTGCGGACGCCCCACCGCTCCGCCGGCCGCGGCCTCGAGCACCGCCTCGGCCGTGACGGCGACGCCAACCGCGTTCAGGCGCCCGACGATCTCTATCGCCCGGGCCTTGCGGTGATCGCGATAGATCTCGAGGCGTGCCTGCAGCGCGCTCACGTCGCGGATGTGGAGACCCAACAGATGGACCTCGATCGCACCCTGGTGCACGCTCATCTCGACGCCGGGCACGAGGCGCAGGCCGAGGGCGTCGGCGGTGCGCTGCGCGTCGGGGATGCCGGCGAGCGTGTCGTGATCGGTGAGCGCGAACGCGGCAAGACCGGCGCGATGTGCCGTCTCGACGGCGACGACGGGCGAATGCGCCCCGTCGGAGGCGGTCGAGTGGGCGTGGAGGTCCACGTGGAGCGCCGGCGCCGCCGGCGCTCCCGCGTCAATGCTCACCGTGCGTAACCGGCCTCAGGCGACGTCTGGCTGGGCTGCGAGAGCGTGAAGAGACGACGCAGGTCGACCTCGCCGAGCTGGGCGAGCGACTGTTCGCGCGAGCGCGAACCGGCGGGCGAGTACCTCGTGACGCGGACCTCGCGGGCGTCGGCGACTCCGTGCACGAAGATGAGACCGAACTCGTCGGCATCGTACTGCGTGATGTAGCCGCTCGGGTAGACCTTCCAGTCACGGCCTTCGATCTCGATCGAACGCGTCGGCATCAGGACAGCTCCACGATTGAGTAGATACGCGCCGGATCCAGCACTGGATCGGGCGAGGCCGCGTGCGCCGCGGCGAGTGATTCGGCGTCGTTCGCTTCACAGAACTCCACGAACGCGCCCTGCAGTCCCTTCTCCTCGAACACCCAGTAGCGGCAGCCGGACCGCACGAAATGCGCCTCACGGTTGCGCAGTCGCTCGAAGAACTTCGCGCGGTCGTTCGGCGTCACCACGCTGCGGTGGAGGCTCAGGGAGCGCGGCATATCAGCCGCCGACCGACTCGAGGGTCTTCTTCAGATCGGCCATGAAACGGTCGGCGTCGGCGCCGTCGACCACGCGATGGTCGAAGCTGATCGAGAAGTAGGCGCACGTACGGATGGCGATCGTGTCCTCACCATCGGGACCGGTGATCACCTTGGGTCGCTTCTCGATCGCGCCAAGGCAGAGGATCGCCGTGGTGCCGACGGGGATGATCGGCGTGCCCATGAGTGAACCGAAGACGCCGGGGTTGGTGATCGTGAAGGTCGCGTCCTGCACATCCATGGGGCTCAACTTCTTGGAGCGGGCGCGCGCCGCGAGATCGTTGGTGCCGCGGGTGATGCCGGTGAGGTTGAGTCCGTCGGCGTCCTTGAGCACGGGCACGATCAGCCCGGTGGGTTCGAGCGCGACCGCGATACCGATATTGAAGCGCTTGCGAAGGATCACGTCGGTGCCGCTCACGGTCGCATTGAGCACCGGGTGACGACGGAGATTCTCGACGACCGCCCGAATGATGAACGGCAGATAGGTGAGCTTCTGCCCCGTCTCGGCCTCGAAGGCCGCGCGCGTATTGGCGCGGATGCGCGCGATGCGGGTGAGGTCGATCTCGAAGAAGCTCGTGACATGCGCCGCGACCTGCTTGGCCTGGCGCATGTGATCGGACGTGAGGCGACGGATCTTCGACATCGGCTCGACGACGTCGCCGGCCCAGGCGTTGAACGTCGGCTCGTTGGCATGGCTCATCGGGATGCTCACCGACGACGGCAGTCCGCTCGGCATCGCGGCGGGCGCAGCCGGCGTGCGCGGGCCGCTCTCCATGTAATCCACGAAGTCCTTCTTCGTGACGCGACCGGCGATGCCGGAGCCCGAGAGCGCGGTGATGTCCACGCCCGCGTCGGCGGCCATGCGCCGCACGAGCGGCGACGACTTGGTGCGAATGCGTTCCTCGAACGAACCGGCATCGGCGGCCGGACGTGCGGGCGCGGCCGGCGCGGCGGACTTCGGCGCGGACGACGCTGCCGATGCGACGGCCGGCGCAGCCGCTGCGCTCGTGGCCGCCGGTGCGCTCGCCGCAGGAGCCGGCGCGGTCGCGACCGGTGCGAGCGACGCCCCCTTCTCGGTCTCGATGCGCGCCACGATCGCGTTCACGGGGACGGTCGTCCCCTCATGCACGATGATCTCGGCGAGCACGCCCGCCGACGGCGCCGGGATCTCGGCGTCCACCTTGTCGGTGGAGATCTCGAAGATCGGTTCGTCGCGCTTCACCTCGTCGCCGACCTTCTTGAGCCACTTGGACAGGGTGCCTTCAGCGATCGACTCGCCCATCTGGGGCATGATGACGTCTACACGGGCCACGGATGCAACCTCACTCAGTTCTTGTCGTCAGGGGACTCGGTCGGCGGCGCAGGAGGGCGCCGCAGGGCCGAGACCACGAGCCACGGAAGGGTCAGGAAGCCGATGCCGGCCCCGACTGCTGCATAAATGTACCAATCGCACGTCGGGATGCCGTCACAGACCGGCGCCCGCAGGAACATCGCCGCGCCTTTGGAGACGAGGACCCCGACCATCGCCCCCGAAAGCGCCCCGATCCACGCCATGAAACATCCGATGGCGATGACGCGAATGCGCGAGGGTCCCTCGACCACCGGTGTGCCGTTGGGGATACTCACCAGGCCGCCAGTCGGCGCGCCGCCGTGATGATGTCCTGCACCTGTGGGAGCACGAAGTCCTCGAGCGCTGGCGCGTAGGGCAACGGGATGTCATGCGCCGTCACCCGCAACACCGGCGCGTCGAGATGTGCGAAGCAGGTCTCGCTGATGCGCGCGGTGATCTCACCGGCGATCCCTCCGGTACGCGTGTCCTCGTGCACGACGAGCACCCGATTGGTCTTGCGGACCGTCGCGAAGATCGCCTCGTCGTCGAGCGGGGCCAGCGTGCGCAGGTCGATGACCTCCGCGGAGAGCCCATGCTCGGCCTGCAGGCGCTCGGCCGCCTCGACCGCCTTGTGCACGGTCGCAGCATACGTGATGATCGAGAGGTCCGTTCCCTCACGTGCGGTGCGCGCCTTGCCGATCGGGACCACATGATCGCCGGCGGGCATCACGCCCTTGATGCGACGGTATAGGTATTTGTGCTCGAAGAAGAGCACGCAGTCGTCGTCGCGGATCGCGGCCTTCATGAGGCCCTTCGCATCCTCGGCGGTCGACGGATAGACGACCTTGAGGCCCGGCGTATGAATGAAGCCCGCCTCGGGGTTCTGCGAGTGGAACGGACCACCGCGCACATAACCGCCACTCGGCCCACGGACCACCATCGGGCAGCCGAGGAACGCGCGGTAGCGTGCCGTGGCGACATAGTTGGTGAGCATGTCGTAGGCGTTGGCCATGAAGTCGATGAACTGCATCTCGACCACCGGTCGCATTCCCATGTGCGCCGCCCCGGCCGCTGCACCCACGATCGCGATCTCGCTGATCGGCGAGTCGATCACGCGCTTCTCGCCGTACTTGGCCATGAGTCCGTCGGTGACCTTGAAGGCTCCGCCGAACGCGCCGATGTCCTCGCCGAGCATGAAGACGTTCGGGTCACGCGCCATCTCCTCGTCGAGCGCCTCGCGGATCGCCTCGAGATAGGTGATCTCGGCCATCAGCGCGGCCCTCCCTTCGACGCATCGAAGGTGCCCCACCCCTCGGCGCGCTCCTTGCCGAGTGCGGAGACGTCGGCGCCTTCGCGGAACCAGAGCGGGCGCTCGGTCGGCGGGTCGGCGTACACGCCGACGAGCGCGTCGAGTGGCTCCGGCAGCGGAGATGCCTCGGCGACGTCGGTCGCGGCGTCGACTTCCCGATGGATGCGAGCGTCGATCTCGTCGAGCGTCGACTGCGGCACCTTCTCGCGGTCGAGCAGCACACGCACGTACCGGTCGATCGGATCGTTGTCGGCAGCCCAGGCCTCGATCTCGCCCGGCTGCACATACGACTGGTTGTCGTGCTCGGCGTGGCCCTTACGGCGGAAGGTCATGAACTCAAGGAGCGAGACACCCTCGCCGGCGCGGGCGCGGTCGACCGCACGCTTGGTGCAGTCGTAGACGGCGAGCACATCGTTGCCGTCCACCTGCTCGCCGTACACGCCGTAGCCGATCGCCTTGTCGACGAACTGCTTCACCGCCGACTGTTTGTGCGTGGGCGTGGAATAGGCGTAGCCGTTGTTCTCGATGATCACGACGAGCGGGAGCTTCTGCACGGCGGCGAAGTTGATCCCCTCGTGGAAGGCACCGGTGCTCGTCGCGCCGTCGCCCACGTAGACGAGTCCCACGCGATCCTCGCCGCGCATCTTGAACGACAGGGTGACGCCGGCCATGACGGGGACCATGTCACCCAACGGAGAGATCTGTCCAAGGAAGCCGCGGGTCTTGCCGGCTTCGCCGAGGTCGCCGAAGTGGATGTTGAGCTCGCGGCCGCGCGTGGGCGAATCACCCTTGGCCATGTACTGTTTGAGGATCTCGACCAGCGTTGCGCCCTTCACGAGCATCGCGCCCATGTTCCGGATGAGCGGCGACATGACGTCGCGCGACTCGAGCGCGTAGCAGGACCCGACAGCATCGGCCTCTTGTCCGAGTGATCGGAAGAGTCCGCCGACCACCTTGGTCTGACGATAGAGCGCCACGAGTCGCTCCTCGAGCGTTCGCGTGAGACGCATCCAGTAGTAGAGCTCGAGCTTGCGGTCGAGCGGCAGCAACTCTCCGAGATTCGCACCCGAGCCCTCACCGGCCCGGCGACGGCGAGCCGACATCAATAGGCCGGGGCGAAGATGTGACGCTCGTCCACCTGCGTGTGCAGCTGGACGAAGAACTTCTTCACGTTGCGGTCGAGGCGACTCTCGCCCATCTGGTCGGAATGGGCTTCGACGAAGGTGTAGTGTCCGCCCTCCATGCGTACCGTGAGCTCGAGCGTTGAGGGCACCTCGGGCGTCCCGACGACACCGGTGTAGGTGCGGCCTCGCGCGGTCTCGCCGGTGGGGCGCAGACCGATCGTGGGGAAGAACGCATCGGCGGTGGCGAGCACCGCGTCAGGGTGCAGGGAGGTGCGATGGAAGTGGCGCATGACTGCAGGTGGGAGGTGTGAGGTGGGAGGGGCTGCCTGGCAGCTCAGGAGCCGGGAGACGTCTCGTTCCGGACTTGCTGACGCCAGTCGAGTGTGCGCTGCAGTACCTGCGTCGAATCGCGGCGGAACTGGATCCCGAGGGCCCATTCGCCAGCGGTCACGAAGGTGATGGTGGTGCGGTAGGTCCCGACTTCGGGACCGTATTTGAAGCCGTTGTACGTGCTCTTGCGGTCGGAGTTGGTCGCGAAGATCCGCCCCTCACCGTCGGCGATCGGCTCCTGGGTGTTCTTGTCGCGCACGACCACAGTGTACGTGATCCGCTCGAGCGCGCGCGGCGGCATGACGTCCGCCGTCACACGGATCTCATAGTCGTCCGTCCAAAGGCGGATGACTCCCTCGTCGGGGCCTGGACCGCAGCTCAGGGCACTCACAGCCAGCATGGCAACACCCAGCAGTCGTGCGCGCAACGATCTCATCTCGGCCGCTCCTCGTCGTGAGCCGTCCCCGGGCTTGGTCCCGGACCCTCAATCACCGGAAAGATAGCCATGGACGTGGCACGCAGGACATGCCGGATCCGTTGCGCGACGGTCACCACGGCGGTGACGGCGAGGAGCGTCACCACAGCGTCGACCACCCAGCCGTCGAATGCGCGTCCGAAGAAGGCCTGCGGGGCGGCAAGAAGTGTGATCCGCTCCGGTCGCTCCATCCAACCCACGCCCTTCATGTCGACTCCGATCAGCTCAGCGCGCGACCTCGTGTAGGAGGTCAACTGCGTCGCCACGAGAGCGACGAGGGCGATCAGCAGCATGGCCGTCTGTCGCGGCACATCGTGCAGTGCGTAGAAGACCACGAATCCGCCGAACAGGAATGCGTCCGCGACCCGATCGAGGGTCGCATCGTAGAAGGAGCCGAACAGGGTCGCCCGTCCGCTGCGCCGCGCCACGGCGCCATCGACGACGTCGAAGAACGCGAGTATTCCCAACGTCCATCCGCCTGCCACGAACCAGCCGCAGGCGTAGAACACGCCCACCACGCAGGCGCTGGCGGTCCCCACCGTCGTGATGAGGTTGGGGGAGACGCGGTGGCGGACGCACCATGCGATGATCGGCTCGATCAGCCGGAGATAGCCCGCCACGATACCGCGCCAGAGGCTGAGCATCAGCGCGTCGTGAAGACGAACGGCACTAGTAGAGCAGGAACGGTTTCACTCGACGCTGGAACGCGACGATCTCGGGCTGCACGCGATCGATCACCTCATCCGGGTCGTCGCCTCGGAGCAGCGCCACGCGCGCCCACGATGCGCCCATGCGGCGGTCGAACGTGTCGTTGTTGAGCCGGAGCGAATCCCGCGCGGTCTTGGCGACCGCCCAGAGCACGGCCGCTCCGATGCGCGCCGACTGCACGCGTTCGCGCGATTCGATCACGATCCGGACTCCGGGGATCTCGCGCCCAGCGAACTTCGCGTCGCCAGGGGCTACCGGTGTGAAGCGCACCGCCTCGAAGCGTACCCCGCTGAGTCCGCGCTCCTCGAGCGCGTCAGCGACCTGCTTCGCATCGAGCCACGGCGCACCGAACTGCTGGAACGGGAGCGCAGTGCCCCGCCCTACGGAGAGATTCGATCCCTCAAACGGCACGAGCGCGGGATAGATCAATGCGCTCGCTGTCGTGAGCATCGACGGCGACGGCACGACCCACGGCATCGCCGTGTCCTCCCACCACATCGTCCGCCGATACCCCGACATGCGCACCACGGAGAGTTCCACCGGGATGTGCAGTTCGGCAGCGAACCACCGCGCCATCTCGCCCATCGTCATACCGTGTCGCAGGGGCGCGGGGTATAATGCGTATGCCGCTCCGCGACGCTGCGGCGTGGGGTCCTCGGGATTGGCGAGGACGGAGTCGAGGAGCAGGCCCTCGGCGCGCCCTCCGAGCGGATTAGGGCGATCGAGCACGACGAACGGGATTCCGGCACGCGCAGCAGCTCGCATCCCATAGACCATCACGCCAACGAAGGTCCAGGTGCGCGTGCCGATGTCCTGCAGATCGAAGACGAGCGCGTTCAGGTCACGGAGCAGGCTGTCGGGCGGCCCGACCGTCTCGCGTCGATAGAGTGAGTGCACCATGAGCCCAGAACGCTCATCCAGTTGGTCCGGCAGATTGGTCACGTCCTTGTCGCCGCGGATCCCATGCTCCGGCGAGAAGAGCCGCACGAGTTGCACGTTGGCGCGCTTCACCCGCGGATCGGCGATCAGCAGGTCGACGTCCGACATGCCTTTCGGATCGACCCCGGTATGATTGGTGATGAGCCCGATCCTTCGCCCGGCGATCAGGTGAAGGGAATCATCGAGAAGGACCGTGATCCCGGGACGAAACGCGGGGCGCTCCGGCGCCCGTCTCGCTTCCTGTGCCCGCGGTGGCGTGGCGCAGGCCACGCTCGTCCAGAGCATCAGCACGCCCAGCCAACGACCCTTGCCCCGCACGCCCCGATGCCGCTCCGCGTCCACTCCCTGATGATGCACTCGTCGTTCCTCCGCCTGGCCGGACTGGCCGGAATGGTCACCACGCTCTCGTGCGCCGCCCCTGCGGCACCCGGACTGCTCGTTCCTGCGTCGCGCGGTGCGTTGCGCGACGTTCCCGCATCGCTCACGGCCCCTTTGCCTGCCGCAGCGACAAGGTGGATCGACTCCACCATTGCCTCGCTGTCGCTGCGGGACCGTGTGGCGCAGATGATGATGATCTGGGTCCTTGGGGATTATACCAGCACGACCGACTCCTCGTTCGCCTGGACCGCGGACCGGATCGCGATCGACCATGTGGGCGGCGTGGTAATGTCGCTCGGCTCACCGATAGAGGTCGCCGCCAAGGTGAACGCGATGCAGCTGCGCTCGCGCATCCCGCTCCTCGTCGCCTCCGACGTCGAACCAGGCCTCGGTCGCCTCGAAGGCGGCACCTTCACGCCGGGGCTGCTCCGCGGCGGCGATGCGACCGTACTGCCGAGCAACATGGCGATCGGCGCGACGGGGAGCGCGGCGCACGCGCATGCGGCAGGGCGGATCATCGGGCTCGAGTCCCGGGCGATCGGGATCCACGTGGCGTTCGCGCCGGCCGTGGACGTGAACAACAATCCGTCCAATCCGGTCATCAACGTGCGGTCGTTCGGCGAGGAGCCGAACGCCGTCGCACGCCTGAGTGCCGCGTTCGTGCGCGGCGTGCAGGAGACCGGTGTGGCGGCGACGATCAAACACTTCCCCGGCCACGGCGACACCGACACCGACTCGCACAACGCCCTGCCGATCGTCGCGGCTTCGCGCACGCGCATGGACCAGATGGAACTCCTCCCCTTCCGCGCCGCGATCGCGGCCGGTGCCGCCGCCGTGATGAGCGCACACATCGCGCTTCCGGCCGTTTCGCACGACTCCACGCCGGCGACGCTGGTGCCGGCGATCATGCAGGACCTGCTGCGTGACACGCTGGGGTTCCGAGGCCTCGCGTTCACCGACGCCATGGACATGCGCGGCGTAGGAGCTGGCTATGGCGTGGACGAGAGTTCGGTGCGCGCCGTGCTCGCCGGCAACGATGTGCTGCTCATGCCGGCCGACATCCCGGCCGCGATCGCCGCAGTGACGGCAGCGGTCGAGCGGGGCGAGATCCCGGCGGCGCGCATCGAGGCGTCGGTGCGCCGCATCCTCGAGGCGAAGATCCGCACCGGCGCGATCCAGCGTCCCTTCGTCTCGCTCGACTCCCTCCGCGAAGTGGTCGGCACGGCAGCGCACCGCGAGCGGGCACAATCGATCGCTGACGACGCGGTCACGCTGCTGCGCAACGACGACGGCCAGGTCCCGCTCAACGCTCGTGGCCGCCTCGCGGTGATCGTCTTCACGAGTGAATCGGACGTGAGCGCGGGGCGCACCTTCAGCGCCGAAGTGCGCGCATTCATCCCTGAGACGCGTGTGCTCAGAGTGAACCCGGGTACTCCGCGCGAGCGCCTCGACTCCCTGCTTCGCCCCGGTGAGCAAGTGGTGCTCGCGACGTTCGTGCGCACGATCGAAGGCGAGGGGCGCTTCGCCGTCGGTGAGCATGTCGCACGATGGGTGGACTCGGTCGCGATCTCGCGACCGGTCACGGTGGTGTCGTTCTCCAATCCCTACGTGGTCCGTGAGTTCGGCTGGGTCTCCGGTTACATCGCGACCTACGGACGCGGCGATGCGATGGAGCGTGCCGCGGCCCGTGCGCTCGTGGGACGCATCCCGTTCCGCGGACGCGCGCCGATCACACTGCCCGGGTTCTTCCAGACGGGCGACGGCGCGGCGCAGGGTGCGGTGGTCGCACCCTCACTGGAGGATTCGCTCCGTACGATCCTCACCGTCGGCGTGAGGGATTCGGTCTTCCCGGGTGCGATCGCCGTGGTCGGCGACCGGCGTGGGATCCTGACGCAGGTGAGTGCGGGCCGTATCGACTGGGCCGCTGACGCACCCGCGCCGGATCTCAATACCGTCTGGGACATGGCGTCGCTCACCAAGGTGATCGGCATGACCACCGCGATGATGCAACTCGTGGAAGAGGGCCGCGTGATGCTCGACGCGCCGGTGCAACGCTACCTCCCGGAATGGACCGGTCGCAACAAGGAGCGCGTGACGGTGCGTCAACTCCTCACACACTCAGCGGGACTGCCGGCCTTCCGCCAGCTCTGGAAGTTGACACCCACGGCGGACGCGGCGCGTGCGCTCCTCATGGCGACCCCGCTCGACACGGTCCCCGGTGCCCGCATGGTGTACTCCGACATCGGCGCGGTGCTACTTGGATTCATCGTCGAGCGGGTGAGCGGCGAGTCGATCGATCGGTATCTGGTGCGGAGCGTGTTCACTCCGCTCGGCATGAACGACACCCGTTACCTCCCGCCCAAGGAGTGGCTCCTCCGCACCGCGCCGACGGAACGCGATCCCTGGCGTGGGCGGCTCCTGCGCGGCGAGGTCCACGACGAGAATGCCGCGTTCCTCGAGCGTCCGGTCGCGCATGCGGGGTTGTTCAGCACCGCGAACGACCTGGCGCGCTTCGCGCGAGCGCTTCTCAACGAAGGATCGCTCGACGGCGCGCGCGTCGTGCGCGCCGAAACGGTGCGAGACTTCACCCGCGTGCAGAATGTGCTCCTCTCGAACCGGGCGCTCGGCTGGGAGACGCCCACCGGCGGCAACTCCGCTGGCAGAGTGATGCGGCGCCCGGCGTACGGTCACACTGGATTCACTGGCACTTCGGTCTGGATCGACCCGACGAATGATCGGTTCGTGATCCTGTTGACCAACCGCGTGAACCCCACGCGGGAGAACTCGCGGATCGGCCCGGTGCGCAGCGCGGTGGCCGATCTCGTGACGACGCAGGCGACGAGCGCGCGGAACGCGGCGAATGGAACGCCTTGATCTCGGCTGACCGGCGGAACCACGCCCGCCCTCTCACCACGCTGCGGTTCGTCGCGGCACTGTGGGTGCTGTTGCACCACGCGCTTCCGCGTGGCACACCGGGGTCGTTGACTGACGCGGTCGGTGCGACCGGCTGGCTGGGCGTCTCGCTCTTCTTCGTGTTGTCCGGGTTCCTGCTCACCGTCCGCTACGCACCCGAGGGTGTGTTGCGCGGAACACGGCGCAGCTTTTGGCTCGAACGCGTGGCGCGGCTCGCGCCGACGTACGCACTCTCACTCGCGTTCGCGGCCGCCCTCTTCGTACGCGACGCACGCGTCGAGCACTTCACGGGAGGCCGCGTCGCGGGCGTCGTGGCGTCGGTACTCACACTGCAGCAGGCGTGGCTACCGGAAACGGCTTGCGCGTGGAACTGCCCGGCGTGGTCGCTCTCCGTGGAGTTCTGGTTCTACTTCACCTTCCCGTTCCTCGTCGCGGCGGTGGGAGCGTGGATGATTCGCGGCACCAGGGTGCGCCGCGGCTACCTCGTGCTCGTTCTCGCGCTCGCCGCCGCGGCGATCGTCTTCCCGGGGCTGGAGTCGGTCGGCGCGGGCTGGCCACTGCCGGTCTATTCCCTCTCCCCACTGGCGCGCTGGCCGGAGTTCCTCGCGGGGGTCGGGCTCGCTGGTATGATCGGAGGTTGGGCCCCCGGGTCGCGCCGGCCCGGTGTCGCGCTGTTCGCGACTGGGCTCGCATGGCTGGTCGGCACCGTCGCGCTGCGGGCGCCGTTGCAACTGGCTCAGCTTCACCTGCTGCCGGTCGCCCTTCCGGGGTTCGTGCTCGTCATCGCCGGTTGCTGGGCGCTCCGGGAACAGTCAGTCCCCCTGCTCGGCGCGGCGAGCGCCGTGCTACTCGGCGAATCGAGCTATGCGTTGTATCTCTTCCACGCCCCGCTGCACGGTTATCTCTTGGCCGCGACGAACCGCCTGGTCGGCCGGGGGTACGACGGTTCGTGGACGCTCTTCGCCGGCTACACCGCGTTCGCACTCGGCCTCTCGGTACTCATCCACCGGCGGTTCGAGGTCCCATGGCGGGGTCGGATGCGCAGCTGGTTCGGCATGGCGGCACCACGCAGCTAGGTGATCCGGCTTGTTCCCGGAACTCCGAGCCCTATATTCCGGATTAGTTCGGTACGGCCGCGACCGCGGCCCCGCTCTCATCTTTCGGAGGGATCCAATGAGCACGATGAACACCCCGGAAGTCGCCGTTTCGATCACGCCGTCCGCGGCCACCGAAGTGCATAAGTTCATGACCGCGGAGAACGTGGCCCCCGAGGTCGGCGGTCTTCGCGTGAGCGTTCAGCCGGGCGGGTGCTCCGGCTTCAAGTACAGCCTCCTGATCGAGGACAAGCCGGCCGAGGACGACACGATCCTGCCGCAGGGCTCGTTCAACGTCTTCGTCGACCCGTTCTCCATGCAGTACCTCAACGGCGTGATCATCGACTACGTGACGTCGATGCAGGGCTCCGGCTTCACGTTCAAGAACCCGAATTCGACTGGCGGTTGCGGCTGCGGAAGCAGCTTCTCCGCCTGATCCACCGTGGCGGCTGATCGCTCACGGCCTGCCGCGAACGCTGGCGACGCGAGGCCCGTGCTCCCCTCTGGTGGAGACGGGCCTCGCGCCGTTCGCGCCGCTGAGCAGCGCGAACGGATCCGGACGCTGGTGTTCGAGGAGCATGCCGCCCTCGCGCGCGCGGTCGCGAGCCGGATCGCGGCGGTCATCCGCGCGGCGAACGCGGAAGGGCGACATGCCGTACTCGGCCTCGCCACGGGTTCGACGCCGATCGGTGTCTACCGCGAGCTTGCCCGACTGCACCGCGAGGACGGGCTGAGTTTCGCGAAGGTCGAGACCTTCAATCTCGACGAGTACCTGCCGATGGAGGCCGAGAGCGCGCACTCGTACCATCGGTTCATGTGGACCCATCTCTTCTCGCAGGTGGACATCCCGGCGTCTCAGGTGCACCTGCTCGACGGAACAGTGCCGAGCGACGACGTCGCCGCGCACTGCGCGGCCTTCGAGGCTTCGATCAAAGCCGCTGGCGGGATCGACTTCCAGCTGCTCGGCATCGGGAAGACCGGACACATCGGCTTCAATGAACCCGGCTCGGGATTGGAGAGCCGCACGCGACGGGTGCATCTCGACACCGTCACGCGTCGCGACGCGGCGAGCGACTTCTTCAGCGAGCGCAACGTCCCGCGCGAAGCGCTCACCATGGGCGTCGCCACGATCCTCGCAGCGCGCGAGATCGCCATCCTCGCCACCGGGGAGCACAAGGCGACGATCGTGCGCCGCGCCGTTGAGGGCGAGGTCGACCTGGGCGTCCCGGCGACGTTCCTCCAGCGGCACGACGCGGCGACCTTCTACTGCGACAGCGCGGCGGCGGCGGCGCTCACGCGCATCGCCACCCCGTGGCTCGTGGACGAGGTGCAGTGGACCCCTGAACTCGAAGTGCGCGCCGTCATCTGGCTCTCGGAGACCACCGGCCGCGGGATCCTCAAGCTCGCCGAGAGCGACTACTCCGAGCATCGTCTATCCGGCCTCGTCGCGCGCCGCGGTGAAGCAGGGTCGGTCAACGGCGGGGCGTTTCGATCGCTCAATGCGCGCATCCGCGGACGCGCGCTGCTGCCGCACAGCGCCAGCGTGGTCGTCTTCTCGCCGCATCCTGACGACGACGTGATCTCCATGGGCGGCATACTTCGCAAGCTCGTGC
>JANOWT010000338.1:0-3696 GCA_031418115.1 Gemmatimonadota bacterium
TCCATTCCGATCCGCACCTGGCAACGCTCCAGTGACTCTTGGGTACGAATGCAAGATGCCGCGTTGCGTGCGGAGGCGGTACCCGTGCACTGGCGCTACATTCGCCTCCCGACTCCCAGCGACTCACGGACCGCCCGCGTACTCGATCACCATGGATGCCCTCCTCACCTTTCTCCTGAAGTATCCGTCGCGGGTCTGGGAGCGAGGGGACGTGGTCTGGAGTCCTGTGCTGCCGGCCTGGGTGATCGTGCTCGTCGCGGCCATCGCGATCGGCGTGAGCGCGTGGTCGTATGCGAGAGTCACCGGCCTCACACGGACGCACCGCCTCACGCTCGGCGCATTGCGAGTCGCTGCGTTGCTGATCGTCGTCGCCTGCCTCGCCCGTCCGACGCTCGTGGTGGCGAGCGCTGTGCCCCAGCGGAACGTGCTCGCCGTACTGCTCGACGACTCGCGTTCGATGGCGCTGCGCGATGCTGGCACCGACTCTCGCGCAGTGCTGGCCGAGCGGACCTTTGCCGATTCCACGGCACTCGTGCGCGCGCTCTCCGACCGCTTCGCATTGCGCTTCTATCGATTCGCCGCCGATGTACGGCCAGCGAGCTCGGCGGCGGGGCTCCGTACACTGGGAACGCGCACCGACCTCGCTGGAGCGCTCGACGGCGCGCGTCAGGAACTTTCGGGTACACCACTCGCCGGACTCATCGTCGTCACCGACGGTGCGGACAACGCTGGACGAGAACTGGACCCAGCGGTGCTCGCGCTCAAGGCGCGTCGCATCCCGGTCTACACGGTCGGCGCCGGCGTGGAACGGTTCGCACGCGACATCGCGATCGAACGTGTTCAGCTCCCCGCTCGTCCGCTCGCGGGAGCGAATCTCCTCGCCGATGTCACGCTGCGACTGCGTGGTGTGGCCGGCGAACGCGTGACGCTCACCGCAGAAGCCGACGGGCGCGTCGTGGCGACTGAGACCGTCACGCTGCCGGCGCGCGAGGAGACGATGCGCGCGCGGCTGCGTTTGGCAGAACTCGCGCCAGGCACGCATAGCATCACGGTGCGCACGCCGGCGATCGACGGCGAGACGATCACCGAGAACAACGAGGCGCACGGCATCGTCCAGGTGCGCGCGGGGCCCGATCGAATCCTCTATATAGAAGGGGAGCCGCGTCCGGAGCTCGGCTTCGTGCGCCGCGCGATCGCGACCGACAGCGCACTGCAACTCGTCGCGCTGTTGCGCAGCGCAGAGCAGAAGTTCTTGCGCCTGGGCGTGCGCGATTCCCTCGAACTCGCCGGCGGTTTCCCGACGAGCCGCGAAGAACTCTTCGCGTATCGCGGGCTGATCATCGGTAGCATCGAAGCATCCTTCTTCTCGCCCGATCAGCTCCGTATGCTCTCTGAGTTCGTGAGCCAGCGCGGCGGCGGTCTCATGGCGCTGGGTGGCCGCGCGGCGCTCGCCGAGGGCGGGTATCGCGGCACGCCGCTCGCGGAGGTGCTGCCGATCGCGCTCGACCGTGCCGTGCGCGCCGAGGACGTGGCGCCGATCGAGCTGCGTGTGCAGCCCACCGCGGCGGGTCTCGCGCTCGCGGCACTGAGTCTCGGCGCCAATGACTCGGCCTCCGTACGCAAATGGGATTCGTTGCCGGCGCTGACCGTGGTCAACGCGCTCGGCTCGTTGCGCCCCGGTGCGACTGCGTTGCTCACCGGCCGTCGCGCTGGAGAGAGCGTCGATCAGCCGATCCTCACGACCCAGCGCTTCGGGCGCGGCACCGCGTGGGTATTCGCACCGCAGGACAGTTGGCTCTGGAAGATGCATGCCAATGTCGCCGTCGAGGACCTCACGCATGTGACGCTCTGGCGGCAGTTGGCGCGTTCGCTCACCGAGGAGAGTCCCGAGCGCGTCGAGGTGACAGTCGTTCCCACGCGCGTTGCGCCAGGTGAACCGGTGGAGTTGCGTGTGCGCGTCGCCGACGCGCAGTACCTCGATGTGAACGATGCGGCGGTCACCGCGACCATCACGACACCCAGCGGACGCGTGTCCGATGTGCCGCTCGAGTGGGCGCTTTCAGAGAATGGCGTCTACGCAGGGCGATTCGTTGCGGAGGAGGCGGGCGTCTATGCCGTCGCTTCGGAGGCTCGCCGAGGGCGCGACACAACGCGTGGTCCCGCTGCCGCACTGCTCGCCGACGAACAGGGTGCCGACGTGGAGCAGGCCGAGTTGCGTGCGCCACTGCTGCGGCGGATCGCGCAGGAGACCGGTGGTCGCTACTACCCATTGGCCCAGGCACAGCAGCTCGCAGAGGACGTCGTCTTCACGGAGAGTGGCGTCACCGTGCGCGAAGCGCTCGATCTGTGGGACATGCCGATCGTCTTCATGGTGCTCGCGATGCTGCTCGGCGGCGAGTGGGCGCTCAGGCGCTCGCGGGGGCTCGCATGATCGGACGCGCGGTGCAGCCGGAGTCGATGCGCGGTCACGCCGCGTCGCTCTGCGTCGCGACGATCGGTGTGATGCTCGCAGCCGCGCCGCTCATGGCGCAGCGCACCCACCTGCTGCTGGTCACGGGTCTGGGCGGCGAGCCGGAGTACGCGACCGCATTCGTGACGCAGGGCGCGGCGATGTACGACGTCGCACGCACGCAGTGGCGCGTGGCCGATTCGAGTCTCACTTGGCTCGCCGAGGACCCTGCCCGAGATCCGCGCCGCATCGCCGGTCGCGCGAGCAAGGAGTCCGTGGGAGCGGCCTTCGTGGCGCTCTCGCGACGGGTGGGGCCTGGCGATCTGGTCGTGGTCATGCTGATCGGACACGGCAGTGGTGAGGGCCCCGCATCGCGGGTGAACCTGCCGGGCGCTGATCCGACGGCATCGGAGTACGCCGCCTGGATCTCCGGGTTCGCTCGGCAGACGGTGGTATTCGTGGTCGGCGCGAGCGCGAGTGGTGATTTCGCTCAGGTACTCAAGGGACCGGGTCGCGTGATCTTGACCGCCACGCGTACCGCGTTCGAGCGCAACGAGACCCTGTTCGCCGGTGAGTTCGTGCGAGGGCTCGCGAGCAACGACGCCGACGCCGACAAGGATGGCCGTACGACGGTGATGGAGTCGTTCGCGTTCGCGGCGCGTGAGGTCGCCAAGAGTTACGAGACGCAACGTCGGATGCTCACTGAGCACGCGGTCGTGAGCGACTCGGTGCTCGCCGCGCGGACGGTCTACGCGGCCGCAGCGACGAGCGGCGATCCGCGTGTGGTCGCGCTCGTCGCGGAGCGAAAGGCGCTCGAGGAGGCGTTGGAGAAGTTGCGTGCGCGCAAGGCGGGGATGCCGGAGGCCGAGTACGAGCGTGAGCTCGAGCGGCTGCTGGTCGCGATCGCGGAGAAATCGGCGGAGATCCGCGCGGTGGGAGGGCGGCCGTGAGCGGCGCGATACGCCGCGTCGTAGACCGCATCATGAACCGCGCGATCCTCGGCGCCGCGTTCTTCGGACTCGCGATGAGCGGTGCAGTTACCGCCGTCCGCGCGCAGAGCGCACCCGACCGCACCGCACGCGTCGAGCGTGCGGAGCTCGCGCTAAGCCGTGGCGATCGCACTCTTGCGCAACGCGAGGCGGCCACCCTCGTGGCGGAGTACGAACGCCGCTCCGGAACGTGGACCGCCCGCGACCACGTGGCCGCGGGTCGCGCGTACCTGCTCGTTTCCGCCGGCGACGCGAACG
>JANOWT010000339.1:0-1612 GCA_031418115.1 Gemmatimonadota bacterium
TCGAGCCGGTCCTGCGTCCAGAGCGCGAACGGCAACTCGGTCACGAGGTAGTTGCGATCACAGCCGCCGGACGGGCAATCGAGGAAGACGCGCAGGCGCGAATCGTCCGCTCCCTGCGAAGCGGCGGCGGCTGGGAGCACCAAGGCGCAGACGATCAGAAAGAAAACGCGGCGGAACAAAGGCACGATAGGCAGCAGAGGCATGGTCGCTAGTTACGCGGGACGCCAGCCAGTCGTTGTCGGATCCACGCGGTCGCGAGGGAAGCGTCGGCCTCGCAGCACGTCGTGGATTCGCAGCCCGCCCGCACCGCGCGGCGCCCGCCGCGCGTCGCCCGCCGCGCGTCGCCCGCCGCCCGCCAGTTAGTCCCGCTGCGGCAGCCCCAGCCGAACGATCCGCTCGAGCAACTTGGGGTACGGGATCCCGTCGAACGCCGCCGCCTGCGCGAACTCCTCCTCGCGCGCGATATCCGGATTCGGATTGGCCTCGAGGAACCAGGTCCGCCCCTCGGCGTCGAGCCTGAAATCAATGCGCGCGTACCCGGTGAGCTCGAGAATGCGATAGATGCGCTTGCTGTCATGCAGCAGCCGCACCTCGGCCTCGGGGTGCACCTGTTCGGCAGCGCGGATCGAGATCCCCTTCTTCGCCTGGTAGTCGAGGTCATGCTTCATCTTGGCCGTCGCGATCAGCGGCGCATCGGGGTCGGCGTTGCCGACGATCAGCTCCCACGGCGTGAACGCCGCCAGTCGGTCGTTCCCGAGCACACTCACGTAGATCTCGCGCCCGCTGATGAACTGCTCAGCGATCGCGTCAGTGCCGATCCGTTCGTGAATGAAGCGCACGCGCTCGGCGAGCTTCTCGTCGGTATCCACCACCGAGGCCTGTGAGATGCCGAGGCTCGAATGCTCGATAAGCGACTTGACGATGAGCGGGAACGCCAGATGTCGCGGGCGGCGCACTTTGCGGCCAAGCGGGAACACGCCGAAGTCGGGAACGCGAATGCGATGGTACGCGAGCAGCTTCTTCGAGAGCGCCTTGCCGCGTGAGATCATGAGGCCGCGCGGGTTGCATCCCGTGTACGGCATCTTGATCAGCTCGAGATAGCTCACGACGTTGTGGTCGTAGACCGTCTCGCCGTGGAACTCCTCGAGCAGGTTGAAGACGATGTCGGGCTTGATGCGATCCACCGCCTCGCGGATGGGGCGGAGCTCCCACTGCACGCCGAGCACATGGACGTCATGCCCGAGCTCTCGCAGGCCGGAGATGACGTCGTACTCCGTCTTGACCTCGAACGCCTCGCGCGGCGTGAGGTTGCCGTCGTCCTCGGGGGGGACCAGATCGGGGTGCGTGAGGACGAGGATGCGTACGCGCTTCATACCGCGATCCAGTCGCGACGACCCTGCCCGACGAGGAAGCCCATGGTGCGCGCCGTGAGCAGCACAAGGAAATCGGTGAGCAGTTGCCGCTCGTTGGTCCCTACACGGAGCCGCAGTTCCTTGCAGCGGCCGATCATGTCGCCGAGCACTTTGTCGAGCGAGAACTGGTACTCGCCCGTCCAACGGGAGACGATCCGACGGATGTCGGCGCGGTGTTGGCGGAGGAAGCTCGCAGCGGT
>JANOWT010000340.1:0-1818 GCA_031418115.1 Gemmatimonadota bacterium
CCATATGGTCCGACTCGAGGATCTCCGAGATGTACGCCTTCAGTTCACGCGTCTTGGGGTCGATGATCTGGTACTCCTCTTCGACACCGATCGTCAGCGTTGGGCGTTTCAGCATGGCGGCACGCGAGTGGAGGTGGGACGTGAGGTCGGGCGTGAGGTCGGACGTGAGGTCGGACTCATGGACGGCGATCGACGAGGAACGTGGGCGTCTGACTCCCGCCGCCCGCGGTCACGTTCAGCAACTCGGCCGTCGAGAGGCGGGAGAGCGCCCCCTCGACCCAACGGCCATCCATCACGTAGGGTGCCGTATCGACCTGACGTTCGGCGAACGCGAGCGTGCCACTTTCGATCGACGGATAGACCTCGCGGGGGATCGAGACGCGCTGCTGCACGATCGTCGGCGCGGCGACGGCTGCTGCGAGTGCCGTGGTCCACCTTGCGGCGTCGACGGTCCAGCCAAGGACGATCCCGTGACCGCCATACGCATCGCTCGGCTTGAGCACGAGCCGTTCGCGATTCTCGGCGCACCAAGGCAACAGGTCCACCTCGGGGCCATCAGGCCCGCGCGTCCGGCGCGCCTCGACGACGCGCGTCCAAGGGATGTGAGCGCGGATCGCGGCGTGCATCTTCTGGTCGAACCAGTGGGCGTTGCGCTCGTCGCTCAGCACGGCGAGCGAGGCCTTCTTGTGCAGGAGCTTGCCTCGCGGTCCATTGACCATGAGCACGGCACCCGCGCGCATCGCCTGCAGCACGGGCGTGTCGAGTCCGGCCCGCGTGACGAGCTCCTCGAAGAGCACACGCTTGTAGACCACGTCCACCGGCGTGCCGTTCAGGCGGAGCACGCCGCCCGTGAACTCGCACTCTCGCGGATCGCCGATCTCGCAGGGGATGCCGCGGGCGCGGAACTGTGCCTGTGCGAGACGGAACTCGCTCTGCGTGGGTACCTCCGGCCAGTCGAGGATCGCCACGCGTGGCACGGAGCGCACGCCGCGAAACCGCTCCCACGCATCGAGCAACGGACGGATCGTGCCGCTGCCGGCTGGCAGGGGACGCAGCCACCAATCGCGCGCCATGACGCGCGTGATCGGCAACTGTTCGAACGCCGCGGCGATCGCATCATTGTAGAAGGGACCGGCGGGTGTCTCTCCGTTGTACTCGGTGACCGAGAACCCCTGGCCGTCCGGCGACGCGAAGGTGTCGAGACGGCCGAGCGGCTCGAACGGCGCCTCAACATTCTGTGCCGCCGAGGCCACGAAGAGCGACTCCTCCCAGTCAGCGAGGAGGAAGAGCGCTCGTGCGGCTGGATCGGCCACGGCGCGCGCCTTCGCGGCACGGAAGGCGCCGAGCAACGCGGATGCTTGCGCACGGAACCGCGCCCATTCGTCGGGGGCGAAGAGTCGTGGACGAAGCACCGTGCAGAGCGGTCGTCCGCCGAACACGACGTCCTGCCGGTGCAGGTCGTCGGCCAACTGGGTCCACGACGCCTCGGCGAGCCCCGCGTCGGCCGCGAGGTGTTCGTGCCACTCCGCAGCCGCCTGCGCCGCAACGGGCGTGCTCACGCGTGTCTCACGTGTGTCTCACGCGCGACTCATGCGCGACTCGCCTTGAACATCGCCGCCCAGCCGAGTGCGTCGGCCTGCTTGCGCGGGTAGGTCGCGAGCGCGATCGAGAGGTCGGCCATCTGGCTCACCACCCACTTGAAGTACTCGGGGGTGAGCGAGTTGATGTCGAAGTCGGGAGCGGGGTTCATGAAGTCGATCGCGTAGGGCACACCGTCCTTCACGGCGAACTCGATCGAGTTCATGTCGTAACCCAAGG
>JANOWT010000341.1:0-18793 GCA_031418115.1 Gemmatimonadota bacterium
TAAGCTGACGGTCATCACCGGGCTGTCGGGCAGCGGCAAATCGTCGCTCGCGTTCGACACGATCTTCGCCGAAGGCCAACGCCGCTACGTCGAGTCGCTCTCCGCCTATGCCCGGCAGTTCCTCGGGCTCATGGAGAAGCCCGACGTCGACGCCATCGAGGGACTCTCACCCGCGATCTCGATCGAGCAGAAGACCGCCGGTGCGAATCCGCGCTCCACCGTCGGCACCGTCACCGAGATCTACGACTACCTGCGCCTGCTCTACGCCCGCGCTGGCACACCGCACTGCTCCAACTGCGGCCGCGGCGTCGCCAAGCAGACGCCCGCGCAGATCGCCGACATCGTCCTCACCTGGCCCAGCGGCACCAAGATCGAGATCCTCGCGCCGCTCGTGCGCGGCCGAAAGGGCGAGTTCCGCGACCTCTTCGAGGATGCGCGCAAGCAGGGCTTCGTGCGGGCGATGGTCGACGGCGACCTGATCGATCTCGCCGAACCGCCCAAGCTCAATCGCAAGCTCAATCACGACGTCTCCGTGGTCGTCGACCGTCTCGTGGTGCGCGCCGACGACCGCGGAAGGCTCACCGATTCACTCGAGACCGCACTGCGCCTCGCCGACGGACTGGTCGAGGTCGTGCGTCGCGATGCGTCCAAGCCGGTCAAACAGCTCTTCAGCGAGAAGTACGGCTGCCCCGACTGCGGCATCTCCATGCCCGAGCTCGAGCCGCGCCACTTCTCGTTCAACTCGCCCTTCGGTGCCTGCCCCACCTGCAGCGGACTCGGCACCAAGCGCACCGCCAGCCCCGAGCTCATCCTCGGCGATCCGTCGATCTCGATCCTCGAGGGCGTGATCCTCCCCTGGGGCGAGCCCGACGGCTACCTGCGCCGCGTGATCCTTCCGGGACTCGCCAAGCAGCTCAAGTTCGAGCTCAACGCGCCCTGGGGCGACCTCCCCGACCGCGTGAAGTTCGAGCTCCTCTTCGGCACCTCCAAGAAGAAGGGCGAGGACGAGTCGCGCTGGGAAGGCATCCTCTCCAACGTCCAGCGTCGGTACACCGAGACCACCTCCGATTCCATCCGGAGCGATCTCGAGGCGTTCATGGTCGTGGCCGAGTGTCCCGACTGCAACGGCAAGCGCCTCAAGAAGGAATCGCTCGCGGTCACGATCCACGGACGCAACGTCGGTGAGTTCACCGAGTGCTCAGCCGCCGACGCGCTCGCGTTCGCCCTGAGCGTCCCGGTGCGTGGCAACGGCAAGCCGGGACTCGACGAGGGCATCGCCGGTCCGATCCTCAAGGAAGTGAGCGAGCGGCTTCGCTTCCTCGTCGACGTCGGGCTCGACTACCTCACGCTCGACCGCTCGGCCGAATCGCTCTCGGGTGGCGAAGCACAGCGCATCCGCCTCGCGACGCAGATCGGGTCGCGCCTCGTGGGCGTGCTCTACATCCTCGACGAGCCGAGCATCGGCCTGCACCAGCGCGACAACGCACGACTGCTCGACACGCTCAAGCGTCTGCGCGATCTGGGCAACACGGTACTCGTGGTCGAGCACGATGAGGAGACGATCCGCGAGGCCGACCACCTGATCGACCTTGGCCCGGGCGCCGGCAAACATGGTGGTGAGGTCATCGCCGAGGGCACGGTCGCCGAAGTGATGCAGGTCGAGAAGAGCGTGACCGCGCAGTACCTCACCGGCAAGCGTTCGATCCCCATGCGCGCCGCGCGCCGCCCGCGCGATCCCAAGCGCGTGCTGCGCATCGAGGGCGCCGCCGAGCACAACCTGCAGAAAGTGGACGCCGAGTTCCCGCTTGGACTCTTCGTCGCGGTGACGGGTGTGTCGGGCTCGGGGAAGAGCACGCTCGTCGAGGACATCCTGCAGAAGTCGCTCTCGCGCTATTTCTTCCGCGCCCGCGTCCTCCCTGGGTTGCACAAGCGCATCCTCGGTCTCGAGCATCTCGACAAGGTGATCGACGTCGACCAGTCACCGATCGGTCGCACACCGCGCTCCAATCCGGCCACGTACACGGGGCTCTTCACGCCGATCCGCGAACTCTTCGCCGAGATGCCCGAGGCGAAGCTGCGAGGCTATGGACCGGGTCGCTTCTCGTTCAACGTGAAGGGTGGCCGCTGCGAGGCCTGTCAGGGCGACGGACTCGTGAAGATCGAGATGCACTTCCTGCCCGACGTCTACGTCACCTGTGAGCAGTGCCGCGGCAAGCGTTACAACCGCGAGACGCTCGACGTGAAGTTCCGCGGGATGAGCATCAGCGAGGTGCTCGATCTCACCGTCGAGGACGCGCTCGCCGTATTCGAGAATCAGCCGCGCATCCACCACAAGCTCGCGACGCTCAACGACGTCGGACTCGGCTACATCCACCTGGGCCAGAGCGCGACCACGCTCTCGGGCGGCGAAGCGCAGCGCGTCAAGCTTGCGACCGAACTGAGCAAGCGCGACACCGGGCGCACGCTCTACATCCTCGACGAGCCGACCACCGGCCTGCACTTCGAGGATGTGCGCGTGCTGCTCGATGTGCTGCACAAGCTCGTCGACCGCGGGAACACCGTGCTCGTGATCGAGCACAATCTCGACGTGATCAAGACGGCCGATTGGATCGTCGATCTCGGGCCCGAGGGCGGGTCGGGGGGTGGGCTGATCGTGGCCGAGGGGACGCCAGAGGATGTGGCGAAGGTCCGCGCGTCGCATACCGGGCACTACCTGCAGAAGGTGCTCTAGCGACGATGCAGCCGGCGCACGGGGGAAGCGGAGGTCAGCCTCCCCGCGCACTCTGCGCGCGCTCGAGGCGGCCCACTATCGCGACCGTCCGCCGTCGGGCAGCGTGAGCCGCGCGACGTCGAGGTTGAGCTTGCGGATGACGGCGGCAAAGCGCGGATTCGCGCGCAGCGGATCGAAGACCGCGTTGTGCAGGCCCCATGCCGTGAGACGCTGTGGATCGGACTGCGCGGACATCTCGAGGGCTGCCAACGCGCCGTCGAGGTCATCGATTCCCAGACGCGCGTAGCCGAGGGCGGGGTCGCGGCCCGAGGAACCGACTGGAAGCGCCTCGAGGCTTCGTAGCAGGGCGCGCGCCTCGTCGCGCGCGCCGGCGCGGCCCAGGATCGCCGCCGCGGAACCGATTCGAGTGGCGTGGATGTTCGGGATGGCGAGGAGCCGCCGCGCCTGTGCTGCAGCCTCCGGTCGTCGCCCCGCGAGATCGAGCACATGGGCGTACCACTGGTTGAGCTGGATATGATCGGGATCCAGCGCCAGCGCGCGTTGGGCCACGGCGACGGCCTCATCGATCCGCCCGAGCATCGCCAACGTCAGGCTCAGGTAGGCGTTGTTCTGCGAGTACAGCGGATCCAATCGATTCGCCGCCTCGAGATACCCGAGCGATTCGCTGGAACGCCCCATCCGGTACAACATCTCGCCCATCCGGTAGCGCGCTTCCACGAACTGGGGGTCGAGGGCGATCGCACGCTCATACTCGCGCCGCGCTGCGGTCCAGTCACCCGCTTCCGAGTACGAGTGCGCGAGTGCCTGGTGTCCGTCGGCCAGCGAGTCATCGAGGGCGATCGCGCGTCGTGCTGCGGCCTGCGCCCGCGCGGCGACGTCGCGACCAGTCACGCCCTGCACGAAGTACGGCTCTGCAAGGAGAGTAGATGCGAGCGTCGCGTGCGCGCGGGCGAATCCCGGGTCGCGCGAGACGGCTTCGGTGAGATACCGCTCCGCCTCGCGCAATCCAGGGCCGCGTCCCTTGTACAGCGGCAGCGCGCGAAGATAGAGGTCGTAGGCCTCGAGGTTCGTGGTGCCGCCGCGCGCGCTCATGCCGCCGCGCGCGCTCATGCCGCCGCCCGCGCTCATGCCGCCCGCGCCACTCGCCGACGACAGCCGCACCTGCAGGGCACCAACGATCTCCCGCGTGATCTCGTCCTGCACGGCGAAGACATCGGCAATGGCGCGTTCGTACGTCTGGCTCCAGATCACACGCTCATCGCGGGCGCTGGTGAGCTCGGCCGAGACGCGTATACGATCGCCGGCGCGCCGCACCGAGCCATCCAACACGGCGGCGACGTTCAGCGCCTCGCCGATCTCCCGTGCGCCCCGGCCCTGTTCCTTGATGCGGGCCGCCGAGGCGCGGCCGGCGAGGCGCAGTCCGGGGATCTGCATCAGCGCGCTGGTGAGTTCGTCGGCGATGCCGGCGGCGAAGTAGCTGTTGGCCGTATCGCCACCGAGCGAGGTGAACGGGAGCACGACGAGCGAGCGCTCCGCTCCCGCGGCGTTCACCAGCTCGCCGGACGGCGGGCGACGGATGAACACGACGCCCGCGACGGCGACGGCCACGATCGCGATGGCGATCGCGATCGCTACCAGTGCACCGATGCGGCGTCCCGTTGCCTCGCGTGGCCGCGGTGTGCGATCCGACGCTCCACTGTTCCCGCTCGACGCCTCGCTGGCACCGGTGGTCGCAGCAGCGGCAAGGGCCGCTGCGAACGCACCGCACGTCGGAAAGCGGTCCGCTGGGGATTTCTCGAGTGTGCGCTGAATGGCCGCGTCCACTGCAGCCGGCACCGCCGATCGCGTGGCGCGGATGTCGCGCGGCTTCTCCGTCATCAACCGCGCCAAGAGCACCGGCGTGGTAGGCCCGGTGTGCGGCGGCTCACCGGTCAGCATCTCATACGCGATGGCGCCCAGCGCGAACTGGTCCGATCGCGCGTCCACGGTGTGCGTCCCCGCGGCCTGTTCCGGGCTCATGTAGTGCGGGGTCCCGAGCGAGAGTCCGGTCTGCGTGATCCGCTCGCCGCCCGCCTCGACCACCGCCAACGCGATGCCGAAGTCCGCGATGATCGGCTGCCCGGCCTGCAGCAGGATGTTCTCCGGCTTGAGGTCGCGATGCACGACCCCGCGCGCGTGGGCGAAATCGAGTGCGCCCGCGAGGAGTGCGATCAGCCGCACGGTCTCGTCGACCGGCAGTTGCCGCTCGGACTCGAGCCGCGCCCGCAGCGTCTGGCCTTCCACATACGGCATCACATAGAACAGGTGCCCGTCCGCCTCGCCTGAGTCGAACAACGGCAGCAGGTTGGGGTGCTGCAGGTTGGCGGTGGTGCGGATCTCCTTGACGAACCGATCTGCGCCGAGCACGGCGCCGAGCTCGGGCTTGAGGACCTTGACCGCGACCTGTCGCTGGTGCTTGAGGTCTTCAGCGAGATAGACCGTCGCCATGCCGCCCTGCCCGAGCTCCCGCTCGATGCGATAACGGTCGGCCAGTGACTCCTTCAGGCGTTCGGGAACGGGCATCGGCACAACATACGGGCCGCGCGCGCCTCAGGGCTAGCGGTGAACTATGCCTCGGCGCGTCGGCGCCTCGGTCTCCCTCTCTCGTACGCTACGATGCGCTGCACTACCTGAGTCTGAGGGAACGACCGCGTCCACTCACCACGCCACGAGCGCCGGCGTGGTAGGGCCGGTGTGCGGCGGTTGACCGGTCAGCATCTCATAGACCGGCAGTCGTCGCTCGGACTCGAGCCGCGCCCGCAGCGTCTCGCCTTTCGCATACGGCATCACATAGAAGAGGTGCCCGTCCGCCTCGCCTGAGTCAAAGAACGGGCGACTCCAAATGAATGCCGATTCGGCAGGGCAAACTCGCCAACTAGGCATTCATAGGAATCGACCTGTTCGTCCGTTATACCAGTAGAGGGGTCAAGCAGCCGATCGCGTGAGAGTCCACCGCCGATCGAGCCCGACCCGCGAGCGGCGAGTCTGAAGAAGAACGCTGCGAGTCGCGAGAGCAGGGCAGCGAGAGGGAACCGGCGGGCGGGCGGGTCGATCGTGGGTGCTGCGAGGCTCAACGAGGAGGCTGCACGGTCGAACGCGAGCGTTGCACGGTCGAACGCGAGCGTTGCACGACGAGTCTCAAGAGCGGCGAGCAGGGACGCGGGAACGACGAGTCTCTTCGTGGGCGCGGCGATGGAGGACGAGGGCGCGACGCGGTCGATCGAAGACGCGACGAGTCTCGTCGAGGGAGCAACGCGACGGAACGAGGGCGCGAGGAGGCGCTCGGAGTTGGCGACGAGGGAGCTCGAGTGACCGATGAGGTCAGTTCACGAGGCTCCCTGCACGGTCGAGCGTCCGGCGCGGTGCGCCGCGGACGCGGCACGGCGAGTCGAGTGCGCGATGAGTCTCGTTTCGGATGCGGCGAGTCGACCAAAGTCAGCTCGGAGACGAGTTCAGACGGGCCTGTCTGTTCTTCTGTGTGTGGGGCGTGAGTGAAGGTCACGCGTGATCGGTGAAGCGCGTCCCAAACAGCATCCCCAGATACGGCATCGCGTCCTTCCAGGCGTGGTTTCCTCGGCGCCATTTCTCGGCGATGTTGCGGAGCGCCAAGTAGAGCAACTTGGTCGCCGCCTCGTCGGTCGGAAAGTGCCCGCGCGTCTTCACGATCTTCCGCAGTTGCATGTGCAGACTCTCAATCGCGTTCGTCGTGTAGAGCAGGACGCGGATCTCCGGCGGGAAGGCGAAGACCGGCGCGACGTGCGGCCAGTGGCGCCGCCAGAGGGCCACGATCACTGGATGCGCTTCAGCTTCGTGGTGCGAACGCTGAACGCCGATTCCGTCGTCGTCGAGTTTCACGAGGAATCGTTTACACGCTGCCGGGACGGCCGCATCGCCTCGCACGGCGCAATCCTCA
This sequence comes from Gemmatimonadota bacterium, assembly GCA_031418115.1. Lineage (GTDB taxonomy): Bacteria > Gemmatimonadota > Gemmatimonadetes > Gemmatimonadales > Gemmatimonadaceae > Pseudogemmatithrix. The sequence goes on from JANOWT010000341.1 coordinate 6,684, forward strand.
GCCAACTCTTTCGGCGCAGCAGCACCGGGTGGAACGCACCAATCGACGTCGAACCCGGAGTAGCCGGTACCACGCTGCCATGCGAATCTCGGTCCGCGCCCGGAAAACGGAGGTTGGTGCAGACGGCCGGTCTAGTGAAGCAAGTGGGGGGGCGCCCGGTATAGTTATGAATGTGGGCGGCCGCGATTTATCGTACCTTGTGGTACGGCGCGGCCGCCCACCTGCATTTTATGAAAGAGGCCGCGGCACAACTTGACGTTATGCGCATCAGCGAGCAGTTGAGCACCGCTAGCGCGTTGTATATGTGTCGCATATACTTTCCCTATGCTCGATGTCGCCGCACTGCTCGCCTCAATCGAGGGCTTCGACTGGGACGTCGGTAATACGGCGAAGAACGTGCTCGGACACGACGTCTCCCAAGGCGAGGCCGAAGAACTGTTCTTCATCGCTCCTATTGTCCTGCTCGAGGACGAGAAGCACTCCGCAGCGGAACGGCGGCTACTCATCTTCGGCCCCACCAGCCGAGGCCGTCTGCTCACCGCCGCCTTCACCGTTCGCCGTCACCAGATCCGGATCATCTCCGTCCGCGACATGAGTCGCCAGGAGCGTCGCCGCTATGCCCAAGCCCGCTAAGAAGCTCAAGCCGATCCCGAAGTTCCGCTCGCACGAGGAAGCCGGCGAGTTCTGGATGACCCACGACACGACGGAGTATCTGGACTGGAGCAAGGCGCAGAAGGTCCGCTTCACGAAGCTCCGTCCGTCGACGGCGACGATCTCGTTGCGTTTGCCACAGGCCATGCTTGAGGAACTGCGCGGGCTCGCGAATGAGCGTGATGTTCCCTACCAGAGTCTGCTCAAGGTGTATCTCGCCGAGCGGCTCGCGGCGGAGCGCCGTCCCGTACGTCGGCGGCGGCGCGCGAGCGCATAACGGCAGTTGGTGCAGACGGCCGGTCTAGTGAAGCAGGTGGGCGGCCGCGCTTTTTCGTACCTTACGGTTCGCCCGGCCGCCCACCTGCATTTTTTGGTCGCGGCACAACTTGACGCTAGCCTGAGGCGAGTCGAAGTCCTCAATAGGGAGAGCGACTTGTTTCGACTATTGATCTCCATCTGCGCCGCCTGTTGCGTGTCTTCGACCGCCGTAGCTCAGAGCTTGCCGTGGAAGTCAGGCGACAAGCCTCCCGTACTTGCTGGATTCACCCTGCTTGAGAATGGTGACTCGGCCCGCGAACGCAGCACTGGCGACATTCAGGTGTACACACTGGACACCGATCCGGGCGCCGCGTTCGCCTACACCAACACGATCGCCGGCTATTCTGTCGTGATCTCACTGAGCCTGAAGTCTGAGAATCGGTGAGTAGAGGTTGTTCAAAATGAGGGGAACATGCGCCCCACCCTGAACCATTCCGCAAACGTTCCGAACTCAAAATCCCTGCGATAAATTCCCCGAACGAGGACCATTTGTCCATGCGATACAGAAAACCCAATCCCCATTCCGAGCCGGAACGTTTAGAAGCCCTGCGCCACTACGGGATCATGGACACTCCGCCCGACGGGGCTTTTGACCGGGTGACGGTCCTGGCGGCGCGATTTTTCAATGTGCCGATATCCCTCGTTTCACTCGTGGACGAAGACCGAATCTGGTTCAAGTCCAGCTTTGGTCTCGATATCCCCCAAATCGACCGCACACCCGGGCTTTGCGCCTCGGCCATTTTCAGTGAATCCGCCTATGTGGTGAAAAACGCCGTCGCAGATCCACGAACCCTGGCCAACCCCTTGGTGGCGGGATCCTTCGGATTGAAGTTCTATGCAGCGATTCCCCTGGTCACGCACGATGGCCACGGGCTGGGCACTTTCAACATCATCGACTTCAAACCCCGAGACTTCACCCCGCAGGACGAAGAACATCTCAAGGCCTTCGCAGATGTGGTCATGGATCAGATGGAACTCCGGCTGTCCGCCCGACTGGCGTTGTTGAGCTTGTCGAACCTGCTCAAAAAAGAGCAGATGCCTGGCAAATACCTGACCATGTGCGCTTGGACGCAAAAAATCTGTGTTGAAGGAACTTGGATGAGCTTTGAGGAATTCTTATCGGATCGGTTGGGCGTATCGGTGACCCACGGCATTCATCCCGACACGGCAAAATCCATGCTCGACGATTCACTTTGATTCTCGGTGGCCGTGCGCGAAGAAGATGAAGTATGAGTCGGAAATTCCGATGGAGCATTTGAGTAAGGGCATAGGCGTTGTGATAAAGATTTGGAATGGGGGTCATACGCCCGTTTGGTGGGAAGGCCACTGCGTTATTGAAGTGGGCGACCTGGCATGTCGCGTTGAACGGGCTCTTCGAAGAGTTCTTTCCCCAAGCGCCGCCCGTGCGCTCGACGCTGGTCGTCAGCCTGCCGCGCGGCCTCTTGCCATCGACGCGATCGCCCCGCCAAACCGTTTCTATATGAGCGTCCACAGCAGAAGCACACGTTATCCCGGTGCCCACGTGATGTGCTCATGCCGTAGTCGACCCGGTCGATGGGGCGCCGCAGTCCCTCCGTGAGGTCGATGCGGCCGTCGGTGCCGAAGCCGGGGATCAGCTGCCCGCTGTTCGCGTCGAGCGCGATGAGCATGGCGTCACCGGTCGCGATGTAGACGCGTCGCTCACCGTTGCCTTCCCAGTAGGTGACGCCCCGGTTGTGGTAGTGGTTGGGTGACGTCCATTGCCACGCAACCCCTCGGTCGTGGCGCGAGCCAGATTCTTCTCGTGTGCGGGAATCGACGCGGTGCGTGCCAGCCGCACGCGGGCAGGTCCCCCGACCGCGCACCGCACCCCGCGCTCTTTCCCCTCGCGATCCACTCCTTACCTTCCTCACCATGGTCTCCATCCTAGACATCATCGGCCCGGTCATGGTCGGGCCCTCCTCGAGCCACACCGCCGGCGCCTGCCGCTTGGGGCTCATCGCCCGCGATCTCGTCGCCGGCACGCCCGAGTCCGCACTCATCGAACTCCACGGCTCCTTCGCCCGCACCGGCGAAGGGCACGGCACCGACAAAGCGATCGTCGGCGGCCTGCTCGGCTTCCGCCCCGACGACGAACGACTGCGCGACGCACTCACGATCATGGAGAAGGAAGGCCTCGACTTCCGATTCGAGAAGACCACCCTCGGCGACGAACCCGAAGTACATCCCAACTCGGTCCGCATCACAGTCAAGCGGCAGCACCGTCAGCACGTGATGCTCGGTGCCTCGCTCGGCGCCGGCCGCATCAAGGTCTCGCAGATCGACGGATACCCGGTCGAGGTCGACGGCTCGCACCACACCATCGCCGTGGTCGCAGAGGATGTGAAAGGCAGCGTTGCGCGGATCGCCGGCATTCTGAGTGACGACGGCGTGAACATCGCCACGCTCCGCCTCACGCGAAAACACCGCGGCGGCGACGCGTTCATGGTGATCGAGGTCGATGAACAGCCCGGCGACAACGTCGGCGCGGACCTCCGCGCGCTGCCATGGGTGCGTTGGACCCACCGCATCGACAAGGTCGGCGGCTGATGTATCTCTCACTGCACGAAGCCATCCGCGACGCCGAGGCGCGCGGAGTCACGCTCGCCACTGTCGCGCTCGAGATCGAGTCGCGCGACCAGGGCCGCACCATCGAGGACATCCGCGAGGTGCTCGGTCGAGCTCTCGCGGTGATGCGTCATTCGGTGGAGCAGGGGCTCACCGGAGATCTCCGGTCCAACTCCGGATTGGTCGGTGGCGACGCCGCCAAGCTGCGCACCGGCCCCGCCGGTCCGCTCGCCGGCACCGTCTTCCGCGACGTGCTCATGCGCGCGCTCGCCGTGCAGGAGGTCAACGCGGCCATGGGCGTGATCGTCGCGGCGCCCACCGCCGGCGGCGCTGGCGTGCTCCCGGCTGTGCTCCTCGGGATCGCGAAGCAGAAAGGCTTCACCGATGACCAACTGATCAGCGCGCTCGCGACCGCGGGACTCATTGGCGCGGTCGTCGCGCACCGCGCGTCGCTCTCAGGTGCCGAGGGTGGGTGCCAGGCCGAGACCGGCGCGGCCGCCGGTATGGCCGCGGGCGCGGCGACGGAGATGCTCGGCGGGACGCCCTCGCAGGCGGGCCATGCCGTCGCCCTCGCGCAGCAGGGCACGCTCGGTCTCGTGTGCGATCCGCTCGGCGGGCTCGTCGAACTGCCCTGCGTCTTTCGCAACGCGACGGGCGCCGCGATCGCTCTCGCAGCGATCGAGATGGCCATGGCGGGCATCACCTTCGCCATTCCCGCCGACGAGGTCATCGACACCATGGGCGAGATCGGCCGAGAGATGGATGTGCGGTATCGCGAGACCGCCGGCGGAGGCCTCGCGGCGACTCCCACCGGACGGCGGCTCGCCAAGGAACGGCTCGTCCAGATCAAACGCGTGTAGTCGTACGAGCAGAACTGGCGTAACGCCCTGCAGCGGTGAAACTTTCCCTCACGGCCAGGCCGTACGCGAGGTCGTCCCCTTACCGTGGGTCGGAAATGGTCACGCCTGAACAGATCGAAGCCTTCCTCGGTCGCCTGGCATCCGAAGGCGCCTCGTACAATGAGATCGAGCCGGGCCTCTGGGCCATCCATCCCGGCGGCGAGCTCGACATGACGGTCGTCATCCACCACTCGCCGCCGGTCGTCGTGCTGCGCGTGAAGGTGATGACGCTCCCGGCCGAATCGACCTCTGCGGCCAAGCTCTATCGCCGCCTCCTCGAACTCAACGCGACCGATCTCCTCCACGGCTCCTACGGGATCCAGAAGGGCGAGGTCGTGCTCACCGAAGCGCTCGAGCTCGCTCATCTCGACTTCGAGGAGTTCCTCGCGAGCTACGAGAGCATCACCCTGGCCCTCGCGTCGCACCTGCGCGAGCTGGCGACCTTCAAAGAGGCGCGCTGACGATGGGCATCTTCGACCGGCTGGCCACGCTCCTCAAGTCCAACATCAACGACCTGATCTCCAAGGCGGAAGATCCGGAGAAGATGCTGGACCAGATCGTGACCGACATGAAGAACCAGCTCGCACGCGCCAAGCAGCAGGTGGCCGCGGCGATCGCTGACGAGAAGCGTCTCAAGGACCAGGCGGAGGCCGAGTACAAGGCGGCGGCCGACTGGGAAAACAAGGCGATGCTCGCCATCAAGGAAGGGCGTGACGATCTCGCCAAGCAGGCCCTCGTGCGGCAGTCCGAGCACGATGAGCATGCGCGCACGCTCGAGACCACCTGGCAGTCTCATCAGGCCGAGACCGAGAAGCTCAAGAACTCGCTCCGCGACCTCAACGACAAGATCCAGGAAGCCGGCCGCAAGAAGAACCTCCTGCTCGCGCGCCAGCGCCGTGCGCAGGCGCAGCAGAAGATCTCCGAGACCATGTCGTCGATGTCCGAGAAGTCGGCGTTCGAGGCGTTCGCCCGCATGGAAGAGAAGATCACGAGCAACGAGCGCCTGATCAAAGCGAGTTCGGAGATCGACGAGGAGTTCTCGGGCGATCGTCTCGCGCACGACTTCAAGCGCCTCGAGAAGTCGGCCGGCTCGGCGAGTGCCGACCAGCAGCTCATGGCACTCAAGCAGAAGATGGGCCTCCTCGGCTCCGGCACGTCCGCGCCGCCGCGGCGTCTCGTCGCCGGCGAGGAGATCGCGAACGCCGAGGTCGAGGGCAAGAAGGGTAAGCCCTGAGTGCAGCGCGCAACGGACGGGAGCATGACGGCGTGAGCATCACCGCGTGAGCATCACCGCGTGAGCGACAGCGGTATGCGTAAGGTCTGGATCCTCCCCGGATTCACGGCCATACTCGTCACGGTGCTCTTGCTCTGGCTCGCGGGCACCGTCGCCGATCTATTGCTCCTGCTCTTCCTCGGGATCCTCATCGCCGTCTATCTCTCGGCGGTGACCGATGTACTGGCGGCGCGCACGGGTCTTCCCCGTGGCGCCGCCTTCGCGCTTTCGGTCGCGCTGAGTGTCGGAGCGCTCGTCGGCATCGGGTTCCTGCTCGTTCCACCGGTGGTCGAGCAGACGCGGCAGCTGCTCACCGTGTTGCCGCGAATCGCCACCGAGTGGGAGGCGGGGCTCGAGCGATTCCTCTCGGTGATCCCCGGTATGGATGACGTCCTCGTGCCCGGCGAACATCGCATCTTCGCTGTCGCGCTCGAGGAGGCCGAGCGCCTCCTCGGCGCTCTCGTGCCGCGACTCTTCGACACCTTCCATCTCGTCATCAATCTCGTCGCCGTGCTCGTGATGGCGGTCTACTTTGCCGTCCGTCCCGATCTCTATCGCGACTTCGCTATCGCGGTCACACCTCCGCGCCATCGTGACGCCGCCGCCGAGGTGATCACGGCCCTCTCCGAGACACTGCGCGCGTGGACCATCGCACAACTCCTTGCCATGATCACGCTCGCCGCGCTCACGGCGTTCGGGCTCTGGCTCCTCGATGTCCCGTATTGGCTCGCGTTCGGCATCTTCACCGGCCTCGTCGCGATCGTGCCGTTCTTCGGCACGCTCGTGTCGACGCTCGTGCCCGCCCTATTCGTCTTGCCCGAGGTCGGTGGCGGGACCAAGGCACTGCTGGTGATCCTGCTCGGCACGATCATCCACGTCGCCGAGAATCAGCTCGTGGTCCCGCTGCTGATGCATCGCCGGGTGGATCTTCCGCCGGTGCTCACCATCATGAGCGTGCTCATCTGCGGGAAGCTGCTCGGACCGTTCGGGTTGCTCGTGGCCGTCCCCACGCTCGCGGTGCTCATGGTGCTCATTCGGCGGGTGCTCATCGCACGCATCTATCAGGACAGCGAGCAGTCAGGGCCCGTGGTGAAGCCGGTACTCTCGCGCAAACAGCGCCGGAGCATCGAGGCGATGCGCGTGCCTGAGTCGGGCGACGGGTCCTGACGTTGCCAAGCCGCGCGGGGCGACGCGGCGCCTGATGTCGCGATTCGCCACTCGGCGCGCCATCCGGATGATGCTCCTCTGCAGGAACGGTGCGACCTTCGCGCCATGCAACCAGCCCTCGAGTTCTCTCATGTGACGCGCCGCTGGCGCGCCGGCATCCTCGGCAGCGCCGCTGAGTCGATCGCCATCGACGACTGCTCGTTCTCCGTCGCAGCAGGCGAGATCGTCCTCGTCACCGGCGGTGGCGGTGCAGGGAAGAGCACTCTCCTCCTCCTCGCCGCCGGTCAGACGCCGCCGTCCGCAGGCACCGTGCAGTGGAGTGGCCGCGCCGACCCCGGCGAGGCGCGGCCGCAGTTGATCGGCGCTCGACCCTGGGAGTACAACTTCCTCACCGTGCGCCAGGCACTCGCGTTCCACGCCGACCAGCTCGCACTCGCCGACGCCTCGCTCCCGGCGCCAGCGCGATTCGTCCCACTCATGGCCACGGTCGGGTTGCGCGGGCTCTCGCGCGTGCGGCTCGGGCAACTCGCCGCGCTGGATCGGCTACGCGTGGTGGTCGCGCAGGCGTTGCTCGCCGCACCGAGATTGATCTGTTGCGAGGAACCATTCGCATTCTGCGGTCCCGACGAGCGGCTCGCAGCCGCACGACTCATGCGGAGCGTCGCCGGTCGCGGCACCGCGGTGCTCATCGCCACGCGCGATGCGACCACGCTCGGTGCGCTCGGGCTCGGTGACCGCACGCTTCGTCTTGAGCGCGGACGGATCGCGCACGAGGCACACCTGACAAGAACCGTGCTCGAGCTCGCGGTGCCGAGTCCCGACGACGCGATGACGCGTCTCTCCAAGCGCCTCCCCAGTCTCGCCCGCCGCGGGCGGCGCCTGCGTGTACCGCTCACGGGACTGACGCCCGAAGCGATCCTCGCACTCTGCCGCGATGCCGGCGTCCGGGTGCGCGGGTCACGAGTTGCAGAGGAGGCGTTGCCCGGCCCAGAGGCGGGTCCGTAACTTTCGCTCATGCCCGAGTTCCGTCTGTTCAACACGCTCACCCGCAGCGTCGAGCCGTTCGCGCCCAGCGACGGTGAGACCGTCAAGCTCTACACCTGCGGCCCGACCGTCTACAATCCGGCGCACCTTGGGAACTTCCGCACCTTCCTCTTCGAGGACCTCATGCGGCGGGCGCTGCGCCTGCGCGGATGGAAGGTCGTGCAGGTGATGAACCTCACCGACGTCGACGACAAGATCATCAAGCGCGCGACCGAACAGGGCAAGACGATCCGCGAGGTCACCGACCCGATCGTCACGATCTTCCACGAGGACCGGAAGTACCTGCGGATCGAGGACGCCGAGCATTATCCGCGCGCCACCGCGTACATCCCCGAGATGATCGCGCTCGTCGAACGCCTCATCGCGAACGGCGTCGCGTATGTCGCCGACGACAAGTCGGTCTATTTCGCGATCGACAAGTTCGCCACGTATGGTCGGCTCTCGCGGCTCGACACGCGCGAGATCCAGAGCGGCGCGCGCGTATCGCAGGACGAGTACTCCAAGGAGAATGCGCAGGACTTCGCGCTCTGGAAGTCGGCCAAGCCCGAGGACGAGGCCTGCGCCGCGGCCTGGGATTCGCCTTGGGGCCGTGGCCGTCCGGGCTGGCACCTCGAGTGCTCGGCGATGGCGATGAGCATCCTCGGCGAGACGCTCGACCTCCATGCGGGCGGCATCGACCTGATCTTCCCGCACCATGAGGACGAGATCGCCCAGAGCGAGGCCGCGACCGGCAAGACCTTTGCGCGCCACTGGTGCCACAGCGAGTTCCTGCTCACCGACGGCGCCAAGATGGCCAAGCGCGTGGGGAACGTGCAGAACGTCGCCGACCTGCGCGCCAATGGCGTGAGCGGCGCCGCGGTCCGGCACTTCGTCTTCTCGACGCACTACCGCAAGCAGCTCAATCTCTCTGGCGAGGCGCTCGAGGGATCGATCGAGGCGGTGCGCCGGATCGGGGACTTCGCCGAGCGACTCAAGGCAGCGACGGGCGGCACGCGCGGCCTTGAGGACGCTGCCGACCGGCTCGAGAACGAGGTGCGGGCGGCGATCTTCGACGACCTGAACGCTCCCAACGCGATGGGTTCGCTCTTCGAGTTCATCCGAGCGGCCAACAAGGAACTCGACGCTGGCGGCACTGAGGCCGGACCGTTGAGCCGCGCGCGCGAGGTCTTCGCGCTGATCGACGAGATCCTCGATCTGCAGCCTGAGCGTGCCTCGGCCGACGCGGAACTGGCGACGTGGGTCGAGGGCCAGCTCGCAGCGCGGGCCGAGGCCAGGGCGAGGCGGGATTTCGGGGCGGCGGACGCGATCCGGAAGGCCTTGGACGAGAAGGGCGTCGTGATCGAGGATACGGCGGCCGGGACGCGGTGGAAGCTGAATCGGTGACTGAGGGAGAAAGATTGACCCTCCGCCCCGTCCCGACTATCCTTGATAGCTCGCGCAGGACTTCGGTTTCGCCGACGTAGCTCAGTTGGTAGAGCACCCGATTTGTAATCGGGCGGTCGCGAGTTCGAATCTCGCCGTCGGCTCTCGTGCATGCGAAGACGACCGGAGGCTCGGACGAAGTTGGGTGGGGTACCCAAGTGGCCAACGGGAGCAGACTGTAAATCTGCCGGCTTATGCCTTCGAAGGTTCGAATCCTTCCCCCACCATGTGGCAGATGGGAGATGGGAGATGTGAGAAGTGAGTGCGGGAGTAGCTCAGCTGGTAGAGCGCAAGCCTTCCAAGCTTGATGTCGCGGGTTCGAGCCCCGTCTCCCGCTCTGAGTGGCAGGTGTGAGGTGTGAGGTGTGAGGTGTGAGGGCGCACGTGCACGCATAGCTCAGTCGGTAGAGCACATCCTTGGTAAGGATGAGGTCACCGGTTCGATCCCGGTTGCGTGCTTGAGGTGTGAGGTGTGAGGTGTGAGGTGTGAGGTGTGAGGTGTGAGGTGTGAGGTATGAGGTATGAGGGTGCCGGGCTACCAGCCTGGTGCCCTCTTGTCGCCTCCGCCCTCGCAGTTCGCTGTGACCCCTGTGCCCCCTGTGCCCCTGTGGTGAAAGCCGTTTGCTGGAACCCTCGATTCCGTCCGCCGCACGGCGATACCGCCCGCACGGAAATGATGACAACAGCGGGACTTGCCTGCCGCCCCTACCCCCCCTACCTTTCAAGGCTCGCCGCCCTACGCCCTGCCAAAGGGGCCGGGGTGGCCCGGCGCGTCCGTGTCGGACCGCCTGCGAACCCGTTCCTGAGAGACTTCTATGCCGCGCGACAAGATCATCCTCGCGTGCAGCGACTGCAAGAACCGCAACTACTTCACCACGAAGAACAAGCGCCTGCACCCCGAGCGCGTCGAGTGGAAGAAGTACTGCCCCCGCTGCAACAAGCACGTGGTCCACAAGGAGACGAAGTAGATGGCGACCGAGGTCGTGGCCGTCGACTCCCCGAGCCTTCTCAAGCGCGCCGTGACGTTCTATAACGACGTCCTTGCCGAGATGAAGAAGGTCACGTGGCCGGACCGCCCCCAGGTGCAGCAGCTCTCGATCGGCGTGGTAGTGCTCTCGCTGTTCGTGGGCCTCGTCATCTGGCTGCTCGACCTCGTACTCCAGTTCAGTCTGGTGCGGTTGCCTGCGATGTTGTTCGGGGCCTGAGCCCTATGCATCGCTGGTATGCGGTCCAGACGACCTCTGGCCATGAGAACAAGGTGCGGATGCTGATCCAGCGGAAGATCGACGCTGATCCGCATCCCGCCGATGCCCGGCATATCCGCCAGGTGCTGGTCCCGGCCGAACAGGTGGTCGAGATCAAGAACGGCAAGAAGGTGACCGTCGAACGCAAGGTCTTCCCGGGCTATGTGCTCGTGGAGATGGAAGTGAGCGAAGACACGCAGCACACGATCAGCGCGATCCAAGGCGTCATCAAGTTCGTCGGCAAGGAGCGCGATCCGCAGCCGCTGCGGGACGACGAGGTGAAACGCCTCCTCGGGATCGCGATCGAGGAAGAGACCTCGGCACCGAAGGAGGAGATCCCATTCCTCATCGGGCAGGCCGTGGCGATCATGGACGGGCCGTTCACCGATTTCAACGGCACGGTCGAGGAAGTGATGGTCGACAAGGGGAAGGTACGAGTGAGTGTCTCCCTGTTCGGCAGACCTACAAGTGTCGAACTGGATTACCTCCAGTTGAAGGGGCACTAGCACCACCGCAGTGAGCAGCAAGGCCCTTGCGCGGGGCGGGCGGATGTCACGCCGAGTAGCGCACCGACGGATACCACGACGTCGTTTAAACACACCGTGGGAGTCAGCGGATCTCCGCCAGCGCGCCCGTCAGGGGCAGTGCCCGGAACCGCTCAACGCACCAGAGGACAGACGATGGCAAAGAAGGTCACCGGTTTCGTCAAACTGCAGATCACTGCAGGCAAGGCGACCCCGGCCCCGCCCGTCGGCACCGCACTTGGTCCGCAGGGAATCAACATCATGGCATTCTGCAAAGAGTTCAACGCTCGGACGCAGGGCTCTGATTCGATCCTCCCCGTCGAGATCACGATCTACGGTGACAAGTCGTTCTCGTTCATCCTGAAGACGCCCCCCGCGGCGTTCCTCGTCAAGAAAGAGGCAGGGATCGAGAAGGGCTCGGGTCAGCCGAACCGCAACAAGGTCGGCTCGATCACGAAGGCGCAGGTCCGGAAGATCGCCGAACTCAAGATGCCCGATCTCAACACTGAGTCGATCGACTCCGCCATGGCGATGGTCGCCGGCGCGGCGCGCTCGATGGGCGTGGAGGTGAAGGGATGAAAGCACATGGAAAGAAGTACCGGGCCGCGGCTGCCAAGGTCGTTCCGGCCACCCAGTACGCCCCGAAGGCCGCGATCGAGCTCATCAAGACGACCGCCTTCGCCAAGTTCGACGAGACGGTCGAGATCGCCGTGCGCCTCGGCGTCGATCCGCGTCACGCCGATCAGGTCGTGCGTGGCACCGTCGTGCTCCCCGCCGGCACCGGTACGCCGGTCCGTGTGCTCGTCATCGCCGTCGGTGACAAGCAGAAAGAAGCGGAAGCGGCGGGCGCCGATTTCGTCGGCACCGAGTACATCCAGAAGATCAAGGATGGCTGGACCGACTTCGACGTCATGATCGCCACCCCCGACCAGATGGGTCAGGTCGGCCAGTTGGGACGCGTGCTCGGTCCCCGCGGGCTCATG
>JANOWT010000342.1:0-2670 GCA_031418115.1 Gemmatimonadota bacterium
CTTTGGGAGCAGGAGGTCCCCGGTTCAAATCCGGGCGCCCCGACCTGGCAGGAAAGCTCGCGCAGCTCAGGGCACCCTGTCGCGAACGAAGCGCCAGTAGCTCAGTTGGATAGAGCAACAGCCTTCTAAGCTGTGGGTCGTGGGTTCGAGTCCCTCCTGGCGCGCCTCACGTGGATCGGATGTACAGCGCGCCCTTTGCTCAATTGGCAGAGCAAGTGACTCTTAATCACTAGGTTGAAGGTTCGATTCCTTCAGGGCGCATGGCAGCAGACGGAGAGGGCCGCAACGAGTGTCATCGTTGCGGCCCTCTTGTCTTGCCAGGGATCACACCGCAGCGTGCTTCAACGCCGATCAAGCCGCCCGGCGCGCGCCGGCGTGGTGGGTAGCAGCCCCGCCTCGACCAGCGTCGGCGGCTTGCGCCGAGCGGTGGCCTGCTCCCAACCGTACGCGACGGCGAGCAACGACGCATCGGTCCACGGACGCGCGGAGAACTCGAGACCGAACGGCAGTCCGCTCTCGTAGAAGCCTGCCGATACCACCACCGCTGGCACGCCGATCATGTTGACCCAGCTGGTCGCCGAGTGTGGCCCTTCGCTCACACGCCCGTCCTGCGGCAGTGATTCGTCCGGGGGCGGCATCTGGATGGCCGGATACACGAATCCGTCGAGCTTGCGGCGATCGAGCGTCGCCACGTATGCATCGAGTACGGCCCGACGCGGCGCATGATAGGTGCGCTCGGCATCCGCATCGGCACTCAGCACGCGTTGTTCGATGTGCACGCTGCCCAGTTGGCGGAAGAAATCTTCCGTGCCGATCGACGAAGTGAAGAGCGGCGCGCCGACCGCGGCGAGATACTCCGCTGCAGAGTGATACTCGGAGGGTCCGAACTTCGCGAGAAAGCGGTCGGTGCCCTCCCTCATGTACGCGTAGGTGGACACGCGACTCGCCTGCTTGGCGAAATCGTCACCGAGGATATCGTCGCCAAAGACGACCTCGGCACCGGCAGCACGCAGGGCATCGATGGCCTTCATGAACATCGCACGCGTCTCAGGACGGAGCGGTTGGTCGGCCCCGGTGCGTAAAGCATCGGCGGCACGTTCGGAGACGCCGTAGGGAATGCCGTGGAAAGGGACACCGCGTCCGGCGAGCACGAACGCCGGCACGCCGAAGCGCTTGCCTTTGAGCGACGCGGCCGCGAGCGCCGTTGTAGGCGGAAGTGCATGCGGCAGCACGCGCGCGGACTCCGGGGCGGTCAGTGTAGGCGGGTCGAGAGAGTCAGCGCCCGCCATCACTGCGAGCGCGATCGCTGCGTCAGTGACGGTACGTGCGATCGGACCGGTGTTGTCCAGCAGCCAGTCGAGCGGGGCGATGCCCGCGATGCTCACGAGGCCGCGTGTCGGGAACAGGCCCACGAGCGCGCTGGTGGCGGCGGGCATGCGAATGGAGTTGCCGGTGTCGGTACCATTGCCGAGCACCGCCATGTTCGCAGCGATCGCGGTCACCACACCGCCCGACGAGCCACCGGGCGAGAAGCGCACGTCGTACGCGTTGCCCGTGCGCCCGAACGAGCTGCTGCGATTGGTGTCGCTGTTCGCCAGGTCGGGCATGTTCGCGAGTCCCACGATGATCGCACCCGCTGCGCGGAACTTGGCGACGACGGTCGCGTCGGCGGGCGCGATCAGTTCATGCCCCACGCGGGTGTAGCCTGCCCAACCGGCCGAGGTGATCTCCCCGGCAACGCTGGTGTTGGCCTTGATCACGATCGGCACGCCCCACAGAGGGCCACGAGTGGCGCTGCCCGTTGTGGCTGCGGCATCGAGTCGGTCGGCATCGGCGAGCGCGGACTCGCGCAGCAGCGTCTCTATGGCTCCGTACACACCGTTGTAGCGATCGATGCGTGCGAGGTGCCACTCGACCACTTGCCGGACGGTGTAGCGCTTGTCCGCGTACAGTTGCTCGAGTTGCGACACAGTGACGTCGAGTAGATCGCGGTCGATCGCGATGGCCTGCGCGTCGGACGTTGTCGGAGTGTCTTCAGGTGCAGCTGTGCACGCACCGGCCGAGAGGAGTACGGCGAGGATCAGAACGATGAATCGAAGTTGCAAGAGTGACATTCTCATGCGGAGAGCATACTCCGCACGGGTGCGGGCCACCATTCGCGGAATCGATGTTGTACGCGCGCGGTGCGTGGCCGAGAATACGCGTGAGGAGTCCCCCCCTTGCGATAGCGAGTTCGCGCCGCTATTGTTCGCGTCCTTCCCCTAAACAGGGCAGGGCATGAGTTGGTCGTAAGGGAGCGGTAACGCTCTCGCGTGAAACGGGGCAAGAAAGTTGTAACGACCCCTTGACGTCGGCTGATTTGTGTGGTATTCTTGGAGGCTGGCGCGGAAACGCTGCCGAGCAAACGAACGCTGATTGAAAATCGAGTTGAGAGAGATATCGCAAAGTGTGCGAGGCGGACTCATTGATCCTTGTCCCGTTCGGGGGCGAGGTTAGAGTTTAGACCTGAACATATATTTTGTGATTCCGAATAACGCTGTCATGCGTGACAGCGTGACAGCGATTCGGGAGAGCCTATTGGATTCTCATTGGAGAGTTTGATCCTGGCTCAGGACGAACGCTGGCGGCGTGCTTAACACATGCAAGTCAAGGGGGCCCGCAAGGGCAACC
>JANOWT010000343.1:0-7059 GCA_031418115.1 Gemmatimonadota bacterium
CCGATGGCGTGAAGGTCGCACTCGAGACGTCGCGCGGACCGCTCGACAGCGTCGGGTGGGGAATGGCTGGGCGCGCCGACGAGCTGCGCGCCGTCGACGCACGGTTCGACTTCGCGTACCGGCTGGACGTGAACGAGTACCAGGGGAAGCGGACGCTGCAGGCGGTGCTGCAGGATTTCCGCTCGGCCCCCGACGTGACGGCCTGATCGTGACGGACTTGCGTATCGTTGCGGGCGCCTGGCGCGGACGGCGGATCGGAGTGCCGGCGGGCAGCGTGCGGCCGACCGCCGATCGCGTGCGCGAGGCTTGGATGAGCATCGTGAACCCGTGGCTCGACGGTGCGCGCGTCGTGGACCTCTGCGCGGGCTCGGGCGCGCTCGGCCTCGAGGCGCTCTCGCGTGGGGCCTCGCACTGCGACTTCGTCGAGCAGGAGACCCGGGTGCTCTCGACGCTCCGCAAGAACATCGCGGATCTGGGAGCCGGGGAACTCGGCGTGGTGCATCGCGCGAGCGCGCTGGCCTACGTCGATGCGGCCATGCCCGAAGGGGCGGCGGCACCATGGGATGTGGCGTTCGCGGACCCGCCGTACAAGACCGGAATCGCGAAAGCGCTCGCCGACCGCTGGCTCCGCGCGCCGTTCGCGGCGATCTTTGGCGTGGAGCATGAGGCTGCGCTCACGCTTCCCGACGTCGGGCCAGGCGCCAGCGTCGATCGACGGCAGTACGGCGACACCGCGCTCACACTTTATCGAACGGAACGCTGACGATGCCCAAGGTGGCGCTCTACGCGGGAAGCTTCGACCCGATCACGAACGGCCACGCGGACCTGATCCGCCGCTCGCTCAAGTTCATCGACCGTCTCGTGGTCGGCGTGGCGGTGAATGTGTCCAAGCAGCCGCTGTTCTCGGTCGACGAGCGGATCACGCTCATTCGCGCGGCGCTCGAGGATGACCCTCGGGTCGAGGTGCGTGCGTTCAGTGGCCTCGTCGTCGACTTCGCACGCGAGGCCGGCGCCCAGGTGGTGCTGCGCGGTCTGCGCGCGGTCGCCGACTTCGAATACGAGTACCAGATGGCGCTCATGAACCGGCACCTCGCGCCGCTGCTCGAGACGATGTTCATGGTCCCCTCCCTCGAGGTGAGTTATCTGAGCTCCTCTCTGGTGCGCGAGGTGGCGCGCTTCGGCGGCGACATCGACGCCCTCGTGCACCCTGCGGTCGCCAAGGCGTTGCGCGACAAGTATCAGTCCCCATCTTTCACAGCGAACCCCGGCCCGAGTACGCCATGAGCCTGCAAGTCATCAAACACGGCGACGTCGTCGTCGTCGAAGTGGACGGTCAGCTGATCGTCGGCAATCGTCAGGAACTGAAGCAGCGGGTGCTCGACGAGGCGGAGGCGGGAGCGCGCAAGGTGCTCATCGACTTCGCCAAGGCTGGCTACATCGACAGCTCCGGACTCGGCGTGCTCGTCTCGCTCGCCAAGCGCTTGCGCGAGCTCGGCGGTGACTTGCGACTCGCGAACCTCAACGACGATCTGCAGACGTTGTTCGAGCTCACCAAGCTCGACTCGCTCTTCCAGATCGCCGACACGCGAGAGCGCGCCCTCGAGAGTTTCTAGATGGCGTCGAACGCGGCGCTGGACATCCGCTTTCCGAGCGATGTCCAGCAGATCGAGGGGATCGTCGCGCAGGTGGTCCGGAGCTGTCGCGAGTGTCGCTTCAACGCCCGACAGCTGAGCCTCAACGTCCCGGTCGCGCTCACCGAAGCTCTCTCCAACGCGATCCTCCGCGGCAACGGTGACGGTGCGGGGAAGCATGTGCGCTTGCGCGCCGACGTGAGCGAGTTGCGGCTCGTACTCGAGGTCGAGGACGAAGGCGAGGGGTTCGACCTCGACGCCTGCACGCAGGATCCCACGACGTTCGAGAACCTTGCGCGGGAGGACGGGCGTGGGCTCTTCCTGATGCGCTCGCTCATGGATCGGGTGGAACGATTCCGCGGCGACGGCAACGTCGTGCGTCTCACGCTGCTCCGGCGCTGAGCCGCTGGCGATGAGCGACGTCGGGCGCGTCCTCGATGCCTTCAGCGAAGCCTACGGCTGCGGCACCGTGCTCTGGGTGCGCGGTGCGACGTCGGTCGAGGTCGCGGCCACGTCGGGTGGGGACGTCACGCCGCCGCCCAATGAACTGCTCCTCGATGCCGATTCCGTCCGCTCGCGTGAGACCGCGCTCGGCAGGCAGCTCGTCGCGCGCATCCCCGGCCGCACCCACGCCTGGCTCGGCATCGGCCCCGTGGCGGACGACGACGCCGAACCGCGGCGGTGGATGCGTGTGCTCGTCCCCGTGCTCTCGCAGGTGCTGCAGAGTCAGTGGGAGGCGTCGCGTGCCACCGACGAGCTGGCCGAACGCTACGAAGAGATCAATCTGCTTTACTCGATCAGTGAGATCCTCGGTCGCACCGTCACGCTCGAGGAGGCGACGCGCACGATCCTGCTCGAGGTCGCCGAGACGGTGGGTGCGGAGTATGGCGCGCTCTTCGTGCACGACGCATCGTCGGGACTGTTGCGGCCCGTCACCACCTTGCGCGTCGCCGGCGCGTTGACGCCGCTGGCGATCCCCACTGACGATCCGCTGAGCGTCACCGCGCGCGTGTTCCGCACGCGCCATGCGCTGCTCGTGAACGCCGGCGTGCTCGAGAGCGATCTCGAAGCGCCGTTCCGCCACGGTGCGATGCTCACCGTGCCGATCGTGTGGACCACGCCCGACGGCGGCATCCCCCTCGGTGTCGTCTGTCTCTCGGGGCGTCGCTCGGGCGCCTCCTTCACCGCGGGCGACGAGAAGCTCGTGGCCGCGGTCGGTTCGCAGATCGGTACCGCGATCCAGAACGCGCGGCTGGTGAGCGCGACACTCGAGCAGGAGCGACTCGCCTCGGAGATGCGGCTCGCGCACGACCTCCAACTGCGTCTGCTGCCCGATGCGCGCGTGGTCGCACCCGACGCCATCTGCGCGGCGCGAGTCGAGGCGGCCGACGGCGTCGGTGGTGACTTCTATCACCTCTTCCGGCTCGGCGACGGACGCACCGGGGTGTTGATCGGCGACGTGTCGAGCCACGGCTACCGGGCGGCGCTCATCATGGCGCTCGTGATGAGCGCGGCGGCGATCCATGCCCAGACCACCGCCGACCCGGCGGAGACGGTGCAGGCGCTGCTCGCGACGGTCGAGGAGGAACTGCGCGAGACCGAGATGTTCCTCAGCCTCTGCTACGTGGTGATCGATCCGGCGGCCGGCACGGTGCGGTGGACCAACACGGGACATCCGCATGCGTTCGTGATATCCGCCGACGGCGAGTCGACGCGCCTGGCCGCGACCGACCCGCCGCTCGGACTCGGGCCCGAGGGCCTGCACGGCGACTCGCGTCCATGGTCGCTGGGCGACCTGCTGGTGATGTTCACCGACGGCGTGAGCGATGCGCGCGACGTGCGCGGTGCCGCGCTCGGAGAGCCGAGGGTCCTCGAGGTGCTCCGCGCGCGCCGTCGTGAACTGCCCTCGCGGATCGTCGACGGTGTCTTCGCGCTCGTGGAAGGACACATGGGCCGCATGCGGCCGCACGACGATCAGGCCGTCGTCGTCCTCCGCAGCACCTGAGCGGTGCGGCTGCGCTGATGGATACTCCGCGCCCGAAGAAGCGCCTCGGTCAGCATTTCCTCACCGATCCTCGCCTGCTCGGCCGGATCGCTGACGCACTCGGCGCCACGCGTGACGACACGGTGATCGAGATCGGTCCAGGGCGCGGGTCGCTCACGGCGCAACTGCTCGAGCGGGCGGGCCGCGTGATCGCGATCGAGATCGACCGCGACCTGATCCCGCTGCTGCGCGAGCGTTGGCAGGATGAGCCGCGATTCACGCTCGTCGAGGGCGATGTGCTGGAGCAGGATCTCGGCGCCCTCGCCGGCGGCCCGTACCTGCTCGCAGGGAATGTGCCTTACAACATCACCACGCCGATCCTTTTTCATGCGATGCAGCGACCGCGACCACTGCGCGCCGTGTACCTCGTGCAGAAAGAGGTCGCCGATCGCATCGTCTCGCCGCCGGACGGTGACGACTACGGCGCGCTCTCGGTGAATGTGCAGGCGCTCGCGCGCGCGGAGCTGCTGTTCGGCGTCGCGGCGCGCGCGTTCAAACCGCCGCCCAAGGTGGAGTCGGCGGTCGTGCGGATCACACCGCGGGCGGATCCGGTGGTGAGCGAGGACGAGGAGGAACCGTACCGGCTGTTCGTGCAGGGCGCGTTCGGTCTGAGGCGCAAACAGTTGCGGCGCGTGTTGCGCACGCTCTGGTCGCTCGACGCAGCGCAGGCCGATGCCGTGCTCGCCCGGGCGGGAGTCAGCGGGGACGTGCGTCCCGAGGTGCTCGGCGCCGAAGCGTTCGCGGCGTTGCTGCGAGCGCGCCCCGATGCAGTGATTCAGCCTACGACGCGCGCTCCTCGGGGTGGCTGAGGCCGAAGGCGAGGATCTCGAGTTCGGTCGCCATGTTCACAGCGCGCAGCGTGACTCCCTTGGGTACGTGGAGCTGCGCCGGTGCGAAGTTCAGCACGGCTCTGATGCCCGCCTTGGTGACGCGGTCGACGAGCGGCTGCGCGGCCTCGCCCGGCACGCAGAGGACGGCGATCTGCGGTTTGAGGCGCTGGATGTCGCGCTCGAGCTCCGAGTCCGGGCGTACCGTGACGCCGTCGAGCGTTGCACCGACCCGTACCGGGTCCTTGTCGTACACACCGACCACGTTGAACCCGCGCTGTGTGAAGCCACGATACTGCGCGAGGGCCGCTCCGATCTTCCCTGCGCCGATGATGACGACACTCCAGCTGCGGTGCAGGCCGAGGATCTGCCGGATCGAGCCGATCAGGTCGCGCACGCCGTAACCGAGCCCGCGTTTGCCGAACGAGCCGAAGAACGACAGGTCCTTGCGCACCTGCGCCGACGTCGTGCCGCCCGAGAGGGCGAGCTCGCCGCTGGAGATGGTGGTCTGGCCCTGCGCCTCGAACTCCTCCAGGAACCGGAGATAGAGTGAGAGGCGGCGGACGGTGGATTCGGCGATGTGCTTCACGGGGCGGGAAAAGGGGCTTGTGAAATCATTCACAAGCTACCGCGCTGGCGCAACGGACTCAATGGGCCCTCCGCGGCTTTTCGCGCCGGCTCCCGCCTACCGAGGCCCTTAGGTTGTGCCTCATGGAACTGCACACGCTCCCCTATGTCGTGGTCGACGTCGAGACGACGGGCGGAGCGCCCGGAGGCTCTGACCGAGTCACCGAGGTGGCGGCCGTGCACGTCGACGGCGATCGCGTGGCGCTCGCGTTCCATTCGCTGGTGAACCCCCAGCGGCCGATCCCGTGGCACATCACGCGACTCACCGGGATCGACGACGCGATGGTGCGCGATGCGCCGACGTTCCCTGACATCGCGGGGGAGTTCGCGGCGCACCTCGTGGGACGCGTCTTCGTCGCGCACAACGCGAGCTTCGACTTCGGGTTCTTGAGCGCCGAGTTCGCGCGGGTGGCGCCGACACCGCTCGGCGAACTGTTGCTGGCGCAGCTCTGCACGGTGCGCCTCTCGCGCAAGTTGCTGGCGCATCTGCCACGGCGGAACCTCGATGCGGTCTCACAGCACTACGGCGTCGTGATCGAGGACCGTCATCGCGCCTCGGGCGACGCGATCGCCACGGCGCATGTGCTCCGGGGATTGTTGCGCGACGCGTCGCACCGCGGCGTGCATACATGGGCCGATCTCGATGAGCTGCTCGGCGCGAGGAAGGCGCGCGCGAAACGGCTACGGGCGTTCCCCAGCGCGACGGACGGGGCGGACGGGGTGTAGTCGACGGTCTGGTTCAGTCGCTGCGACAAGGGCGTGCGGTACGCCGAGCATGACTGCCGTGTAGCGATGACGGTGCCGTGCCGTGCACCCCGAGATTGCCGCGTCCCCTGCCCGGAGCGCGTGCTGGCCCATCACTTGAGTGCGCCGTCGAACGTGGTCGTCGTCTCGACCGCGTTCGACGCGGTGGAGCGGATCCGCCTCGCGCTCGGAGACGAGTTCGTCCTCGCGCGTTGCGCGCTGCGGGGGGAGACCGCGTCGCGTACGCGGAGTTCCGTGCCTGGCTGCGACGGTCGCGGTCGCCACCTGATGAAACGTTGGGTGACGTCGCATGAGAGGTACGCCGAGTGAGCGGAAGTACCGTGTCCCTCGCGTCGTCGGCGAGTTCGTGGACGACGTGTTCCGCATCCGGTTCGGAGGACGCGCCGATCCTCGACTGCCGCGAGTTCACCGGTCCGATCCAAAGTTCCTGATCGGTCCTCTTTCCTCACACAACCAATCACAGGAGAGTACAACATGAAGAGTCGAACGCTCGTTCTCGGCCTGCTCGCGGTCGCGGTGATGTTCGTCGGCACGCTCGTGCAGGCGCAGGTCGCACGATCCCGGCAGGTGGCGGTCGCGCTCGTGGACACGCTGACACAGCCTGGGCTCCGCGCCGAGATCCTGCGATTCTCCGATCAGAATCGTCCGGACGTGATCCTGCTGCGCCGTGACTCGGCGACAGCGGAGGATCTGGTCGCCGCCATCGCGAGCTATCGTGGTTCGGTCGCTCGCACGCCCACGCGCCGAGGGCTCGTCGGACGGACCGCGATCACCAGTGCGTCGGTGCATCCGACGGCTTCGCGTGAGCTGCGAGCCGCAGCGGCGGCGATGCTGGCCAAGGTCCGGCGGGCACCACTCGCCAGAGTCGGGAACTACGGTCAGGGTCGGTGGAGTACGTTCAAGGTCCGAGTCGGTGGCTGAAGTCGCGCGATCTCACGCGAGGGAGGGGCGCCGGGCGCCGGCGGGGGGGAAGCTCACCCAGGGACAGAATCCGTCCCGACGGCGTCGACGCTAACTTGTCCGCATGCCCGCACCCACTCCGCTCCACGAATCACGCCTCCTCGGCCGCACGCGCATCCATGCGCTGCAGGCCGGTGGTCAGAGTCTCGACGGCGGCGCCATGTTCGGCGTCGTGCCGAAACCGATGTGGGAGAAGCGGATCGCG
>JANOWT010000344.1:0-9503 GCA_031418115.1 Gemmatimonadota bacterium
TGAAGGTCTAACTGGGCGAAATTGCGCCCATGACCACTCGCGCTCCTTTCACGGTCGCCATCATCCAGGATGGCGTCGAGTCCACCGCCGACGCGACGCTCGTCGCGTCCGAGAAGCGGATCCGCGACGCGCACGCGAAAGGCGCGCAGGTGATCTGCCTGAAGGAGCTCTTCAACGCGCCATATTTCTGCAAGACGCTCGACGCCGCCAACTTCGACATCGCCGAGCCGGTGCCGGGGCCGACCATCGCGCGGTTGCAGGCGGTCGCGAAGGAACTCGCGGTGGTGCTCGTGGCGCCGATCTACGAGCGGCAGGGCCCAGGCGTCTACCGCAACAGCGCCGCGGTGATCGATGCCGACGGCGCGTTGCTCGGTGTGTATCGCAAGATGCACATCCCGCACGATCCGCTCTTCGAGGAGAAGTACTATTTCGCACCCGGCGAATCCACGGCATCGGTGCAGCCGAAGGGCGCGCGCGGTCCCGACGGCGAGGCGGGCGGCTTCATGGTCTGGAAGACGCGCTACGCGACGATCGGCGTGCTCATCTGCTGGGACCAGTGGTACCCAGAGGGCGCGCGCATCACGTCCCTGCTCGGCGCCGACATCCTGTTCTACCCGACCGCGATCGGCTGGCATCCGGCCGAGAAGGCGGAGTGGGGGGCGGCGCAGGTCGACGCCTGGCGCACGGCGCAACGCGCGCACGCGATCGCCAACGGCGTGTTCGTGGCGTCGCCCAATCGTTCGGGTTTCGAGGCCAAGGCCGGCACCGGCGGGATCGAGTTCTTCGGTCATTCGATGATCGTCGATCCCTACGGTCGCTACATGGCGCAGGCCGAGACGGGCGACGCGACGTTGATCGCGACCTGCGACCCGGCGTTGATCGAGTATACGCGTCGCAACTGGCCGTTCCTGCGCGATCGACGCGTTGACGCGTATGGTCCGATCCTGAATCGCTGGATCGGGTCGTGAGCACCAAGGGCGCGGTGAGCACGAGCGTGCGCTGGCCCGCCGAGTGGGAGCGCCACGACGCCACATGGATCGCGTGGCCGCACCACGAGCCCGACTGGCCAGGCAAGTTCGCCCCGATCGCGTGGGTCTACGCCGAGATCGTGCGGGCGCTCGCCGAGCACGAGCATGTGCGAATCCTCGTGAACGACGAAGGGGCTGAGGAGCAGGCCTGGCACTGTCTGCGCATGCATGAGGTACGGCAATCGCGCGTTCACCTGCATCAGTGCGCGAGCGACCGAGTGTGGCTGCGCGATTCAGGCCCGACGGGTGTGCAGCTCGCCGACGGCAGCGTGCGTCTGGTGAACTGGGGCTTCAACGCCTGGGCCAAGTACGAGAACTTCTCGGCGGATTCACTCATCGGCGCATTCGTGGCCGAGCACACCGGGCTCGCGCTGCATCAGCCGGCGCGGCACGACGGCAAGGGACGCGTAGTGCTCGAGGGCGGCGGTATCGAGACTGACGGTCAGGGCACCGTGCTCGTGACCGAAGAGTGGCTCTTGAGCGATGTGCAGGTGCGGAACCCCGGCTTCACGCGTGCCGACTACGAGCGGACCTTCGCCGAGGAACTCGGCTGCACCAGGACGATCTGGCTCGGCGAGGGGTGCGTGGGCGACGACACGCATGGGCATGTGGACGACATCGCGCGCTTCGTGGCGCCGGGCGTGGTGGTGCTCGCGCATGAGGAGGATCCGGCCGACGAGAACCATGCGCGGTCGCTCGACAACCTCGCGCGGCTCAAGGGAGTGACCGATGCGCACGGCGAACCGATCCGCACCGTCACATTACCCTATCCGCGCGCGGTCGTCATGGACGGCACGCGGCTCCCGGCGAGTTATGCGAACTTCTACCTCGCCAACGGCACGGTGATCGTACCGACCTTCAACGACTCCAATGACCGGATCGCTATGAACAGGCTCGCCGAGTTGATGCCCGACCGACAGGTAGTGGGGATCCACGCGGTGGACCTCGTGTGGGGACTCGGAACGCTGCACTGCCTCACGCAGCAACAGCCCGCCGCCAAGGGTCGACGCGGCAAGGCGCACACATGAGGCGGCGACTCATGTGTCTCGGACTCCTGGCGTGCGTCACCGCCTGCGTCACCGCCTGCGGCGGTGCCGGCGGGCCCGTGCACCTCGGCATGGCCGGCCCACTCAAGGAGGGCTTCGGCATCGAGAATCGTCGCGGCGTCGAACTCGCGGTCGCTGAGATCAACGCCGCCGGTGGCATCGACGGCGATTCGCTCCTGATCGATTACAGGGACGACGACGGCGACGGCGCCAAGGCGGCGGTGATCGCGCAGGAGTTCGTCGATGAACCACGCCTCCTCGCGGTGGTCGGACACGTCACCTCCGGTGCGATGCTCGCGGCAGCCAAGGTCTACGACGGCCACGTCGCGGCGATCGCGACGACCGCGTCGTCTGCCGCGCTGACGGGCATCTCCCCGTGGGCGTTCCGCGTCATCTCCAGCGATTCGGCCAATGGCGTCGACCTTGCGCGCTTCGCGCAACGGATCGGCAAACGGCGCGCGGCCGTGCTCTACGAGAACGACGCATACGGGCGCGGCCTCGCTGACGCCTTCCGACGGAGTTTCGCGGGCGAAGTGATCTCGATCGATCCGATCGGCTTCGAGGGCAAGAGTGCCTCCATCTATATGGAGTGGCTCGCGGCGCGGCGACCGGATCTCGTGTTCATCGCCGGCACCGAGAAGACCGGTCTCGCCTTCATCGCCGCAGGTCGCGCGGCTGGCCTCACCGCCGACTACCTGGGTGGCGACGGATGGACCGGGATCCGCTCCGATTCGGCGGTCGCCGAAGGCGCCCTCGTCGGCGCGCCGTTCACACCCTTCGATCCGCGCCCCGAGGCCAAGCGATTCGTTGAGGCGTACCGCGCACGCTTCGACGGCGCGGAGCCCGACGGCAACGCAGCGCTCTCGTACGATGCGGTGCGAGTCCTCGTCGCGGCCATCCGCGCCGTTGGCCGCGACCGTGGGGCGATCCGCGACTGGCTTGCCTCGCTTCGCACGGCGGGCCCGCATGCCGGCATCACGGGCGCGATCGCGTTCGACGAGTTCGGCGACCCCGTTGGCAAGTCGTTCACCATGACGCGCGTGTCGAGCGGTCATCTCGTGCTCGCCGAACCGGGGACACCGTGAACTTCTTCTCGCTCCGCACCATCCGAAGCCGACTCATCGCTGGCTTCTCGCTGCTCGTCGGACTGCTCGTGGTCTCAGGCATGGTCGGTCGACTGTCGATCGGGGCGTTCGCCGCCGAGATCGAGTCTGCGGTGACGAAGGTCCAGCGAGAGACGTCGCTCAGCGCGCTCTTGAGCACGAGCATCACGCGCGAACTCGCGGCCGCAGTCCGGTACCTGGACCGCGGCGCGGCCACCGACCGCGAGGGCTTCCGAACCGCTGGCTGGGCCGCACACGCTGCGTTGCGCGACCTCAACGACAGCGAAGGGCTGACGTCGACCGAACTCGGTCTCATCTCGTCGATCGACGAGACACTCTCCGCCTTGGAGGTGGGTCTCACGCAGGCGCAGCTCTTGCGGGACCTCGGCCGCCAGGAGGCGGCTGAAGCGCGCGCCGACAGCGTGCGCCCGCTCGAGGCCGCGCTCACGCGCGACGTCGCGAGGCTCGCGGAGATGCGCGCCAAGCAGATCGCGATCTCCG
The DNA here is from genome assembly GCA_031418115.1 of Gemmatimonadota bacterium. GTDB lineage: Bacteria > Gemmatimonadota > Gemmatimonadetes > Gemmatimonadales > Gemmatimonadaceae > Pseudogemmatithrix. Next base: position 3,679 of record JANOWT010000344.1, read on the forward strand.
TCACGACGCTCCAGGAGACGGCCGCGCAGCGCAAGCGCGTCCTGCTCGCGGTGATCATCGGCGCGGTGCTGCTGGGGATCGTCACATTCGTGGGCACCGTGCAGCGCATCTCAGCTCCGCTCGCGCTTCTCGTGTCGCACGCGCGAGCGCTGAGCCAGGGCCGGCTCGACATCCGTACAGAGACCGAGCTTCCCGGCGAGTTCCAGGCGCTCGCCGACGCGATGAACACCACCGCAGCCTCACTCTCACGCGTGGCCACGGTCGCGGGCAGCACCTCCGCGGACGTCGCGACCTCCGCGCACCAGCTGACGTCGGCCGCCGAACAGGTCTCGGTCGCCGCCGCCCATACGGCCACTGCGATGTCGGACGTGACCGAGGGAGCGGAGATGCAGGTCTCGGCGCTCCGCGACGCGGATCGCGCGCTGCAGGGCGTGCGCGAACGGGCGCACGAGGTGCGCGCCGGGGCGGACGAGGTCTCGGACCTCTCGGCGGAGATCGAGCGGGTGGCGCGTGCGAAGCGCGCCGAGATCGCGCGCGCGCGCAGCCTGCTGGTCGAGATCCGACAGGCGGTGGATCGCGCGGCGGGCGAGGTCCGCGAGCTGACGACGACTGCCGAGGGCATCAACCGGTTCGTGGGGATCGTGAGCCGGATCGCCGAACAGACGAACCTCCTCTCGCTCAACGCCGCGATCGAGGCCGCGCGGGCCGGCGCAGCTGGGCGTGGATTCGCGGTGGTGGCCGACGAGGTGCGCAAGCTGGCCGATCAGGCGCAGCAGGCGGCGGACGACGTGGTGCAGCTCACCGCGGTGGTGACGCGCCGCGTTGGCACGACCACGGCCGCGATGGAGACGGGGGCGTCGCGCGTGGCCGAGATCGAGAGCGTGTCGGAGGGGATCGACGTCGCGCTCGAGACGATCAGCACATCGGCGGAGATGACGCGCGCCGCAGCCGAGGGGCTCGGCGCGGCGGCGGGGGCGAACGTCGCCGCAGTCAATGAGGCGGCCGCGGGCATCTCGACCGCTGCACGCACCGCCGAGGGACATGCAGCGGCCGCACAGCAGGTGAGCGCCTCGACCGAGGAACAGAGCGCCGCGTGCGAGGAGATGTCGAGTGCGGCAACGGCGTTGTTGGAGGGCTCGGTGCGACTCAAGGAGATCGTCGCTGGTCTCCGGACGGCCTGAGTCGCGTGCCGCTCGCCACGCTCCCGACCGTCGCTGCCGGCACACCGGGTGTGCTCCTGCTCTCGGGCGGGCTCGATTCGTCGACGCTGCTGGCCCTCGCGACGGGGGCGGGCTACGCGGTCAACGCGCTCACGTTCCGGTACGGACAGCGGCACGACATAGAGATCGAACGGGCACGCACGGTCGCTGCGCGCTGGGAGGTGGCGCGTCACGTGGTGGCCGACATCGACCTGCGTCTCTTCGGCGGGTCGGCGCTCACGGCGGATGTCGCGGTGCCGAAGGACCGAGACGCCGCGGCGATGGCGGAGGGGATCCCGATCACGTACGTGCCGGCGCGCAACACGATCTTCCTCTCGTTCGCGCTCGCATGGGCCGAGGTCCTCGGTGCCACCGATCTGCTGATCGGCGTGAACGCGCTCGACTACAGCGGCTATCCCGATTGCCGCCCCGAGTACATCGCCGCCTACGAGGCAATGGCGAATCTCGCGACGCGTTCCGGGGTGGAAGGCACGGCACGGACGCGGATCGTCACGCCGTTGATCGCGCTGAGCAAGGCGGACATCATCCGCACCGGCCTCGCACTCGGCGTGGACTACGACGAGACGATCAGTTGCTACGACCCGTCGCCTGCGGGGGTCGCGTGCGGGCACTGCGACGCGTGTGTGCTGAGGGCGAAGGGGTTCGCGGAGATCGGATGAAGCGCGACGGATGGAGGGCGAAAGATGCGGGCGAACGCCGTTGCAGTGCATCTTTCATCCTGCGTCCTTGAGCCTTCTTGAGCATTCATCGTCGGCAGTCCATCGACCCGCCCCGTGTACATAGTCAAAGAGATCTTCTATACGCTGCAAGGCGAAGGGATCCATGCCGGTCGACCGGCTGTGTTCTGCCGCTTCTCGGGCTGCAATCTCTGGACCGGGCGCGAGCAGGACCGGCAGAAGGCCGTCTGCGACTTCTGCGACACTGACTTCGTCGGGGTCGGTCCGGACGGCGGGAAGTTCGCCACAGCGGACGCGCTCGCCGAGGCCGTGGCGAGCCGTTGGCCTGACTCGGCCGGTGCGACTGGTGGCCAACGATTCGTCGTCTGCACTGGCGGGGAACCGCTATTGCAGTTGGACGAGACCGCGATCGACGCGCTGCACGCGCGGGGCTTCGAGGTGGCGGTCGAGACCAACGGGACGCAGCCGATCCCGCGCGGGCTCGACTGGGTCTGTGTGAGCCCCAAAGCCGACGCGGCGCTGGTCGTGAGCGGAGGCGACGAACTCAAGCTCGTGTACCCGCAGCCGAAGGCCCTGCCGGAGCGTTTTCTCGGGCTCGACTTCCGGCACTGGCTGCTCCAGCCGCTGGACGGACCCGACCGCGAGCAGACCACGCGCGCGGCGATCGCGTACTGCCTTGCCCACCCGCAGTGGCGCCTCTCGGTCCAGACGCACAAGGTCGTCGGGGTACGCTGACGCCTGGGTACCGCCCGGGCAACCGAATTTCCTCGCCCCCCACGTATTGACGTATGGCCCGTACGGGCAGAACTTTGACCCGGTCTGGGCATTCGGTGACCTTGGTCACGTTCGCTCCGGTGGGTCGCGCCTCCCGCGGCCCCACACACCCCATGTGCTTCGAGGTGTCATTCATATGCGCATTCGTTTCGTCAGCAAGACACTCGCCGTCCTCGGCTTCTTCGCCGCAGCGAGTGCCGCCGACGCTCAGTCCGGGACCGTCGCCGGTCGCGTCACGCAGGCAGAGAGCGGGGCTCCGATCAACGCCGCCCAGGTGCGGGTGCTCTCCGGATCGACGCCGGTCGCGAACGGGCTGTCGGGCGAGGATGGCACCTATAGGATCGCGAGCGTACCCGCGGGCATGTACGTGGTCGTCGTGACCCGGATCGGGTTCGCGGCCAAGCGGACGGAGAGTGTGCAGGTCGTCGCTGGCGGCACGGCGACGGTGAATGTCGCGCTGGCCGAGTTCGCGACGCGGTTGAACCCGGTGTCGACCACCGCAACGCGCGGCGCGGAGCCGGAGAAGATCCTCGACTCGCCGAACTCGATCTCGGTCGTGACGACGGAACAGATCGCCAACCGACCGGCGGCGACGATCACGGACCATCTCAAGTCGACGCCGGGACTTTCGATCTCTCAGGGCGGCATCGTGCAGGCGAACATCGTCTCGCGCGGATTCAACAACGCCTTCTCGGGCTCGATGCTCATGTTGCAGGACTACCGGTTCGCCGGCGTCCCGTCACTCCGCGTCAATGTGCCGTTCCTCTTCACGGGCACGGGCGAGGACATCGACCGGATCGAGGTCCTTCAAGGACCTGCATCGGCGCTGTACGGTCCGAACTCCGGCGCCGGCGTGCTGCATGTGATCACCAAGTCGCCGTTCACCTCGCAGGGCACGACACTCACGCTCGACGGCGGTGAGCGCTCACTGGCCCGCCTCAGCGGCCGCACCGCCGGCACCTTCGGCGACGGCAAGTTCGGCTACAAGTTCTCGGGCGAATACTTCACCGCGCACGACTGGGAGTACCTCGACCCGAACGAGACCCAGCTCGGCGCAAGCGCGACACCGGCCGAGCGTGCGGCCTACGCGATGTGGTCGCCGACCGACACGCGCGTGCCGGTCTCGCGGCGTGGAGTGACGAAGGTCCGCGACTTCGACCTCCAGAAGACGTCCGGCGAGGCGCGCCTCGACTACCGGCCGAACGAGGACACCGAAGCCATCACGACGTTCGGCTATTCGAAGATCGGGTCGGGCCTCGAGATCACGACGACCTTCGGTGCCGCGCAGGTGAAGAACTGGAGCTACACCAACATCCAGCAGCGCTTCCGCCACAAGAAGTTCTTCGCACAGGTCTTCTACAACCTGAATGACGCCGGCAACAACAGCCCGACGGACGACGCGGGCACGTTCTACCTCCGCTCGGGCATCCCGGTCGTCGACCAGTCGACGGTCCTCGTCGGCCAGCTCCAACAGGGCTTCACCCTCAAGGAGTCGAAGTTCACCGCCGGATTCGACTACATCGCGACGACGCCGCAGACGAAGGGCACGATCAACGGTCGTAACGATGGCGACGACAACATCGCCGAGATGGGGGCGTATCTGCAGGTGACGCATCCGCTCAGCGACCGCGTCGACTTCACTGGCGCGGTTCGCGGCGACCAGAACTCGCGGATCGAGGGGTCTCAGTTCTCCCCGCGTATGGCGTTCATCTTCAAGGCGACCCCGACGCAGAACTGGCGCCTGACGTTCAATCGTGCATTCAACTCGCCGGCGGCGTTCTCGTTCTTCCTCGACCAGTGGTCGGGTCAGCGTTTCAACCTCGGGCCGGCACTCGGAAGCACCGACGTACAGATCTTCGGAAACGCCCCCAAGACGGGGTGGAAGTACGATCGCGGTTGCGATCCGACGATCAACAGCGGACTCTGCATGCGGTCGCCGTTCACTGGGCCGAATCCGGTCGCGGCGACCGGCGCTTCGATGATCCCCGGTATCATGCAGGCGAATGCGAACGCGCTCGCGGCAGGGCTGGCGTTCTTGCCCGCACCGCAGCGCGCCAACATCGCAGCCGCGCTGAGACTGCTCGCTCCGACGAACACCCAGGTGCGAGGCGTCCTCCGCAATCTCCTCGCCCCTGGCACCCCGATCGTGCCGTGGACGAACCCCGTCGACCTCAGCGCGCTCGGCGCGAACTTCTCGAACACGTGGGAAGTCGGCTACAAGGGTCTGTTCGGCAACAAGTTGCGCGTCTCGGCGGACTTCTGGTACCAGATCCGCCCGGCGGATCCGACGACGCAGGTAATCAACGGCGATGATGCGGTCTTCCTTGACCCCACCACGCTCGGCTCCTACCTCGGCGCAGCCATGGGCGGCACGCTGGTGGCCAACGGCGTCCCTGCCGGGTCGGTCCCTGCGGTCATCACGGGCTGGGTCACCTCGCTCGCGCAGCTCCCCGGCGGCTTGCTGAACTTCGACAGCCCGCTCTACGACAAGAACTACCTGGTCTTCACCTATCAGAATGCGATCGGCCAGATCGACGTGCGCGGCATCGACCTCGCGGCGGACTACTACTTCACGGACCGTCTCTCGGTCGCAGCGACGTTCTCGAACCTCAACCGCACGGTCTGGGCGAATGCGGCGGGTGCGTCGGTGGCCAATCCGTTGACCGCCAACGCGGCGAAGAACCGCGGCTCGATGGCCTTCCGGTACGACGATCAGGTCAAGGGTATGTCGGGCGAACTCCGTGTTCGCGCCTCCAGCGCGTTCTCCGTCAACTCGGGCGTGTTCAACAGCTACAACGTCAATACGCCGATCCCCTACGAGATGGTACCGGCGAGCACCTTCGTCGACGCTGGAATCTCCATGAAGCTTCCGTTCGCCTCGAACGTCCGTTGGTCGCTGAATGCCCAGAACCTGCTCGACAATCAGGTGCGGTCGTTCATCGGCGTACCGCTGGTCGGTCGCATGGTGACCACCCGCGTGCAGTACACGTTCTAGGCCGTTCTCAGGGTCCCGCGGCCCCTGCACGGGGCGGCGGGTGAGGCGGGGTGGGGCGCGAGGCCCCCCCCGCCGCGTTTTTTTTACAATATGCTCGGCCACCACGATAACAAGCGGCGCCCGGGGATCGGGCAACCTGGCAAACGGGACCAAGCACCC